>JBKHEJ010000038.1:0-15846 GCA_046540855.1 Nitriliruptoraceae bacterium
TCCTCGACGGACTCTCCCAGCTGGGGCAGCTCGACCTCGGCCACGATGTGCTCCTCGTTCAGGTGTGGGCGTAGCGGTTCTTCAGCCGTGCAGGGCCCGTCCGGCGAGCGCGAGGTGCGCCTCGCCGATGGCCTCGCTGAGCGAGGGGTGGGCGTGGACGAAGCTCGCGACGTCGGTCGGCAGAGCCTCCCAGTTGTAGATCAGCTGACCCTCGGCGATCAGGTCGGTGGCCTTGGGGCCGACGATGTGGATGCCGAGGACACGTCCGGCGCCCCCCTCGGCGTCCTCGTCCTGCTCCGCGACGAGCTTGACCATCCCGCTCGCCTTCATCATCGCCGCGCGCCCGAGGGCCTGGAAGGGGAACCGCTCCACGACCACCTCGAAGCCGGCATCCCTGGCCTGCGCCTCGGTGTAGCCCACCGACGCGACCTCCGGGTGGGAGTAGGTGACCCGCGGGACCCCCCGGTAGTCGATCGGGACCACGTCCAGGCCCGCGAGCTGGTCGGCGACCAGGAAGCCCTCCTGGAAGGAGGCGTGGGCCAGGCCGAGCGTCGCGATGACGTCCCCCAGGGCCCAGATGCCCTCGACGTTCGTGCGGCAGTACTCGTCGACGACCACGAAGCCGCGCTCGTCGACCGCGACGCCGGCGGCGTCGAGCTGCGCGCCCTCGGTGACCGGGCCGCGTCCCACCGCGACCAGCAGCAGGTCCGCCTCGAGATGCTCCTGACCCTTGGGCGTCTCGACGGTGCACCGCACGCCCGTCTCGGTGGTCTCGACCTCGGAGACCTTCGCGCCCGTCATGGCGGTGATGCCGCGCTTGCGGTAGGCCCGACCGATCTCCTTGGAGGCGTCCGCGTCCTCCAGCGGCAGGAGCCGGTCCTCGAGCTCCACGAGGGTGACGTCCACGCCGAAGGCATCCCAGGCGCTGGCGAACTCCATGCCGACCGCGCCGGAGCCCAGGATCACCGCGGAGCCGGGCAGCTCCTCGAGATGGAGGGCGTGGTCGGAGGAGAGGATGCGCTCGCCGTCGAAGGGGGCGAAGGGCAGCTCGCGCGGCTTGGAGCCGGTGGCGATGACGATGGCCGGGGCGGACACCTGGCGCGCACCGTCCTCGGTGGTCACCTCGACGGTCCGGGTGTCGACCATGCGGCCCTCCCCGAGGAGGGTCTCGACCCCACGCTGCTTCAGCGCGCCCTGCAGGCCCTTCCACATCTTGTCGACGACGCCGTCCTTGTGGGCGTTCAGCGCCGCGACCTCGATGCCGTGGTAGTCGAGCTGCACGCCGAAGCCGGCCGCCTCCTGGGCGTGCTCGGCCACCTCGGCGGTCTGCAGGATCGCCTTGGTCGGGATGCAGCCCCAGTGCAGGCAGGTGCCACCGACCTTGGCGCGCTCGATGAGGATGACGTCGAGCCCGAGCTGGGCGGCACGCAGCGCGACGGAGTAGCCGCCGGTCCCCGCGCCGAGCACGATGACGTCGGCGTCGTCGTCCTCGCCGCGCTGGACACGCTTCCCACTGGGAGCGCTCGAGGAGGAGACCACGTCGACCGCCTCAGGGTCCTTGGGCGTCGCGGCGACGGCGGGCTCAGCCTCGTCGGCGGGCTCGGCCTGGTCGGTGGTGTCGGGCTGGTCGTCGCCGCTGGCGGGGGTGGTGCCGCTGTCGGCCTCCTCGCCGATGACGGCGATGACGGCACCGACGGGGACGGTGTCGTCGACGGCGGCCTTGAGCTCCTGGACGACGCCGGCGATGGGGGAGGGGATCTCGGTGTCGACCTTGTCGGTGGAGATCTCCACGATGGGCTGGTCCACCTCCACGCTGTCGCCGACCTCGACCAGCCAGGCGGTGATGATGCCTTCCTCGACGGACTCTCCCAGCTGGGGCAGCTCGACCTCGGCCACGATGTGCTCCTGCTCCGGGTCCGGCCGGCGACGCCTGCAGCGTTCGCCCCGGACGGTGCTCGGGATGGCGCGGCGGACCGCCGCGACCTGTCGGCACCGACGCTAGCGGACCTCCCGCAGGGTCGCAGTCCGGCACCTGGTCCCCTGGACCACGCCGCCGGGTAGCGTCGAGGAGCCGACGACCAGGGGAGCAGCGTGCGGGTCCTGATCGCACCGGACGGGTTCAAGGGCAGCCTGGATCCTGGTGCCGCCGCGACGGCCATCGCGGAGGGCTGGCGGGCGGCGCGTCCGAGCGACGAGCTCGCGCTGCTCCCGCTCGCCGATGGCGGCGACGGGCTCGCACGCGTGCTCGCCCGCGCCGGCGACCGGTGGAGCGAGCACGAGGTGGTCGGCCCCCTCGGTCGCCCGGTCACCGCCCGCCTCCTGGAACGGACCGACGGGCTGGTCGTGATCGAGTCCGCTCAGGCCTGCGGGCTCCACCTCGTCCCAGAGAGCCGTCGCGACCCGCTCGTGACGACCACCTACGGCGTCGGCCAGCTCCTGCTGGCTGCGGTGGCCACCGGGGCCGAGCACGTCCTGGTGGGTCTCGGCGGCAGCGCGACGGTGGATGCGGGGCTCGGGGCCCTGACCGCGATCGGGTTCCGGCCGCGGATGGCGGACGGCTCGGGGTTGAAGATCGGCGGGGGTGAGCTGCTCGGGCTCGATCGCATCGAGCGTGGCTGGGCGCCGGACCTGAAGGGCATCAGGATCGAGGTGCTCACCGACGTCACGACCCCGCTCGCCGAGGCTGCTGAGGTGTTCGGCCCCCAGAAGGGCGCCGACGCGGCCGCGGTCGAGGTGCTCGCCGAGGGGCTCGTGCGTGCCGCCGAGGTGCTCGAGCGGGACCTGGGAGGCGGCGAGCGGGTGCGGGAGGTCGCGGGCACCGGCGCGGCGGGGGGGCTCGGCTTCGGGCTCGCGCTCGGGCTCGGCGCAGCACTGGTCCCCGGCGCGGCCCGGGTCGCCGACCTCGTGGGTCTCGCGTCGGCCCTGGCGGGCGCGGACCTCGTGGTCACCGGCGAGGGCCGGCTCGATGCGACCTCGGCCACCGGCAAGGTCGTGGGCCACGTGCACTCCCTCGCCGCGGCCGCCAGGATCCCGGTCGCCGTGGTCGCCGGGCAGGTCGCGGAGGACCTCGGGGAGCTGGGCACCGGGGCGCTGCTCGATGCCGAAGCGGCGGCCCCCGCCGGGCCGGGTCCCGCCCCAGGGGCCGAGGTCGCTGCCGCCGCCCGGCGGCTCGCGGCGCGGCTCGTTGTGGACGGACGGGCGACCGGACGGTGACCCGCTCGGGACCAGCCGATGAACGTTGCGCGTCCTGCTCGCCGACCGGTCACGGTCCCGGCCTAGCGTGGAGTGGGAGCGGCGGGATGCCGGCCGCTCTCCGGCGCGCCGATCGGTGCGCCGAGGCACACATCCTGGAGCTCGGACGATGCGACGCATCTTCACGACCCTGGCGTCGACGATCCTCGTCGGCGCCGTCCTGGCGGTCCCCGCGACCGCGCAGGACGCCCCACCTGACCTGACCGGCTGTCCGGATCCCGCCCCGCAGGCGGGCTTCGAGGACGTCACCCCCGGAAGCACCCACGCCGCCGCGATCGACTGCGCCGCATCCCGTGACGTGCTCCGTGGCGTGAGCGAGGACCCGCCACGGTACGAGCCGGCGACCAACGCGACCCGTGGCCAGCTGACCGCCATGCTCGCACGCACGCTGCGAGCCACCGGGATCGAGCTACCCCCTGGCATCGTGCCTCCCTACGAGGACGCGGTCGACACGACCCACGCCGAGGACATCGCGGCGCTGTCCAGCGCCGGGATCGTGCGCGGCTACGAGGACGGCACCTTCCGTCCCGGCGCCGAGATCTCCCGTGCCCAGGTCGCCACGATGCTCGTCCGCGCGCACGGGTTCGCGCTCGGCCTGCCAACGGCGGCTGAGGGCGGCCCGTACTTCGACGACTACGCGTCCGGCACCCACGCCGACAACGTCTCGGTCGCCTTCGAGCTCGGCCTCATCCGCGGCATCTCCAGCTCCGAGTTCGCACCGGCGGATCCCCTCCGGCGCGACCAGCTCGCCAGCATGGTTGACCGCCTCCTCGGTGCCGTCGACGCCTTCCCGAGCGCGGACCTGACCCTCACGGTCCTGCACATCAACGACGGTGAGTCGATGCTGCTCCCCGAGGCTGACGGCGAGATGCCCGGGGTGGCGCGCTTCGTGGCCGACATCCAGCAGCTCCAGGCCGACGCCGTGGTCGGTGAGGACCGCACGGTCGTCACGCTGTCCTCTGGCGACAACTTCCTCGCCGGTCCGCGCCTGAACGCCTCCCGTGAGGCGCTCGAGGCCGAGGGCGGGCCCTTCTACGACGCGCTCGTCTACCTCGAAGCCGGCTTCGACGCGATGACGATCGGCAACCACGAGTTCGACTTCGGCCCGGCGTTCCTCGCGGAGTTCATCGAGGCGACCTCGGACGTGCCGTTCCTCTCGGCCAACCTCGACATCAGCGACGAGCCGGCGCTCGCCCCGGTCGAAGACCGGATCTCCGGCAGCACCGTGGTCACCACCGACGAGGGCGTCGAGGTCGGGATCATCGGCGCGGTCTACGAGGATCTCGCCGATGTCACGAGCCTCGGTGGCGTCGTGGCCGAGGAGGTCCTCCCGGCCGTCGAGGCCGAGATCGAGGCGCTCGAGGACGAGGAGGTCGACATCATCCTGCTGTCCAGCCACCTGCAGGACATCGACGAGGAGCTCGAGCTGGTCACCCAGCTGAGCGGCATCGACGCGGTCATCGGTGGCGGCGGAGGCGAGCGGCTCGAGGAGTTCCCGCTCTTCGCCGTGGACGCCGATGGCGGTCAGGTCCCGGTCGTGACGACCCCCGGCAACTACGCCGACATCGGCCAGCTCGTCCTCGGCTTCGACGACGCGGGTGAGCTGATCCGCATCGAGCGGGCCGACAGCGCGCTGCTGCCGGTACCGATGGATGGGCCGGAGAACGCGACCATGCTCGAGACCGTGGTGGACCCGGTCCAGACCTACGTGGACGACCTCGACGAGACCGAGGTCGCCACCACCGAGGTCCCGCTCGATGGGCGGCGGGACTCGGTCCGGACCCGGGAGACCAACCTCGGCAACCTGCTCGCGGACGCGCTGCTGGAGACCGCACGTGACCAGGCGGACGCCTTCGGCCTGCCCGAGGCGGACGTCGCGTTGCAGAACGGGGGTGGGATGCGCAACGACAGCGTCATCCCGACCGGTCCGGTGACACGCCTGACGACCTTCGATGTCGCGCCCTTCTCGAACTTCGTCGGGGTCGTGGAGCTCGACGGCGACCAGCTCGTCGCGGTGCTCGAGCACGGGCTCGCGGAGCTGCCCGAGGCGGGCGGCCAGCACGCGCAGTGGGCCGGGGTGGAGTTCACCTACGACGCGACCGAGCCGGTCGGCTCACGCCTCGTGGACGCCACGGTCACCCGGGCCGACGACTCCGAGGTGGCGCTCGTCACCGACGGCACGGTGGTCGCCTCGGACGAGGTGTTCGCGCTCGCGAGCATCGACTTCCTCCTCGGCGGCGGCGACGCCTACCCCTTCGAGGGGCTGGAGTTCACCCGCGTCGGCGTCACCTACCAGCTCGCGTTGGAGAACCACCTCAGCGAGCTCGGCACGGTGAGCGCCGACGACTACCCCGACCTGACCGTGGACTTCGACCGCTACCTGCGGTTCGGGCCCGTGGACGGGGACTTCATCGAGGACTGAGGTGCCGCACCGCTCGGGGGCCGCGTCCACGGTGGCGCGGCCCCCGGCGCGTCACGGGTGGGCGAAGCCCCCGAGCTGCGGGTCTGGCGGCCACACCGGGTGCGTCGGTAGACTCCGCGCCGCACCCGAGGTGTCCGCCCAGGGGTGGCCGGCACCGACCCCGCACCCGAGGAGCACGCCGTGAGCGCAGATACGACCGTCGACACCGGATCCGTCATCACCCTGACCGAGACGGCCGCGGAGAAGGTCCGCAGCTTCCTCGCCGACCAGCCCGACCTCGACGACATCGCGCTGCGGGTCGCGGTCCAGGCCGGAGGCTGCGCCGGTTTCCGCTACGCCCTGTTCTTCGACGACCGGCAGCTCGAGGGCGATCTCGAGGAGACCCAGCACGGCATCACCATCCGGGTGGACAAGATGTCGACCCCCTACCTCGGTGGGTCGGTCATCGACTGGAAGGAGTCCCTCGAGGCCTCCGGGTTCGCCATCGAGAACCCCAACTCCTCCGGCTCCTGCGCCTGCGGGGACAGCGCGACCTTCTGAGTCGCGCCGATCCACCACCACGACGCACCCTGCGGGGTGCGTCGTCGCGTCGAGGGGCGTCGTAGGGGCCGCAGCATGGACGACACCACCGGTTGGGACGAGATCCTGCGCCGGACCTGGTCACAGCGGGTCCGTGACCTGGTCGTCGCCCGCATCGAGGACGCGACCATCGCTCGGCGCGGCTGGCTCGTTCGGGTGCTGACCCAGCCGGAGTCGGTGCGCCCGGCCCTCACCGAGACCGTGCACGCCGTGGTCCTCGCCGCCATCCGCGACGAGACCGGTGCGGACCTCGACGAGCTCGGCAGCCAAGCCGCCTGGGAGTGCTACGAGGAGGTCTGGGACGAGCTGGCCGCCAGATGGGCCGACGGCGGCCCGCTACCGGCCGTCCCGCTCGGGCGGGAGGTGGTGGTGGTCCGGGCGCTGCGACGGCTGCCGATCGAGGCTGCCGTCGCCGCCGGTGCCGACGTGACCGATGCCGGGCTGGAGCCGTTGTGGATCCGGGGCCGCCTGCGTCTGGACGTCGAGGGCCTGCGGGCCTACGTCGCTCTGGACGGGGGCCGGGTGCCGGCCGCGGTGGCCGCCGACATCGAGGTGCTCCTCGACGCGACCCGAGGTGGGTGAGCACCGGCGGAGGTCAGTGCGCCCTGACGACCTGGAACGACCAGCCGTCCCCGTCCTCGGCGACGGTCCGTAGCCGGTGACGGTGCAGCCGGCACCAGACCGGGACGTCCACCCGTGCGCTCGGATCCGTCGCGAGCAGCGTGACGCTGTGCCCGACCGGGACCGTGGCGAGGGCGTCGGCGAGGTGGGTGACCGGCACCGGGCAGCGCAGGCCGGTCGCGTCGATGACCACCTCGGCTGTCTCGCTCACGCCTCGCCACCCTCGCGCGTGCGCCGGCCGAGGCTCTCCACCTCGTCGCTGTGCACGCCGAGGTGGTCGGTGTCGACGACCAGGCCCGGGACGCGTCGCGGGCGGCTCGGCTCGTGTTCGAGGTCGTAGCTGATCTCCGCGCCGGCGAGCTCGGGGGCGTCGTGCAGGCAGGCGACGGTGCGCCCGATCGCCCGGTTGGTGTCGGGTGCCTGCACGTGCACGGTGACGCGCACATGCAGCCGCGGATCCTCCACCGGCCACCAGCCCATGAGGTGCTCGGTCGGCCCGACGGCGGTGAGCAGCCGATCGACGACCTCGGCAGGGACGGTGACGTGCTCGGGCAGGCGCACCGTGACCACGATCGCGTGGACGCGCTGCTCGGTGGCAGTGCTGCGGCTCGGGGCTCGGCGCCCAGCGTCGGCGACGGCGTCGGCGAAGGAGCGGTCGGTGATGGGACCGACGTCGATCGCGACGAGCAGGGTCGCGTCCGGCGCGGCCCAGGCGAGGTGGGTCGTGGCGGCACGCAGACCGGAGACGGTGGGTGCGACCGGTGCGACGATCAGGTCGGTAGGCCCGGCGAAGGAGGCGACCGCCTGGTGGGTGCGGCGCCGGTCGTGGTGCACGCGGTCGCCGAGCGAGGTCACCACCTCCGGCAGCGGGGCCTGCCTGGCACCGGTCCGCAGGATGGTGGCCGGCCGGGACGTCGCGGACCGCAGGCGGGTCGCCAGGGCCACGGCGAGCTCCAGGCCACCGGACCCCCCGGGCAGCAGATGGTCGCCGCTGATCGGGAGCAGGATGCGTTGCGCGGGCAGGGCACCGAGGCGGACCACCGCCAGCGGGACGGAGGAACGGCCGAGCACGTGGTCGATGAGGCGTCCGAACACGTCGTTGGTCGAGCTCGCACCGCGCCAGCCCATCAGGACCAGGCTGGTGTCATCGGCCTGGACCGCCTCCAGCACGGCGTCGCCGAGGTGGGGGTTCAAGGCCACCTGCCCGCGGGCACGCACCTCCAGTCGGGTGGCCAGGGCCTCCGCCGCGGCCATCCCCTGCCAGGCATCGGCGATGGCGCCGGCGTCCGCGTCACCCGCAAGGACCGTCAGGGGCACGATCTCCCCGTCCGGATCGACCAGCTCCGCGGCGAGCTCCAGGAGCGGCCGGATCGAGGCGGGGTTGGCGACGGGGACGAGGACACGACGTCCGAGCGTCGCGGTCCGGGAGCGGTTCGCACCCACCGTGTCCTCCTCGCCTCGCCAGGATGCTACGTGACGCGGCCGGAGCGGCGCGCCGGTCATGAGCAGGTCGTTCGCTGCCTGCCCGCGGTGTGCGGGACCCGAAACGGCGCCGGGTAGCGGCTACCGTGTCGGTCCAACGCCCCGGGACGGAAGGTCGAGCTGTGCGGGTGCTGGTCGTGTCGCAGGATCCGAAGGAGCGCGCCCGTGCGACGAGCGCGCTGGCGCTCACCCCGGACATCGAGGTGGAGGTGGTCGAGGGCGCCGAGCCGGCCCGTGCCCGCCTCCTCGCCGACGGGCCGGGTTTCGACGTGCTCGTCGTGGACGGTGATCTCGATCCGCGCGGGGGGTACGCGGTGCTGTACGACCTGCGGGCGCGGGCGGACCTCGGCGCCTTCGAGGCCGTGCCGTCGCTGGTCCTGGCCTCGCGTGAGCAGGACCGCTGGCTCGCTGCGTGGTCCGGCGCCAACGAGATGCTGCTCAAGCCCGTCGATCCCTTCGAGCTCGCCCAGCGGGTCCGGGCGCTCGCGGGTGCGCCGCTGGCCCCCTACGGGGACGCCGGCTCGTCCGCGCAGCAGGTGGCCGCGGCGCTGCGGCCACCGCGCTGAGCTGGCGCGGTCCCGTGACGACCCCTGGCCCCGCGCTGTCCTGGCCGTCGTTGCTGCACACCCTGCTGGCGGGGGAGGACCTCGGTGAGGAGGTCGCCGCCGAGGTGATGGGCGTGCTGATGCGCGGCGACGCCGAGCCCTCGCAGGTCGCGGGGCTGCTGGTCGCGCTGCGTGGCAAGGGGGAGTCGCCGGCGGAGATCGCCGGGTTCGTCCGCGCCATGCTGGAGGCCGCGGTGCCGCTGCCGCGCACCCCGGCGCGGGGTGGCGAGCTCCTCGACATCGTGGGCACCGGTGGGGACGGCGCGGGCACCTTCAACATCTCCTCCGTCGCGGCCGTCGTGGTCGCGGCCGCGGGGGTGCCGGTCGCCAAGCACGGCAACCGGGCCGCCTCCTCGCGCTGCGGCAGCGCCGACCTGCTGGAGGCCTGGGGGGTCGCCATCGAGCTGCCGGCCGCCGAGGTGGCACGCTGCCTGGACGAGCTCGGGGTGACGTTCCTGTACGCCCGAACCTTCCACCCAGCCATGCGTCACGTCGCGCCGGTACGGCTGCAGCTCGGCATCCGCACGGTGTTCAACGTGCTCGGACCCCTGTCGAACCCTGCGGGGGTCGCCTACCAGGCGGTGGGGGTCGCCGACGAGCGGCTCGCACCGGTCATGGCGGACGCGCTCGCGCGGCTCGGCCGGCGGCACGCGCTGGTGTTCCGAGGCGAGGATGGTCTCGATGAGCTGACCACCACCGGGGCGAGCCAGGTCTGGGAGGTCCGCGACGGCGCGGTGGCCTCCTGGCGGTTCGATCCGGCCGAGGTGGGCATCGCGCGCGCCACGCCGGCGGACCTGCAGGGCGGTGATGCCCGAGCCAACGTCGCCATCGCCGACGCCGTGCTGGCCGGCCGGCCCGGTCCCGCAGCGGACATCGTGGCGCTGAACGCTGCGGCCGGGTTGTACGCCGCGGATGCCGTCCCGGACCTGACCACGGGGCTGGCCCGTGCCCGGGAGGTGCTCGCTAGCGGCGCGGCAGCCGCCCTGCGCGACCGCTGGATCGCCTGGACCGCAGCCGCAGGGTCCCTCGATGGCTGAGGTCTCGCACCGCCTCGATCCACAGGGCCGGCCCTACGAGCCCTCCGGGCTCGAACCCAAGCCGGAGATCGGCATCGAGGGCTTCGAAGCGCTGGACCTACGCATCGGGACCGTGCGCGCGGCCGAGCCCTTCCCCGAGGCCCGCGCGCCGTCGCTGAAGCTCACGGTCGACTTCGGTCCGGTCATCGGGACGAAGCGGACGAGCGCGAGGATCGCCAACTACACCCCCGAGGAGCTCGTCGGCCGGCAGGTCGTGGGGGCCCTCAACCTCGGCGCGCGGCGCATCGCCGGGTTCCGCAGCGAGTTCCTCGTCCTCGGCGGCCTCGCTGCCGACGGCACCGTCCACCTGCTCGCGCCCGACGGGCAGCTCGACGACGGCGCTCCCGTCGCCTGAGCGACGGCGCACCTTCTGCCCGGTCAGCTGCTGCCGGTCCCGGCGCACCTGGCGATCCGTCCGGCGCGCCTCGGCGAGCACCTCGGCGAGCTCGCGTCCGCCCGCCAGCGGGCTCGACAGCGGTGTCGAGGTCTCGACGAGCCGGACCGTGCCCTGACCCGCCCAGCGCAGCACGAGGTCGAGCTCGGCGTGGCTCGCGCGCACCGGCGCCGTGTCGATCCCGGCGTCGCCCCCCTCCACCTCGATCCCGGCGTCATCACCGGCAGCCTCCGGTGACGGGACCAGGGTGGGGTGTGCCGGCAGGGATCGGCCCTCCGGACCGCCGCGGGCGGTGGCGCGCACCCGACCATGCTGCAGCCAGACGGTCTCCACCGCGCTGCCGAGCCGCCGTTCGAGGACCAGCGTTCCCGGCTCGAGCAGCCACGCCGCGTCGCGGCGCCCCTGCAGGGTGCGGGCCGCGCCAGCTCGAAGCTCCCGCAGTGCGCCGGCGCGCTCGTAGCGGCCCCGCTCGGCCAGGGCGTGCATCCGCGCTTCGAGCCGGCGCAGCACGGGGGCGGGATCGTCGAGGAGCCCGGTGACCTGCTCGATCAGCTGGGCGTAGTCCGCGCGGTCCTGAGAGCCGTCACAGGGCGCGCCGCACCGCTGCAGCTCCTTGAGCACGCAGGCGGGGTGGTCCTGGGCGGTCCGCAGTCGGATCGTGCAGGCGCGCACCGGCAGCGCCTCCTCGATCGCCTCCTTGAGCCGCTCGGTCGTCCGGCGTCCCGGCAGCGGGCCGATCGCCGCTAGGTGCCCGCGCCCGGGCGCGCTGACGACCGAGAGCCGGGGGAAGGGCTCGCGGGTCACCGCGAGCCACCGATCGGGGACCGGGGTGCGGGCACGCCGGTTGAACCGCGGCTGCTCGGCGAGGATCGTCCGCAGCTCGAGCACCTCCGCCTCGAGCAGCGTCGGGGTGGGGCGCCAGGTCACCCGTTCGGTCGCCCGCACCATGTCCGCGATGCGGCGGCGAGGATCCTGCCCGAAGTAGGTGCGCAGGCGCGCCTGCAGGTCGGTCGCCTTGCCGACGTAGAGGGTGCGGCCGTCCTCGTCGAGGAACCGGTACAC
The DNA here is from genome assembly GCA_046540855.1 of Nitriliruptoraceae bacterium. GTDB lineage: Bacteria > Actinomycetota > Nitriliruptoria > Nitriliruptorales > Nitriliruptoraceae > T1Sed10-7. The sequence continues at coordinate 11,494 of JBKHEJ010000038.1, forward strand.
CCCGCACGTCCGTGGCGCGTCGGCCACGAGGCTGCGGCGGCGGAAGGTGCGGTCGGAGCGCACCCGGGTGAGCTCGAGCACGTCCTCGACCGTGGTCGCGCCGAGCCCCCCGGCACGCTCCAGCAGCCCGTGGAGCACGTCCACGGTGGCGCGGGCGTCCGCGAGCGCACGGTGCGCTGGTGCGGTCCGGGCGCGCAGGTGCCGGGCGAGGGTGGCCAGGCGGTGGTCGCGGACCTCGTCGCGCAGCAGGCGCCGGGACAGCCGGGCGGTGTCGAGCACCACCGGCGTCGGTTCCGGCGTCGCGCACCGCGCGGCGGCGGAGCGCAGGAAGCTGAGGTCGAAGGCGGCGTTGTGGGCGACGAGCACGGCCCCGTCGAGGAAGCTCAGGACGTGCCCGAGGACCGCCGCCTCCGACGGTGCGTGCGCGACCATCGCGTCGGTGATGCCGGTGACCGCCGTCACGGCGGGGGGGATCGGCCGTCCCGGGTGCACGAAGGTGCGCAGCTCCCCGAGCACCTCACCACCACGGACCCGGACGGCGCCGACCTCGGTGATGCGGTCACGGGCCGGATCGAGACCCGTGGTCTCCAGGTCGAGGACCACGAAGGTGGTGTCGATGAGCGGGGTCCCGAGGTCGTCGAGACGGAGCTGGTGCACCGGGGAGCCCTCCGTGGGTCGTCAGGCAGCTTCCCGCTTCCTACCACCGAGGTGAGACTCCGCTCCCTTGTCGACCCGCGGTCGGGCTCGCGGTGGCGGGGTCAGGCCACCCGGCGACGACGGCGGAGCAGGCGCTTGCGCTCGTGCTCGTCGGTGCCGCCCCAGATCCCGTAGGACTCACGGGTGGCGAGGGCGTGCTCGAGGCACTCCTGGCGGACCGGGCAGCTCGCGCAGAGCTCGAGCGCCTGGCGTCGGTCGGCGTCGGCGTTGGAGAAGAACAGCTCGGGGTCGGTGTCCCGGCAGGCAGCCTCCTGCTGCCAGGCACCCACGGTGGTCAGCGCGGGGAGGTCGGTCGTGGTGGGCATCGGCGCTCCTCAGGGGTGTGGTGCGGTTCGCAGGTCCGCACGCAGGGGAGGGTGGGGGTGAGCGAGGTGGGCCCAGCGGGCCGCCGCGGCGGCCGGTAGCGTTCCAACCGCAGGCCAAGCCTGGCGTCGCGGCGTCGAGACGGGGCGGTACGAGGGACCACCGCCCACCGCAACGGGGCATCCTCGTGCCGCGCCTCGCGAGGTGCGTACTGTCGGCCATCGTGGGCCGTGGCGGTACCGGACGAGCGGACGGGGTGGCCCCGTCCGGTCCACGATCGCTCGAGGGGAGGTGCGGCATGGCAGTAGGCACCGGTCGACCGGATAGGCGCGAGGACCTGCTCGCGGCCGCGGGCCGGCGCTTCGTCGCCGTGGGGATCCGCAAGACCACCATGGAGGACGTCGCGCGCGAGGCCCGAGCCGGGAAGGCGACCCTGTACCGGCACTTCGCCAACAAGGACGCGCTGATCGATGCCCTGCTCGAACGCGAGGGGGAGCGGTTCACCCGCGCGCTCCAGCGGGGGGCGGCGGGGCACGCGACCGCCGCCGGCCGCCTCGAGGGTGCCTTCCTGGCGGGGGTGCGCTTCTTCGTCGAGCACCCGATCCTGACCAAGGGGCGTGACGAGGAGCCCGGCATCCTGCTGCCACGCATCACCGCCGGTGGCGGCCCGCTCGTGCGTCGGGGGCTCGCCCTGTTCACCGAGCTGATCGAGGAGGGCGTCGCCGCCGGCCAGCTGCGCCGCGTCGACCCGCCCGCCGCCGCCGAGGTGGTGGTCCGCCTCATCCTGTCGTACTTCGCCTTCCCACCCATGCACGTCCGGGTCGATGACCCGGACCAGGCGGCGGCCTTCTCCCGGGGCCTGGTCGCCGGCGCCTTGCGTGCCTGAGCCCCTCAGGCGCGCTGACACGAAGGGCAGTAGGTCGTTCCGCGCTGAGCGACCACGTCGCGTCTGAGGATCGACCCGCACCGGCGGCAGGGTTGCCCGTGCTTGCCGTAGACGTCCAGCTCGCTCGCGTACCGGCCGCTGCGGCCGTTGACCATCTCGTAGTCGCGGAAGGTGGTGCCCTCGCGCTCGACCGCGGCGCGCAGCACGGCCACGATCGCGGCGTGCAGCACGGCGGCGCGCCGTGGGCCGACCCGTCGCGAGCGCGGGTGGATCCGGGCCCGCCACAGGGCCTCGTCGGCGTAGATGTTGCCCACCCCGGCGACGAGCCGCTGGTCGAGCAGCCGGGCCTTGACCGGTGCCCGCGTCGCCGCCAGCGCCGCGGCGAAGGCCTCCACCCTGAAGGCCGCGGACAGCGGCTCGGGACCGAGCACGGCGAGGGTCGGCACCACCTCGGCGTACCGGCCGGCGGTGACCACCGACAGGCGACCGAAGCGGCGCGGGTCGCGGAAGCGCAGGACGGACCCATCATCCAGGGTGAGACGGGCCCGGACGTGGGTCAGGCCGCCGTCCGGGTCCTGCGTGCCCACCGGTGCGGCGGTGAAGCGCAACGATCCGGTCATGCCCAGGTGCAGCACCAGCTCACGGGGCTCGCCCGGGCCGGCCAGCGGGCACAGGAGGTACTTCCCCCGCCGCTCCACCCGCGTGATGCGCTGCCCGGGGAGCTGCTCGACGGCGTGGAAGCGGGCGCTGGGGCTCGCGTCCCACCAGACGTCGTCGACCCGCCGGCCGGTCAGGACGGGGACCAGCTGGCGCCTGACGGACTCCACCTCGGGCAGCTCGGGCACCCCGGGGAGGCTACCGGCACCGGTAGCCTCGCCCCTGCCCGCCGCACCCGAGCCGAGGATGGCCGTGGCCGACGCGACCGACCGAGACCGCAGGGTGGCTGCCGACCGACGCGACAGGCGCGAGGATGGCCGACCCGAGCAGGCCCGGCCGCGCGACCGGACCGGCCGGCCCCTGCCCTACGGCACCCGGGGTGTGCCGCTGACCGAGGAGCACGAGCCGGGCGACGTCGAGGAGGCGCTCGCGGTCGGGATCCGGCTCTGGGACGAGCAGCGCTTCTTCGAGGCGCACGAGTGCCTCGAGCACGTCTGGCACGCCGCCCCGCTCGAGGACACGCGGCTGTGGCAGGGGGTGATCCAGCTCGCGGTCGCCGGGGTGCACCTGCAGCGGGGGAACCCCACGGGGGCGCGGACCCTGCTCGCGCGGGTCGAGGAGCGGCTCGTCGAGTACCCGGCGGAGCACCGTGGTGTGGACGTCGCCGGCGCGCTGGCGACGAGCCGTCGGCTGGCGGCACAGCTGACCACCGGCTCGCTGCCCGCAGCCGAGGAGGTCGGGACCTTCCCGCACGGCCGCGGAGGTGCCTGGTTCGCGCGCAGCGCGGAGGACACCGGTCCCGCGGCCACGCCGACGCCGCTGCCGGACGGTCCCCGCTGGCTCGCCGAGGGGCAGGTCCGGTCCCCCATGAGCCGCTGATCCGACCCGGAGCCCGCCATGCCCCACGACGTGATCGAGCCCCTGCCGGCCGGCCATCGCTACCGCTGCGATGGGTGCGGCAACGTGACCCGGTTCGACGTGGTCAGCACCGCCCGCACCCGGCGCTACCTCCACTTCGACCTCGGCGGTGCCGCCGTCGTCGAGGAGGAGGAGGTGCTCGAGGAGCAGGTGCGCTCGGTCACCTGCCGCTGGTGCGCCCGCAGCGACGTGATCCGCATCGAGCCGGCGCCGGCCGCCCCCGACCCGACGGTCGTGCGGTGACCGAGGGGTCGGCCCCGCGCCGGCGAGCCGACGAGCCGGCCTCCCCGGTGTGGGAGGGCCTGCCCAGCGACGCCTGGGCCGAGGTCCTGGTCGCCGTGCGTGCCGAGCTGAGCACCCGGGCCGAACCCACGGCGGCCGAGCAGGCCGTCCTGGATGCGCCGACCAGCCGGCTCGTGGCCAGGCGCGGTCGCGCCGAGGTCATCGCGCTGCTGACCGAGGATCCGGCGCTGGCCGCGGCGGTGCACGAGCGCCTCGCGTCCACGGTGCGCACGTTGCTCGCACCCTCGACGCCGCCCCCGCCCGCGGCCCGCCCGGCTGCGACGACCCCGGCGGCACCCGACGAGGAGCGGCTCCGGGGCAACCTGGCGACGTACTCGGTGGAGGTGCGACCCGGCGTCGCTCTCCTCCACGCCACGGTGGACCACGTCGAGGAGCCCACGCTCCTCGTGGCCACGAGCGGCGAGGGGCTCCGCGGCGAGCGACTGGGCGGGCCCGTCCACGTGCTCCTCGTCCTCCTCAGCCCCTCGGCCGATCCCTACACCCGCCACCTCCGCGTCCTCGCACGGATCGCCCGCACGATCCGGGGCGACGACGCCGTAGAGGAACTCAGGACAGCCACGGAGGCGAAG
>JBKHEJ010000039.1:0-15676 GCA_046540855.1 Nitriliruptoraceae bacterium
CCCCCGGCCGGAAGGGTTCGGCTGGAAGGGTTCGGCCGGAAGGGTTCGGGGACGGTGACACGCAACCAAGAGCACTCATCGTCCCCAACCTGCAGCTCGACCTGGACGCCCGCGACCGCTCGGTGCCTGCCGACCGCCCGATGGACCAGAGCGGAGCCACGGGCTTGGGGACGTTCAGCATCCCGTCGGATACCCGAGCGTCCCCGATCGAGGCTGGCACCCCCTCATCCACAGGCCACCACGATCCGATCGGGCGTTGGGCACCGGCTCTGCCAGGCTCACGTGCGCCCCGACGACAGGACGGCGACGGTGACCTCGGTCCGGCAGGACGGCCTCGACGAACTCGCCCGAGACCGCGGCGGGATCGTCAGCCGCTCGCAGCTGCTCATGACCGGGTGGTCACCGGCCCGGATCGCCTACGCCCTGCGGACGGGCCGGCTGAAGCTCGTGGCCCCTGGGGTGTACCGGGTCGGCGGCGCACCCTGGACACGCAGCGCGAGCCGTCATGCCGCCGTGCTGCTCGGCGGGGAGGGTGCCGTACTCGCCCGATGGAGCGCCGCCGAAGCGCTGGGTTTCGCACCCGCTCGGCCGGGGCCACTGACCGTCCTGGTCCCGCACCGCCGCAGACCTCGGTCGACGCGCAACCCGCTGATCACCGTGACCCGGACGAGAACGCTGCGCACCGCGGATGTCCGGTTGATCCGAGGAGTTCCGGTCACCGATGCTGCCAGGACGCTCTTGGACCTATCGGGGGACTGCACCGTCCCGGCCCTCACCGAACTGGTTGTCGCGGCGTTGCAGACCGACCCTCAGGTCCTCGCCCGCCTCGAGACCGTGCTGGCTCAGAACCCATCCGCCCGGGGCCGTCGCAACCTCCGCGCTGCCCGCGCGGCACTCGGTGCCGAGGCAGGACGGATCCGCTCGGAGATCGAGGTTGTCGCGGCGAGGGAGCTCATCGCAGCTGGGCTGCCTCGCCCGGAGCTCGGCTTCCCTGTCTTGGATGCGAGTGGCCGTCTCATCGCCGTGCTCGATCTGGCGTACCCGGATCACCGCGTCGCGATCGAGATCGACGGCTTCAACTGGCATCGCTCGCCTGCCCAGAAACTCGCCGACGAGCGCCGCCAGAACCAGCTCGTGCTCGCGGCATGGACCGTGCTGCGGTTCAGCGCGAGCGAGGTTCGTCACCATCCTCGGAACCTGGTCGAGGTCGTCAGAGCAGCACTGGAGATCGGCTGAGGCACCTGCGCGGGTGCGGGCGCGAACGGACGCGGGACCCGCCCCGCCTGGCTGCACCTGCACCTGCGCAGAGGCGGTCATGGGTGGGGACCCTCGCATGCAGAGGAGGAGCGAGAACGTCCCCAAGCCCGCGCGGCCGGCCCAGCCCAAGCCGGGTTGGGGACGTTCAGGCACACAGCACCCACGCGAACGTCCCCAAGCCCGCGCGGCCGGCCCAGCCCAAGCCGGGTTGGGGACGTTCAGGCACACAGCACCCACGCGAACGTCCCCAAGCCGAACGTCCCCAAGCCCGTGTGGCCGGCCCAGCCCACGCCCGTGCGGCCGGCCCAGCCCAAGCCGGGTTGGGGACGTTCAGGCACACACCAGCGATGCGAACGTCCCCAAGCCCGTGTGGCCGGCGAGGGCGCGGTTCCCGGGGCGCGGAGAGGCACGCCGGGGCTGACGACCTCCGCGGTGCCGCCGCCTGCCGCGGTCAGGAGACGCGGCGCATCCGCAGCTTCGAGCCGTCGGTGATCGAGCGGGTCCCCCGGGACAGCGCGATGGTGCCGCTGCGCACCAGCTCACGGATCCCGTAGGGCTCCAGCAGCTCCACGATGGCCTCGAGCTTGCTCGGGTTGCCCGCCACCTCGATCGTGATCGAGTCGTGGTCGACGTCGACGATCTTGGCGCGGAAGACCTCGGCGATCTCGATGATCTGCGAGCGGCTGACCGGATCGGCGTTCACCTTCACGAGCTGCATCTCGCGCTCGACCGCCTGGTCGGGGTCGAGCTCGATGATCTTCAGCACGTGGACCAGCTTGTTGAGCTGCTTGATGATCTGCTCGAGCTGGACGGCCTCGGTGCCCACGACCAGCGTGAGACGCGAGACGCGCTCATCCTCGGTCGGCCCGACCGCGAGCGAGTGGATGTTGTAGCCGCGCCGGGCGAACATGCCGGCGATCCGGGTCAGGACGCCGGGCTTGTTCTCGACCAGCACGGACAGGGTGTGACGGGCGTGCATGACGGCTCCTCTCAGGCCTGCTGCGCGGCGAGGCGGGCGTGCCACTCCTCGGCGGTCTCCAGCAGCTCCTCGTTGCTGGCACCCGCCGGGACCATCGGGAACACCATCTCGTCCGGGTCGACGCGGCACTCCACCAGCACCGGCTGGTCGGTGATCGCGTGCGCCTTCTCGAGCGTGGCGTACAGGTCCTCGATCCGCTCCACACGGAAGCCGGGGATCCCGTAGGCGTCCGCGAGCTTGAGCAGGTCCGGCAGGTCCATGGGCAGGGCGACCTGGGAGAGCCGGTCAGAGTAGAACAGGGTCTGCCACTGGCGGACCATGCCGAGGTAGCCGTTGTTGATGACCACGAAGGTCACCGGGATGTCGTGCTGGACCGCCGAGGCGATCTCCTGGAAGGTCATCTGGAAGCAGCCGTCGCCGTCGATCGCCACGACCGGCACGTCCCGGCCGACGCCGGCCTTGGCGCCGATCGCGGCGGGCACGGCGAAGCCCATGGTCCCGAGCCCCCCGGAGTTGATCCACTGCCCGGCACGGCTGTAGGGGATGTGCTGCGCGGCCCACATCTGGTGCTGGCCGACGCCAGCGACGTACACCGCCTCGTCACCCCAGATGTCGTACACCGCCCGGATCGCCGACTGTGGCTTCAGCACCCCGGCCTCGGGCTGCTCGACGAGCAGCGGGTGCTCCACCTGCAACGACGCGAGCCGCTCGCGCCACGCGGTCGTGTCCGGCACGTAGTGGTCGAAGCGGCCCTTGGCCTGCTTGTCCTCGAGCATGGCGAGCAACTGCTCGAGCACGACCTTGAGGTCGCCGACGATCGGCACGTCGACCGCACGGTTCTTGCCGATCTCCGCCGGGTCCACGTCGACGTGGATGACCTTGGCGTGGGGCGCGAAGGCGTCGAGCTTGCCCGTCACCCGGTCGTCGAAGCGGGCGCCGAGGGTGATGAGCAGGTCCGACTCCTGCAGGGCACGGACACCGGCGTAGTGGCCGTGCATCCCGGGCATCCCGACGAACAGCTCGTGGGTGTCCGGGATGATCCCGCGCCCCATGAGCGTCGTGACGACCGGCAGCTTCAGCAGCTCGGCGAAGCGCTGCACCTCGGCGCCGGCACGCGCGCGCACGAGCCCGCCCCCGGCGTAGATGACCGGGCGCTCGGCGGTCGCGATGAGCTCGAGGGCCTCCTTGACCATCTTGCCGTGCCCGCGGACCGTGGGCTTGTAGCCGGGCAGGTCGACCCGGTCGTCCCAGTGCCACTCGAAGGTCTGGTTGAGGATGTCCTTGGGCAGGTCCACCAGCACCGGTCCCGGCCGCCCCGACCGGGCGACGTGGTAGGCCTCCTTGATGGCCTCGGGGATCCGCTCGACCTCACGGACCAGCTCGTTGTGCTTGGTGATCGGCATGGTGATGCCGGTCACGTCCGCCTCCTGGAAGGCGTCGGAGCCGATGGCGGTGCTCGCGACCTGGCCGGTGATGGCCAGCACCGGGATCGAGTCCATCATGGCGTCGGTGAGCCCGGTGACGAGGTTGGTGGCAGCCGGTCCGGAGGTCACGATGCAGACCCCGACCCGGCCGGTGGCGTGCGCGTAGCCCTCGGCCATGTGGACCGCACCCTGCTCGTGGCGGACGAGCACGTGCTCGAAGCCGGCCTCGATGAGGGGGTCGTAGGCCGGGAGGATCGCGCCGCCCGGGTACCCGAACACGGTGTCGACGCCGAGCGCCTCCAGGCTCTTCATCACAGCCTGCGCTCCGGTGATCTGCATGGTCTGCTCCTCCTCGTCCGCCCGCCCGCGGGATCCTCCGCGTGACGCCCGCCCCTCCTACGAGAGAACCTCCCGGGGTCCGGGAGGTTCGCGCGTGCTCGGGGCGAGCACGCGCTAGGGAACGACGACGAGGACGAGCGCGGACCGGCGTGCGAACACGCCCCGCTCCGTCCTCAGGCTCCCCAGCACGTGCGCTGCTCCGTTGTCGTGTGGTGCCGCCCGCCGTGAGCGGCGAGCAGATACTCGCGCCTCGACGCGCCCAGGTCAAGTCCAGATCCCACGGGACGTCCCGCTCAGCGCTCGTCGCTGAGCGCCTTGCGGGTCGCCGCCGCGATCCCCGGACCGTCCAGACCAAGCTCGGCGAGGATGCGGCCGGGCTTGCCCTGGGGCAGGTACGCGGCCGGGACCCCGAGCCTGAGCACCGGCGGTGCGTGCCGGATCCCCACCAGATCACCGATGCGGTCCGCCAGCTCCGCGCCGGCACCCCCACCGACGAGCCCGTTCTCCACGGTGACGACCAGCGGCGCCTCGGCCGCCGCAGCGAGCATGGACGCGTCGGCCGGCCGGACGCTGCGCACGTCCCACACCGCTGCCTCGACGCCCTCGGCGCCGAGCAGGTCGGCGGCTTCGCACGCGGCGGCCACCCGGTCGCCGATAGCGAGCACGCACACATCAGCCCCGTCACGTACCCGCCGGGCGGCGAGCCCCTGCGGCGGCGCGTCCGTGCCCAGGCCGAGGTCGGCAGCGGTGACCGCGGCACCCTTGGGGAAGCGCAGCAGCACCGGGCCGTCCAGCTCGGTGGCCAGGCGCAGGAGGGCATCGAGGTCCTCGGCGTGGCTCGGTGCCAGCACCGTCATCGCCGGGATGCGCAGGCTGAGCACGAGGTCGAGGATGCCGTGGTGGCTCGGGCCGTCGTCGCCGGTGATCCCGGCCCGGTCCAGCACGAACACCACGTGCTCGCCGTGCAGCCCGACGTCGAGGTTGGCCTGGTCGAACGCGCGCGAGAAGAAGGTCGAGTAGACCGCGACCACCGGGAGCCGGCCCGCGTTGGCGAGGCCCGCGGCAGCGGTCACCGCGTGCTGCTCGGCGATCCCGACGTCCAGCACCCGCTCCGGCTGCCGGGTCGCGAGCGGGAGCAGGCCCGTCGAGCCGGGCATCGCCGCGGTGATGGCGATCAGGTCGGGGCGGTCCTCGGCCAGCTCGAGCAGCGAGGTGGAGAACGCGGCGGTCCAGGAGGCGGCAGCGCCGCCCGCCCGTGCCCGACCGGTCGCGACGTCGAAGGCCGAGGTGTCGTGGAGCTTCTTCTCCGGGTCGGTCTCCGCCGGCGCGTACCCCTTGCCCTTCTGGGTCAGCACGTGGACGAGCACCGGGGTCCTCAGCCGCGCGGCGTGCCTGAGCGCGTGCTCGAGCCGCTCGGGATCGTGCCCGTCGTAGGGGCCGAGGTAGCGCACCCCGAGCGCCTCGACGAAGGACTGCAGCGCCGGCGCCTCGGAGATGGCGGACTTGATCGCCTCCAGCCCGGCATCGGTGAGGCGTTCCACCATGGGCAGGCGTCGCAGCACCTGATCCAGGCGGTCCTTCAGGGTGCGGTAGCGCGGGTCGCTGCGCAGGTCCGCGACGCGCTCCGACAAGCGGCTGACGGTCTCCGCGTAGGACCGCCCGTTGTCGTTGAGCACGATGATGGCCGGCAGCTGGTGGTGCCCGAGGTTGTTCAGCGCCTCGTAGGCCATGCCGCCGGTCAGGGCCCCGTCACCGACGACGGCCACGATCCGGGGGCGGTCCTCGACGGGCAGGTCCTGCTGCCCGCGCGCGAGCCCGGCGACCCAGGACAGCGCCGTGGAGGCGTGGCTGTTCTCGACGACGTCGTGCTCGGACTCCTCCCGGGACGGGTAGCCCGACAGACCACCGGCCTGCCGCAGGCTGGAGAAGGCATCGCGCCGGCCGGTCAGCATCTTGTGGACGTAGGCCTGGTGCCCGGTGTCCCACACGATGCGGTCACGCGGCGAGTCGAACACCCGGTGCAGCGCGATGGTCAGCTCCACGACCCCGAGGTTGGAGCCGAGGTGGCCGCCGACCTGGGACACCGCGTCGATGATCGCGGTGCGCAGCTCCTCGGCCAGCACCGGCAGCTCGGCCGGCTCCAGCGCACGGACATCCGACGGACCAGCGATCCGCTCCAGCACCACGTCGCTCCCTCGTTGCCACCCAGCGCGCCTGCCAGGGTACGTGAAGAGGGTTCGGAACGACCCCGTCCCTCGACCGGTCCGCCCCGGCCGCCCGGTCAGCCGATCAGCTCCCGGAGCAGCTCGTTGGTCTTGCGCGGGTCGGCCTGCCCCTTGGTGGCCTTCATCACCTGCCCCACGAGCGCCCCGATCGCCTTGGTGTTGCCGCCGCGGATGTCCGCGACGGTGCCGGCGTTGTCCGTGACGACCTGTTCGACGACCGCGCGCAGCTCCCCCTCGTCGGAGACCTGCTGCAGCCCACGTGCCGCGGCGATCGCCGCAGGGCCCTGCGACCCCCGGACCTCGATGACCGCGGCCAGCACCTGCTTGGCGAGCTTCGTCGACAGCGTGCCGTCCGCGAGCAGCTCGAGCAGCTCGGCGAGGTGCGCTCCGGTCAGCCCGCTGTCGGCGAGCTCGAGCCCCTCGGCCGCGAGCTGGCCGGCGACGTCGCCGGTCAGCCAGTTCGCTGCCGCGGCCGGGTCAGCGCCGCGAGCCACCGCGTCGTCGTAGATCGCGAGCGCGTCGGTACCGACCAGCGCGACCGCCTGCGGCCGGGGAAGCCCCGCCTCCAGCAGCCGAGCCCGCGTCGCCGCCGGCAGCTCCGGCAGCCGGGCCCGGACCTGCTCGACCTGCTCGCGCGGCGAGGTGACGGCGACCAGATCGGGGTCGGGGAAGTAGCGGTAGTCGGTGACCGACTCCTTGACCCGCAGCGTCTCGGTCACCCCGCGGCTCTCGTCCCAGTGCCGGGTCTCCATGCGGATCGCGCCGCCGTCCTCGAGCACCGCGACCTGGCGGCGGGCCTCGTAGGCGATGGCGCGCCCGACGGAGCGGACCGAGTTGAGGTTCTTGATCTCCGTGCGGGTACCGAGCGGCTCCCCGACGCGCCTGACCGAGACGTTCGCGTCGCAGCGGATGGAGCCCTGGTCCATGCGCGCGTCGGACACGTCCACGGCACGCACGATCGCCTGGAGCTCACGCAGGTAGGCCTGGGCGGTCTCCGGGTCGTGGATGTCGGGCCGGGAGACGATCTCCAGCAGCGGGATACCGGACCGGTTGTAGTCGATCAGGGACCGGTCGGCCCCGTGGAGGCGGCCCGTGTCGCCGACGTGCAGCGACTTGCCGGTGTCCTCCTCCATGTGGAGCCGCTCGATGCCGACCCGGCGCGTCTCGACGGTCCCGTCAGCGAGCGGAACCTCGACGTCGAGGTGGCCGTCGTGGATCAGGGGGACGTCGTACTGGCTGATCTGGTAGTTCTTCGCCAGGTCCGGGTAGAAGTAGTTCTTGCGGTGGAACCAGCACCGCTCGGCGACCTCGCCCCCCAGGGCGAGCCCGAGCAGCGTGGCGTCCTCGATGGCCCGCTCGTTGGGGACCGGCAGCGCCCCCGGCTGCCCGGTGCACACGGGGCAGACGTTGGTGTTGGGCTCGGCCCCGAAGTCGGTCGTGCACCCGCACCACATCTTCGTGGTGGTGTGCAGCTCGACGTGGACCTCGAGCCCGACCACCAGCTCCCACCCCCGCGGCAGCAACGTGTCCGCACCCATCAGCGCACCTCCTCACCGGCCGCGCCGGTCGCGGACACCGCGCCGGTCACGGACGCCGCGCCGGTCGCGACGGCGCGCGGCCCCCTCGGCAGGGGGGTGAACCCGCTCGCCTGCTCCAGCGCCCACGCCACCCGGTACATCACCTCGTCCCGCTTCAGCGGCGCCATGACCTGCAGGCCCACCGGCAGGGCGGTGGCGGGGTCCTCCGGCGCGGCCGCGAGCCCCACCGGCAGCGACAGCGCCGGGATCCCGGCGAGCGAGGCCGGCACCGTCGCGACGTCGTTGAGGTACATCGCCATCGGGTCCGCGGTCTTGTCCCCGAACCGGAAGGCCACCGACGGCGAGGTGGGGCTCACGAGCGCGTCCACCTCGGCGAAGGCCGTGCGGAAGTCGTCGGCGATCAGCGTGCGGACCTTGGAGGCCTGGAGGTAGTAGGCGTCGAAGTAGCCGCTGGAGAGGGCGTGGGTGCCGATCATGATGCGGCGCTTGACCTCGGGACCGAACCCGGCGGCGCGGGTGGCGGCGTTCATCTCCTCCGCCGTGGGCGCCTCGACCCGCAGCCCGTAGCGCACGCCGTCGAAGCGGGCGAGGTTCGAGGAGGCCTCGCTCGGGGCGATGAGGTAGTAGGCCGGCAGGCCGTAGGGGGCGTGGGGCAGCGACACCTCGACGATCCGCGCCCCCAGCTCCTCCAACCGGGTCAGCGCCGCCTGGAACGCCGCCTCCACGCCGGGCTCGTACCCCTGCCCCTGGAGCTCGCGCACCACGCCGATGCGCATGCCGGCCACCCCCTCACGCAGCCCCGCGAGCAGGTCGGGGACCGCGCCTGGCACCGAGGTGGCGTCGCGCGGATCGTGGCCCCAGATGGCGGTCTGCAGACGCGCGGCGTCCTCGACCGTCCGGGCGAAGGGTCCGGCCTGGTCGAGGGAGGAGGCGAAGGCCACGAGCCCGTAGCGCGACACCGTGCCGTAGGTCGGCTTCACCCCCACCAGCCCGGTCAGCGCGGCGGGCTGGCGGATCGACCCGCCGGTGTCGGTCCCGATCGACAGCGGGGCGAGGAGCGCCGCGACGGCGCTCGCCGAGCCGCCCGAGGACCCACCCGGGACCCGGTCGAGGTCCCAGGGGTTGCGGGTGCCGCCGAAGGCCGAGTTCTCCGTGGAGGAGCCCATGGCGAACTCGTCCATGTTGGTCTTGCCGAGCACGACGACGTCCGCGGCCCTGAGCCGCTCGGTCACGGTCGCGTCGTAGGGCGGCACCCAGCCTGCGAGCATGCGTGACCCGCAGGTCGTGGGTGCGCCGCGCATGGTCAGCACGTCCTTGAGCGCGAGCGGCACCCCGGCCAGCGGCCCGAGCTCCTCCCCGGCAGCCCTGCGGGCATCGATGTCGTCGGCGTGCGCGCGGGCGGCGGCCGCGGTGACCACCAGGAAGGCGTGGGTGTCCTCGGCGGTCAACGCCTCGGCGGGCTTGGCGGCCCACACCTCCCCCTCCGCCTCCACCCCGTCGAGCGCCGCGATGCGCTCCAGGTGGGCATCGACCACCTCCCGCGCCGAGACGGCGCCGGCGCCCAGGCGCTCGGCCAGCTCGACGGCGCTCAGCCGGATCAGCTCCGACATCTCAGCCCTCCTCCGCGACGATACGGGGGACGGCGAAGCGGTCCTGCTCCACCGCCGGCGCGCCCGCCAGCACGTCCTCGCGTGGCAGCGAGGGCGCGGCGACGTCCGGCCGGGCGACGTCGGCCAGCGCGAAGGGGTGGGTGGTCGGCTCCACCTCGTCGGCCGCGACCTCACCCACCTGCTCGGCGTAGCCGAGGATGGCCGACAGCTGCGGTGCGAGCGCAGCGACCTCCTCGTCGGTCAGCGCGAGCCGTGCGAGCCGCGCGACGTGGCGGACCTCGTCCTCGGTCAGGGCCACGGGAGCCTCCTGGGCGGGGGTCGGGACCCGGCGAGGCTAGCGGTCGCCGGCACCCGCTTCGGGCGCCGGGACCCTGCCCCCGCGCGCCAGGACCGTGGGCACGGGCAGCCGGTCCGGCGGCACGGGTCCCGGGCCCAGGGCTGCTCCCGTCCCGGGACCGGACCCGCTCGCGCGCCCGCCGGTGTGGGGTTACGGTCCGGGTCCCGCCTCCCGCGAGCCGAGCGAGCCGTGACCACCGCGCTGCTGACCGACCGGTACGAGCTCACCATGCTCGACGCGGCGCTGGAGGGCGGTCTCGCCGAGCGTCGCTGCGTGTTCGAGGTGTTCACCCGCGCGCTCCCGGCAGGGCGCCGCTACGGCGTGTTCGCCGGTCTCGGCCGGCTCGTGCCCGCGCTCGCCGACCTCCGCTTCGACGACGCCACCCTCGCCTGGCTCGACGACGAGCAGGTGGTCCGGCCCGCGACGCTGAGATGGCTCGCGGGCTACCGGTTCCGCGGCGAGCTGTACGCCTACCGCGAGGGGGAGCCCTACGTGGCCGGCTCCCCGGTGCTCACGGTGGTCGGCTCCTTCGCTGAGGCGGTGCTGCTCGAGACGCTCGTGCTCTCCGTCCTCAACCACGACAGCGCGATCGCCGCGGCGGCGGCCCGGGTCGTCGCCGCTGCCGGCGGCCGCGGGCTGCTCGAGTTCGGCAGCCGCCGTACCCACGAGGAGGCCGCGGTCGCCGCGGGCCGCGCCGCCTACCTCACCGGCTTCGACGGCACCTCGAACCTCGCCGCCGGGGCCCGGTACGGGGTGCCGACGCTCGGCACCACGGCCCACGCCTTCGTGCTGCTGCACGACGACGAGCCCGCGGCCATCGCCCAGCAGCTGGCCGCTGCCGGCGAGGCGACGACCGTCCTGGTCGACACCTACGACACCACCCGGGCCATCGCGACCGCGCTCGAGCTCGCCGGTCCCGCGCTGGGCGCGATCCGGATCGACTCCGGCGACCTGGCGGCCGAGGCCCGGGCGGCGCGGGCGCAGCTGGACGCGGCGGGCGCGACGAGCACGCGCATCGTCGTCTCCGGCGACCTCGACGAGCACCGCGTCGCGGCCCTGGCCGACGCCCCGGTCGACGCCTACGGCGTGGGGACCCGGCTGGTGATGGGCAGCGGTGCCCCCAACGCCGGCTTCGTGTACAAGCTGGTCGCGCGGGAGGGACGCCACGGAGCCCTGGAGCCGGTGGCGAAGGCGGGTGGCCCGAAGGCCACGCTCGGTGGCCGCAAGCGCGCGAGCCGGCGGCTGCGTGACGGCCTCGTCGTCAGCGAGGTGGTCCGCCCCTGGGACGCCCGCGTCCCACCGGAGGAGCGCGCGCTGCAGATCCCCGTACTCACCGACGGCACGGTGGTGCACGCGCCGGAACTCGACGAGGTCCGGGCCCACCACCGCGCCGCGATGTCCGAGCTGCCAGCGAGCGCGCTGGCGCTGGAGCCCGGCGATCCCGGCTGGATCCTCGAGGAGGAACGACCATGACCACCGACCGCTACGGACCCCACACCGCACTGCTCGTCGTCGACGTCCAGAACGACTTCGCGGACCCCGACGGCGGCCTGTACGTCGAGGGGGGCGAGGAGATCGTGCCCCTCGTCAACGAGGAGATCGCGGCCGCTCGAGCGGCCGGCGCCCTGGTCGTCTACACCCAGGACTGGCACCCGCCGACCACCCCGCACTTCGCCAAGGACGGCGGGGTCTGGCCGGTGCACTGCGTCCGGGACACCTGGGGCGCCGAGCTGCACCCCGACCTGGACGTCGCCGAGGACGCGCTCGTCGTGCGTAAGGGCGTGGACGGCGAGGATGGCTACTCCGGGTTCTCCGTCCGCGACCCCGTCAGCGGGGACACCACCGCCACGGAGCTCGGCAGCTACCTCGACGCCGCGCAGATCCGCCGCGTCGTCGTGACCGGGCTGGCCGGGGACGTGTGCGTGAAGGAGACGGCCCTCGACGCCGCTCGTCTGGGCTACGAGGTGGTCGTGCCCTTGACCACGACCCGGATGGTGGAGCTCAACGAGGGTGACGGGGAGGCGGCCGTCGCGGCGATGCGGGCGGCCGGTGCCGAGGTCGAGGCGGCCTGAGCCCGAGCCGGCCAGGGCGTCGAGCCAGCCCGGGCCCGGGCCGGCGTGGGTCTCAGCCGGCGCCGGGCAGCGTCCCGTGCTCCAGCAGGTGCCGGAAGGCGCCCTCGTCGGCGACCGGCACCCCGGCGGCCTCGGCCTTGTCGAGCTTGGAGCCCGGGTCGGAACCGGCGACCACGACCGAGGTCCGGCCCGACACGCTGCCGGTCACCTTGGCGCCCCGTGCCTCCAGCGCCGCCTTGGCCTCCTCGCGGGTGAAGCCCTCCAGGGTGCCGGTCACCACCACCGTCCAGCCCTCGAGCAGGCTCGCGTCCACCCCGGCCGGGGCGCCCTCCACCTCGGCCTCAGCGGTGATGCCGAGCTCGAGGAGGTCGTCGATCAGACGCGCGTTGCGCGGGGTGGCGAACCAGGCGGTGACCGCCGCGGCGATGACCGGCCCGATGCCGTCGATGGCCTCGAGCGTGTCCGCATCGGCGTCCCGGATCGCCGTGAGGCTCGGCAGGGCGCGGACGAGCGCCTTGGCGTAGGTCGGGCCGAGGTGGCGGATGTTGAGGGCGACCAGGACCCGGTCGAGCGGCCGGGTGCGACCGGCCTCGATCCCGGCGAGGAGGTTGTCGACCCGCTTGGCGCCCCAGCTCTCCAGCGCGAGCAGCTCCTCGCGGTGCTCGTGCAGCCGGAACACGTCGGCGAGGTCGTGGACGAGCCCTTCGGCGAGCAGGAGGTCGACGGTGCGCTCGCCGAGCCCCTCGATGTCGAGGGCGGTGCGGGAGGCGAGGTGGGTGAGCGACTCACGGAGCCGGTTGGGGCAGTCCACGTTCTCGCAGAAGTGGTGCGCCTCCCCCTCCGGACGGACGAGCGGCTCAGCGCAGAAGGGGCACCTCGCGGGCATGGACCACTCGGTCGCCGCCTCAGGCCGCTCGCTCAGCACCGGCCCCACCACCTCGGGGATCACGTCGCCGGCACGGCGGACGAGCACCGTGTCACCCTCGCGGACGTCCTTGGCGTGGACCTGGATCTCGTTGTGGAGGGTCGCGTAGGTGATGCGCACCCCGCCCACCTCCACCGGGTCGAGCACCGCGTAGGGGGTGGCCTTGCCCGTCCGGCCGACGTTCACCTCGATGCGCTCGAGCCGGGTGGCCTGCTCCACGGGCGGCATCTTGTACGCGATCGCCCAGCGGGGTGCTCGGGCGGTGAAGCCGAGGTCGGCGCGGGTGGCGAGGTCGTCGATCTTGACGACGACCCCATCGATCTCGTAGCTGCTCTCGTGCCGGGCCGCGGTCCAGCGCTCCACGTACCCCCAGACCGCCTCGAGGTCGTCGACCACCTCGGTCTCCGCAGCGACCGGCAGACCGGCGTCGGCGAGGGTGGCCATGGCCTGGCTGTGCCGCTGGAAGGAGACGCCCTCGACCGCCCCGAGACCGTGGCACCACAACGCCAGCGGCCGGGTCGCGGTGACCTCCGGATCCTTCTGCCTGAGCGCCCCGGAGGCCGCGTTGCGCGGGTTCATGAAGGCGGCCTCCCCACGCTCGATGCGCTCGGCGTTCATGCGCGCGAAGGCATCGAGCGGGTAGTACACCTCACCACGGACCTCGAGCAGGGCCGGCGGGTCGTCGAGGTCGAGCCGGTACGGCACGCCGGCGATCGTGAGCACCTGCGCCGTGACCTCCTCCCCGGTCGTGCCGTCACCTCGGGTCGCGGCCGTGTCGAGCACGCCGCCGCGGTAGACCAGGTCGATGGCCACCCCGTCGATCTTCAGCTCGCAGGCGTAGGCGATGGGCGCGTCGGTGCCCCGGCGGACCCGCTCCGCCCAGGCCTCGAGCTCCTCGCGCGAGAAGGCGTTGTCGAGGCTGAGCATGGGCTGCGGGTGCGTGACGGGCGGGAAGGCGGTGTCCGGCGGGGCGCCGACCTGCTGGGTCGGCGAGGACGGGGTCTTCAGCTCCGGGTGCGCCTCCTCGAGCTCCTCGAGCTCCCGCACGAGCGCATCGAAGTCGGCGTCGGTCAGGTCGGGGGCGCTGAGGACGTAGTAGCGGTACCGCGCGGTGCGGACACGCCGCGCGAGCTCGTCGTGGCGCGCGCGTGCCTCGTGCGGGTCCTCTGGCACGGCGCTGGCCACGACGGTGGGCTCCTCGGTCGGTGCGGGGTCAGGCTAGCGGTGGGGCAGGACACGGCTCAGGCCCGCCGCCAGGGTGGTGCGCCTCGCCGTTGGCGGGCTCGGCCGCGGTCGTCCGGGCACCCACGCGCAGGCCGTGCCGGCGGCGATGCTGGCGCCTGCCGAGCGGAACGCGCGGTCACCGCTCTCGCGCAGCATCGGGCGCGCGGGGGCTTGACCCGTCGCTGGTTCGAACGTATGTTCGGTACATGCTCCTACGCTCCGTTCCCCACCCTCACCGGCGTCCGGGCCAAGCGACCCCGGCCGGTGGCGCTCGCGGTCGTGCCGATCACCGCCGGCGGGTTGCGCACACGCGCTGCCTCGCCGGTGCCTCGCACCCCGCTGCGTCGCCGTGGGACCTCGCACGTGAGACCCGGCCGACCTACCGCACCGAGCCCACCGCCAACGGTCCCGCGAGCGAGGACGGCACCCCGGATCGCCGAGCCGGCCAGGACGGCGGCGGGGAAGGCGGGGCCGGCGCGGTCGGCACCTGCGAGGACGGCACCCCCTCGGCGGCTGACCCGTCACCGGCCCGCCTGCGCGAGGTGGCCCGTGCCGCGATGGAGGCGCTCACCGAGGCCCGGCAGCTCAGCGCGGTGTCCACGGTCGGGAGCGGGGAGGTGGGAGCCCTCATCGATCTGCTGTGCGCCCTCGACCACGCCCAGGCCGCAGCGACCCTGCTCGCCGAGCGGGTGGACCGCCACCAGCTCGCCGAGCGCCGCACGGGCCTGACGCTGGAGTCCCTGCTCGCGTGCCAGGCGCCCCTGCCGGGACCGGACCGGCGCCGGCTGCTGAGCTCGGCGCGACGGCTGCGTCGGCTCCCCCACCTGGCTCGGGCGGTCCAGCACGGGCTGGTCCCTGGGACCGCCCTGACCGCGCTCACCTCCGAGGCAGCCAGGCTGGATGCCCACGCCCGGGACGACCTCGACGCAGGCTTCGCCGACCAGCACCTGCTCGGTCGGCTCGGCCCGGACGAGCTGGTGGACGCGACGCGTGATGCCGTCGATCGGCTCGCCCCGGCGCTGCGCGAGCGCGACCAGCGACGTCCGATCGAGGACCGGTTCCTCGCCCTGCAGCCACGCCTGGACGGCAGCCTGACCGGCTACTTCGAGCTGGACCCCGAGTCCGGCGCGACGGTGCTCGAAGCGATCGAGTCCGCCGCGCCACCTCCCTCCTCGGGGCCGCGTGACGTGACCTCCCACGCGCACGATACGGCCGCGGGCGGACCGGCTGTGCCGGGCAGCTGGGGACGGCGCTCCCGGGGTCGCCAGCGCGCGGACGGGCTGGTCCGGCTCGCCGAGGACCACCTCGCCGGGGTCCTGCCGCCGCTCGAGGCGGGTCTCGACGCCGACGCCGACACGGCCACCGATGTGGCCGCCGGTGTGGCCGCCGGTGTGGCCGCCGGTGCGGATCCCGCGGCCGGTGCGGGTTCCCTGGCCGGTGCCGGGCCGGGCCAGCCTGTCGCGTCCACGCGCTCGCCAGCGCACGGCGACGAGCAGGTGCGCGCGTGCGGGTGCCGGACCCGTCGCGCGAAGCCCACGCCGTTCCGGCGTGGGCCCCCGCAGCGCCCCGCCCCCGAACCGCGCCAGCACATGCAGGTGAACACGGTCGATGCTCACCGCAAGCACCTCAACGCCATGAACCGTCACCAGCGCATGCACGACCGCCGTCACCGCGAGATGTCGGGCAGGTAAGTCGAGGGTCACCGGCTCACGCTTCATCCGCCTTCGCGACCTCGCCAGCCGGGCC
>JBKHEJ010000040.1:0-15613 GCA_046540855.1 Nitriliruptoraceae bacterium
CGTGGGCTCGTCCGTGGGCTCGTCCGTGGTCTCGGGGGCGGGTTCGTGGCCGGACATCGCGGGGTCTCCCGGCAGGGAGGAAGCACGGTACCGCGCGGCGGGAGCAGGACCCGCGCGTGCGTCTAGACTCCGCGCCCGCCCCGACCACCGCGGGGCGGGATCGGCACGGAGGAGGTCGCGGTGTCCGGACCGCAGTGGCTGTTCACCCTCGGCGCGGCGACCCTCATCGGGATCGCCCTCACCGCGGCGATCGCCTGGTGGGTGCTCTGGTCCTGACCGGCACCGAGGGAGGGGCGCTCACGCGGCCCGTCCCGGCGGCGGGCTGGCACGAACGCTGAGCGAGCCCGGGAAGCGGAGGGGGCCAGGACGATGAGCACGCACGTGGGCGAGGTCGACCCCGCCACCGGGTCGGATCACCGAGCGGGCGCGCGGGGTCCGGCGCTGAGCGGTGTGCTCGCCACCGCCGCCGGGCTCACCGTGACCGAGGCGGCGGCGCGCCTGCTGCCGCTCGTCCCCTCCCCGCTGGACGCGCTGGGGCAGGTGCTCGTCAGCTGGCTGCCGGGTCCGGTCGTGACCGCCGCGATCGAGCTGCTCGGTGCGGCCAACCGGGCGGTCCTGCTGCTCGCCTCCGTCCTGGTCGCGCTGCTGCTGGGCGCCGCGGTCGGTCGGCTCGGCGCTCGCAGCTACGCCGGTGCGGTCGGCGCGATCACCGTGGTCGGTCTCGTCGCGGTCCTGGCCACCGCGACGCAGCCGGGTGCGGCCCTGCCGCTCGTCCTGCTCGTGGTCCTGGCCGGCGGTGCGGTCACCGCCGGGCTGTTGGCACGTCTGCTGCGCCTGCTCGGTCGCCTCCCCGCGCCGATCCCCGCCCTGCCGAGCCCGACCGACCCACCGGTGGACCGTCGCGGCTTCCTCCGGCTCGGGGGCGCGACCGCGGCGGGTGCGGCCGGTCTCGGGCTGCTGTCCCGGTGGGACAGCGGGGGCGGCGCCACCGCCCTGGAGGACGCCACGCGCCCGGCGCCACGCGCCGCGGCCCCCCTCCCGGCGGTGCCAGCCTCCCAGGACCTCGCCACGCGCGTGGCCGACGTCACCCCGGCCCTGACCCCCACCGACCGGTTCTTCCGCATCGACACCGCGGTCGTGCTCCCGAGGGTGGACGTGGCCACCTGGCAGCTGCGGGTCACCGGGCTCGTGGAACGCGAGCTCGTCCTGACCTACGACGACCTGCTCGCCCGCGACCTCGTCGAGGTCGATGCGACCATCGCGTGCGTGTCCAACGAGGTCGGCGGGGACCTCATCGGGACCGCACGGTGGACCGGGGTGCCTCTGGTCGAACTGCTCGACGAGGCCCGCCCGACCCGAGCAGCCGAGCAGGTCCTCGGCCGCTCGGTGGACGGGTTCACCGCCGGCTTCCCGCTCGAGCTCGCGCGCGAGGGTCGGGACGCGCTCGTCGCGGTCGCCATGAACGGCGAGACCCTGCCGCTGCGCCACGGCTTCCCCGCCAGGCTCGTCGTCCCGGGGCTGTTCGGGTACGTCTCGGCCACGAAGTGGCTCGCG
The DNA here is from genome assembly GCA_046540855.1 of Nitriliruptoraceae bacterium. Classification (GTDB taxonomy): domain Bacteria; phylum Actinomycetota; class Nitriliruptoria; order Nitriliruptorales; family Nitriliruptoraceae; genus T1Sed10-7. Next base: position 1,555 of record JBKHEJ010000040.1, read on the forward strand.
GACATCGAGCTGACCAGGTGGGAGGGCGTCGACGGCTACTGGATCCCGCGCGGGTGGTCGAAGCGGGGGCCGGTGAAGACCGGTGCCCGCATCGACCGTCCCGGTCGGGGAGAGCAGGTCCCCGCCGGCGAGGTGGTGGTCGCCGGCGTGGCCTGGGCGCCGACCCGTGGCATCAGCCGGGTCGAGGTCCTGCTCGACGGTGCCGTGGTCGCCGAGGCGACCCTGGTCGAGCCCCTGTCCCGCTCGACGTGGGTGCAGTGGTACGCGCCGATCGAGGTGCCGCCCGGGGGTCACCGGCTGACCGTCCGCGCGACGGACGGCACCGGGGCCGTGCAGGCGGAGGGTCCCGCTCCACCCGCACCCGATGGGGCCGAAGGCTGGCCTACGCTGCGGATCGAGGCCGTCTGACGGCGTGGGTCCGTGTGGCGGCCGAAGGGAGCAGGGTGCGAGGAGCGAGCGGCGCGGTGCTGCTCGCCTGCGCGCTGCTGACGGGGTGTGCGGCGGGCGCTCAGGAGCCCAGTTCCACCACCCTACGGGTCGTGCTCGCCGACGACTGGGCCGGCGCCCCGGTCATCACCGAGGCCATCGAGAGCTTCGAGCAGGAGTGGCCCGGCACCCGCGTGCAGGTCGACGGCGTCCCCTTCTCCCAGGTCCCCGAGGCCGTCGCGGCGGCCGACGAGCTCGGGGAGCCCTACGACCTCGCGCACTGGCACGCCTTCGCCGCCGCGGCCGCCGGGCTCGCGGCACCCGTCGACGAGCGGTGGGACGCCGCCGGCATCACGCCCGAGGAGCTGCTGCCGGGCGCGGTGGTGGACGTCACCTGGGACGGGCGGCGCTACGGCCTCCCGCTGGACGTGAACGCGCTCGTCCTGCTCGCGAACAGCGACCGGCTGCGCGAGGCGGGCCTGGCGCCGGCCGAGCTGCGGACGTTGGACGGGTTCGCGACGGCGGCGCCGGTGCTGGCTGGCCTCCCCTCGACCGATCACGCGCTCGTGGTCACGGCCAGCAGCTGGTCCGCCTACGGCTGGATCCTGGCGCACGGCGGCCGGGTCCTCGAGCTGGCCCCCGACGGGACGGCGGCGCTCGACGAGGCGGGGCTGCCCACGTTCACCTTCCAGCACCCCGGCACGATCGCCGCCCTCGAACGGCTCGTCGCGCTGGTGACCTCCGGCGCCGCGCCCCCGCCGCTGGCACCGGACCTCGCCACCTCGGCGGTCGGGTCCTTCGCGGACGGCCGCGCGGCGCTGCTGGCCTCCGGCTCCTGGGATCTGCCGGGCACGGACCGGGCCACCTCACCCACCGACGGCCCGGTCGAGGTGCACGTGCTGCCCCTGCCACAGCTCGACCCGGATCGGCCGCGGACCGTGCTCGGCGGCTCCTCGCTGTTCCTCCCGGTCGGAGCGCGCAACCCGGAGCTCGCCTTCGAGCTGGCGCGTCACCTGACCTCGCGTGAGGTGGGGGTGGCCCTGGTCGGCGCCGAGGGCCGGCTGCCCGCCCGCCGCGACGCCTACACCCACCCGGACCTGCCCGACACGCCGCAGCTGCGGGCGGTGATCGCCGAGCTCGAGCATGCTCGGGTGATGCCGCTGATCGCCTACCCCGAGGTCGCCACGGCGTTCCGGGACGGGCTCGAGGCGGCGCTGAGCCTGCGGGCGTCCCCACGTGAGGCGATGGCCGAGGTGCAGCGGGTCGCGGACCGGTGGCGAGCATCCGCATGAGGGGCGTGTGGCAGCGGTGGGCGAGCCGGTACGGGCTGCTGCCGCGCATGCTGCTCGCCGTCGGGGCGGCGTTGACGGTCGCGGCCACGGTGATGCTGGCCATCGAGTCCGTCGCCGTGCGTCAGCAGCTCAGACAGCAGGCGGTCGAGCTGTTCCAGGACACCGGCGATGTGCTGGCCACCCGGCTCGCAGCCGACGCCGTGCGGACGAACCAGCTCATGGCCACCCTCTCCCAGCAGGCGTTCCTGACCGGCTCGGCCCCCGACGACGCGGATCGTCGCGCTCGGCGGACGCTGTCGCTGGTGGCGACGAGCGACGCTCGGCTCGAGCTCGTGGGGGTGGTGGAGATCCCCACCGGTGAGGTCCGCACGCTCGGGTTGCCGACACGCGGGAGGCTGGCACCGGCCGAGCCGGTCGAGATCGCCCCGCTCGCCCGTCAGGCGACCTCAAGCCCCCGCGTCCTGCCCCTGCGCGACGGGGGGTACGGCCTGGTCCACGTCCTGTCGGTGGACCGGCTCACCGCCGCGCCACGCCTGCTGGTCACGGGGTTCCCGCTCGACCAGGTCACCGTCCGGCGCTACCTCGCCGAGACGGGGGTGGACGCGGTCGAGCTCGTCGTCGACGGCGCGGTCGTCGCCGCAACCGACCGTGCGCGCACCGGCAGCGCCCCGCTCGGAGCGTGGCGGTCGGTGGCGGACGCCCAGATCCTCGACGACGGTCGGCTCGTGCGCTACGTCCCGGTCGGCGCCGATCGCGCGTGGGACACCCCGGCGGCGATCGCGCTCATCAGCGACGATCCCCTGGCCGGGCTCGCAGGCACGCTGATCCGAACCAGCCTGCTCGCGCTGCTCGCGCTGTTCGTCGTGGGCGGCGCGCTCGCCTACGCCCTGTCCCGCCCCCTGGCGCGCCCGCTCGAGGCGCTGACCGGCACCGCGACGGCGATCGCCGCGGGCGACCTCGACCGGACCTTCCAGACCGAGCGGCGCGACGAGATCGGTCGGCTCGCCGACGCGCTCGAGCGCATGCGGCTCGGGCTCGCGGCGCAGCTCGGGGTCATCGGCCGCCAGGCCGAGGCGCTCCAGGACGCGACGCGGCGGATGGTCGGCGCCCAGGACCGAGCCCGCCAGCAGGTCGCCCGTGATCTCCACGACGGGATCCAGCAGCAGCTCGTGGTGCTGCGCATGCAGGTCGCGGCGGCGCGTCGGGAGCTGGAGCAGGATCCGAGCCGCCTCGAGGAGATCTCCGAGGGGTTCGCGGCGTCGATCGACCGGGTGCTCGACCAGCTCCGCAGCACCGGTCAGCAGCTGTTCCCCGCGATCCTCAGCGACCGTGGACTCGGGGCCGCCATGTTCAGCCTCACGGCACGGCTCCCGATCCCCGTCGACGTGCTGCTCGAGCCCGATCCGCTGCCGCGGCTCGAACCGGAGCTCGAGGTCAACGCCTACTTCCTGCTCTCCGAGGCGGTGCTCAACGCCGTCAAGCACGCCGATGCGAGCCGGATGGAGATCGGGATCGAGGCCAGCGACACCGTCCTGACGGTCCACGTCTTCGACGACGGGCGCGGGTTCCTGGTGGACGGGCTGGGGCACCGCGGCGGTCTGGTCCACATGTCCGACCGGGTCCAGGCACTGGGCGGGACGCTGCGGGTGCGATCGGCCCCGGGCCGCGGCACGCGGGTGGAGGCGGCCTTCCCGCTCCACGGGTCCCACTCAGCCGTGGCTGCGCTGGAGGAAGAAGAGGACCGCCGCCACCCGCCGGTTGAGGTCGGTCTCCTCGGCGAGGTCGAGCTTGCGGAAGATGGCGTTGGAGTGCTTCTCGACCGAGCGCTCCGTGATGGTCAGCTCGCGCGCGATCGCCGCGTTCCCCCGGCCTGAGGCCATCAACGCCAGCACCTCCAGCTCCCTCGGGGTCAGGCCCTTCAGACGGGAGGCGGTCCGGCGGCGCTGCGCCTCGAGCAGCGCCTCCACGATGCGGGGATCGAGCACGGACCCGCCGTTGCGGACCTCGTCGATCGCCTGCACGAGCCGGTCGGCGTCACCGAGGCGCTCCTTGAGGAGGTAGGCCAGGCCACGTGAGCCGTCCTTGAGCAGCTCCAGGGCGTACTCCGGGTCGTCATGCTGTGAGAGCATCACGATGCCGACGCCCGGGTGTCGGGCACGGACGTGCTGCGCGACCTCGATGCCCTCGGTGGAGTAGGTCGGGGGCATGCGGATGTCGAGCAGCACGACGTCGGGCTCCTCGGCGTGGAGCAGGTCGAGGAGCTGGTCGGGGTCCCCGGCGGTCCCGAGCACCTCGATGCGCGGGTCCGCTGTGACGACCGCGCGAGCGCCCTCCCGCACCAGGTAGTCGTCCTCGGCGATCAGCAACGTGATCCGCTCCGTCGCCACCAACGCCCCTCCGCTCGCTGCCTGAGGAGCGTAGACAGCCTCGGATGCCACTCCTGGTGGTGCTAGCACCACCATCTCAAGAGCGGTGGTCTCACGGTTCCGGTCGTCACACCCGCCAGGCAGACTCCCGCCTACGTGCCCTGAGCATCGCGGCCCGACGGGGGGTGGCCGCGGCGCCCAGGGCACCGGTGCGTCCGGCCTACCCTGGGCAGCTGTCGACGGCTGGAGGACGCCCGTGCGCATCGCGGTGGTGGGGACCGGTATCGCTGGTGCGGCGGCGGCGTGGCTGCTGTCCCGCCGCCACGAGGTCGACGTGTTCGAGCGCGAGGCCCGGCCGGGTGGCCACACCCACACCGTCGCCGCCGCCCGGGGTGACGGGACCACGGTGCCCGTCGACACCGGCTTCATCGTGTACAACGAGGCCACCTACCCGCTGCTGGTGCGCCTGTTCGACGAGCTCGGGGTCGCGACGCAGGCCTCGGACATGTCCTGGTCCCTGCGCTGCGAGCGGTGCGACCTCGAGTACGCGGGCAGCGCGAGGGGCATCGTCGCCCAGCCCAGCAACCTCTCGAGCCCCGCCTACCTGCGCATGCTGGGTGACATCGCCCGCTTCAACCGGCTCGGCAGCAGACTCGTCGAGGACCCCCGGACGACGACGCTCACGATCGGGCGGTTCCTCGAGGTCGCCGGCTTCGGGCACGGGTTCCGCCACCACTACCTGCTGCCGATGGCCGCCGCGATCTGGTCCTCCGGCACCGGGGCCATCGAGGGGTTCCCGCTCGCGACCCTGCTGCGCTTCTTCGCCAACCACGGGCTGCTCGGGGTCACCACCCACCACGCCTGGCGCACCGTGGTCGGCGGGACCTCGTCCTACCTCGCGCCCCTGACCGCCCCCTACCGTGACCGGCTCCACCTCGGCACCCCGGTCACCGCCGTGCACCGTGATCGCTCAGGCGTCGACCTGCTGCTGGGCGACGGTCGCCGCCACCGCGCCGATGCGGTGGTCCTGGCGACCCACGCCGACGAGGCGCTCGCGCTGCTGGCCGCGCCCAGCGCGCGTGAGAAGGAGCTGCTCTCCGCCTGGGAGTACAGCGTCAACGACACCTGGCTGCACACCGACGCGTCCCTGCTGCCGCGCCGGCCGGCGGCCTGGGCCTCCTGGAACTACCTGCTGGACGACTGCACCCGGCCCACCGAACACGTCTCGCTCAGCTACCACATGAACCGGCTCCAGTCGCTCAGCGAACCGCGCGAGTACATCGTCACCCTGAACCCGTCCACGCCCCCGGCGGCCGGCAGCGTGCTCAGGCGGCTCACCTACACCCACCCGCGCTACACCCGCGACAGCGTCCAGGCGCAGACGGAGCTGGACGAGCTCAACGGCCGCCAGCGCACCTTCTTCGTCGGTGCCTACCAGCGCTACGGCTTCCACGAGGACGGGCTGTGGTCCGCGATCCGGGCCGCCCAGCGGCTGGGCGTGCGGTGGCCGACATGAGCACCACCACCACCCCGCCCGGCACGACACCGGCCCGCAGCGGTGGCGCGGTGCCGTCAGGTGTCCCGACCGGCTCGCACCTGGTGATCGGCTGGACCCGGCACCGCCGGCACCGTGAGGTCGAGCGTGCCTTCCGCTACCGCACCTTCCACGCCCTGCTCGACGTGGACGACCTGCACCGCCTGGAGCGGCAGGTGCGGGGGTTCGGCTACCGCCGGCCCGCGCTCGCACGCTTCCGGGACCGCGACCACCTCGGCGCGGGCGACACCCCGGTCAAGGCGAAGCTCGCACGCTGGCTCGCCACCCAGGGGGTCGCCCTGCCCGCCGGGCGGGTGCTCGTGCTCGCCAACCTGCGCGTCGCCGGTCACGTGTTCGACCCGGTCAGCTGGTGGTTCTGCCACGACCCTGACGGCCGGCTGGCCCTCGTCGTCGCCGAGGTCCGCAACACCTTCGGCGAGTCCTACTGGTACCTGCTGGACGAGCTCGAGCCCCGTGGCGCCGGCACCGTGCGTGCCCGTTCCTCCAAGCGCTTCCACGTGAGCCCGTTCCTGCCGATCGAGGGGCTCGAGTACGTCTTCACCTTCGTGCTGCGTTGCGACCGGGTCACCGCGCACATCGAGGTCCGCGAGGACGGGCAGCGGATCTTCGACGCGACCCAGACCGGTCGCCGCGTGCCGCTGACGACCCGGACCCTCGTGCGCACGCTCGTCGCCAACCCGCTGCTGCCGCTCAGGACCGTCGCCCTGATCCACCTCCAGGCCGTGCGGCTGGCGGCGCGGCGGGTGCGTTTCCACCGCAAGCCCGCGCCGCCCGCGGGGGCCGTGGTCCATGGCCGGGTCGTGCCGTCCGATCCGGAGGCTGTCCCGGCCGGCGTGGCCCCGGCGGACCCCATCCCGGCGGCGCCCCACGACGAACCCGCCGCGAGCGCCTGAGCCCCTGCACGCTGCAACCATCCCCGAGGAGTGCCCCGTGGAGCACGAGGTCCTGCCACCCCCGGTCGCGCCCGACATCGTCCGCATCCCGAGCGCCAGCGAGCGTCGAGCCCAGCGCACCGTCACCTCGATGCTCGAGCAGTTCGTCGTCGGCGCCGTCGAGGTGGTCCTGCCTGACGGCCGCCGGGGGACCTTCGGGGACGTGGACAGTCCGCTGCGCTCCCGCATCCACGTGCACGACTGGCGCTTCTTCACGCGGCTGCTCCACGGCGCGACCGTCGGGGTGGGCGAGTCCTACATGCGGGGGGAGTGGTCCTCCAGCGACCTGGTGTCGCTCGTACGCATCGTCATCGCCAACCGCCGGGCGCTCAAGCGCATCACCCCGGCAGCGCTCGCCAACATCGCCAGCGACAAGCTCGTGCACGGCATGCGGGCGAACCGCCTCGGGCGCTCCAGGCGCAACATCGCCGCCCACTACGACCTGTCGAACGAGCTGTACGCGCTCTTCCTCGACGAGACCATGACCTACTCGGCCGCGTACTTCAGCGCGCCCACCGACACCCTCGAGGACGCCCAGGTCGCCAAGTACCGGCGGCTGGCGGAGAAGGCGCGCATCGACGCCGGCTGCCACGTGCTGGAGATCGGGTGCGGCTGGGGCGGGTTCGCGATCTTCGCGGCCTCGACCTACGGGTGCCGGGTGACCGGGATCACGCTCAGCGAGCAGCAGGCCGAGCTCGCCCGCCAGCGGGTCCACGAGGCCGGGCTCGACGACCTCGTCTCGATCGAGCTGATCGATTACCGCGAGGTCACCGGACGCTACGACCGCATCGTCTCCATCGAGATGCTGGAGGCGGTCGGCCACCGCTACCTCGACACCTACTTCGCCACCATCGACCGCCTGCTCGCCCCCGACGGGCTCGCCGCGGTGCAGGTCATCACGATCCCTGAGCAGCGCTACGACAACTACAAGCGCCGGCCCGACTTCATCCAGCGCTACATCTTCCCTGGCGGCCACCTGCCGTCGCTGGAGGCGATGAGCGGGTCGATGGGCCGCAGCGGCGACCTCTACGTCGAGGAGGTCTCCAACATCGGGGTGCACTACGCCGAGACCCTGCGACGCTGGCGCGAGCGGTTCCTCGCCAACCTCGACGAGGTCCACGCCCTCGGGTTCGACGACCGCTTCGTGCGGATGTGGGAGTTCTACCTCGCCTACTGCGAGGGGGCGTTCCTCGCCCGCTACATCAGCGACCTGCAGGTGGTGCTCACCCGACCGATGAACGGCACGCTCGGGACCCACCCCTACGGCCAGCAGCTCGTCGAGGTGCGCGAGGCCGACCTGCCCCCGCGGCGCATCGACCTCGTGGCCTACGAGCGCGAGCGAGCCTCGCAGGCGGCGCGGGAGCGGCAGCCGAGCCGCGAGGTGAGCGCGTGAGCCCGAGCCTCACCGCCCGGGCGATCGACGCTGTCATCGACCGGGGCCTGCTCCCGGACCCGGTGCTGCGGCACGCGATCCGCCGGCTGCTGCGCCGGCGTCACGCCGCGATCACCGCCGGCAGCGTCGAGGAGCGGGGGCAGCGGCAGCGCGAGCTGCTGCAGGCGCTGGCGGCCGCACCGGTCGCGATCGACACCGACGAGGCCAACGAGCAGCACTACGAGGTCCCCACCGAGCTGTTCGAGCTCATGCTCGGCCCGCGCCTGAAGTACTCCTCGGCGTGGTGGCCGATCGGCGTCGGCAGCCTCGCCGAGGCCGAGGAGGCGATGCTGGCGCTGACCTGCGACCGGGCCGAGCTCGCCGACGGGCAGGACATCCTCGAGCTCGGGTGCGGGTGGGGCTCGCTGACGCTGTGGATGGCGGAGCGGTACCCGGCCGCGCGGATCACCGCGGTGTCGAACTCGGCGACCCAGCGCGAGCACATCGAGAAGCAGGCCGCGGTGCGGGGGCTCACCAACGTCACCGTGCTCACCTGCGACGTGAACCGGCTCGGTGCCGGCGCGGGCCCCGACGGCGGGCCCGGGGCCTACGCCGAGGTGGTGCACGCAGCCGCGTTCGATCGGGTGGTCTCGGTCGAGATGTTCGAGCACGTCCGCAACCACCGGGTGCTCACCGAGCGCATCGCGAGCTGGTTGCGGCCGGGCGGGAGGCTGTTCGTGCACGTCTTCGCCCACCGCAGCGACGCCTACCCCTTCGAGACCGGCTCGGACGCCGACTGGATGGCGCGGCACTTCTTCACCGGGGGTCTCATGCCCTCCCACGACCTGCTCCTGCTGAGCGTGAGGGGCCTCGAGGCCGAGGACCGGTGGGCGGTCTCCGGCGTGCACTACGCCCGCACCCTGCGCGCCTGGCTCGAGCGGCTGGACACCCACCGTGACCGCATCCTGCAGGTGTTCCGCGACGCCGCGGGCCCGGTGCCGCCACGCGCGGCCTTCAACCGCTGGCGCGTGTTCACGATCGCCTGCGAGGAGCTGTTCGCCTACGGCGGCGGCGACACCTGGCACGTCTCCCACTACCGTTTCGTGCGTCCCACCCGGACGTGACGGGCGTCCGGCGACCGAGCACGGCGTGACCGGAGGACCCCGTGACCGAGGACCTGCTCCAGGACGCCATCGTGCGCTTCCACGAGGCGCTGCCCTACGCCGAGCTGTCCGAGGACGCCTGCGCGCGGCTCGCCCAGCCGGCCTCCTCGCTGAAGGTCTCCATCCCGGTGCGCATGGATGACGGGTCGCTTCGGACCTTCGCCGGCTACCGCGTGCGTTTCGACGACACGCGCGGTCCCGCCAAGGGCGGCATCCGCTTCCACCCGTCGGTGACGGCGGCCGAGGTCACGACGCTCGCCTTCTGGATGACCTTCAAGACCGCGCTGCTGGACCTGCCCTTCGGTGGCGGCAAGGGCGGGGTCGCGGTCGACCCGAAGCAGCTCTCCCCGAGCGAGTTGGAGCGGCTCTCGCGCGGGTACATCGCCGCGGTGGTGGACGTCATCGGCCCGAACGCGGACGTGCCCGCCCCCGACGTCGCCACGAACGAGCTCGTGATGGGGTGGATGGCCCACGAGTACGGCAAGATCCGCCGCGGGCACCACCCGGCGGTGATCACCGGCAAGCCGCTCGCGCTGGGCGGGATCCCCGGCCGCACCACCGCCACCGCCGACGGGGCGTTCCACGTCCTCGAGGAGCTGAGGCCGCGGCTGCTCGCCGGCATCGACCACCCGCGCGTGGCGATCCAGGGCTTCGGCAACGCCGGTGCGACCCTGGCGGCCCACCTCGACGAGGCGGCCTGGCGGGTCGTCGGGGTGAGCGACTCCTCCGGCGCGGTCATCGACGAGCACAGCCTCGACGTCCCGGCCCTGGTCGCGCACAAGCGCTCCACCGGCTCCCTCGCGCAACCGCCGAGCGGCACGCACACCGACGGTGAGGCGCTGCTCGGGCTCGAGGTGGACGTGCTCATCCCGGCGGCGCTGGAGGGCGCGATCCACGCGGACAACGCCGAGCAGGTCCGTGCCCGCGCGGTCGTCGAGGTGGCGAACGGCCCCGTGACCTCCGCGGGCGACCGCATCCTCGACGAGGCGGGCATCGAGGTGGTACCGGACATCCTCGTCAACGGCGGTGGTGTCACCGTCAGCTGGCTCGAGTGGATCGCGAACCGTACCGGCGACCGCTTCAGCGCCGCCGAGGTCGCCCGACGGCTCGAGGAGCGCATGCGCACCGAGACGCGCGCGGTCGTGGAGCTCGCCGACGCCCGTGAGCTGTCGCTGCGCACGGCCGCCTACGTCCACGCGATCGAGCGGCTCAGCCGTGCGATGGACGCCTCCGGCAACGAGGCGCTGTTCAGCCAGCAGGGCCGCTGACCGGGCCGAGGGCCGCAGGCCGGCGCCGGCCACCGGTCGGTCCGCCGGCGACCAGCGCGAGCAGCCGGTCACCAGCGCGGTCGGCCAGCGACCAGCGCGGTCAACCGGCGACCAGGGCGGGCTCCTCGACCCGCTCCACCTCGCGGGTGGCGATGACGTCGATCCCGGTCCCGGCGACGTCGCTGGCGAGCACCTCACCGCAGGCGACCGGTGCCTGGGCGACCATGCCGGCGAGCGCAGCCACGAACTCGGTCACCTTCGGCTTCGGCACCGCCTCGGCGGCGCGGACGGGGATCCGCTCCATCGGTCCGCCCGCCAGCCACATCGTGGTCGAGACCTCACGACGCGGGTCGAGGTGCTCCTGGATCCCGTACTTGACCCCGCGCTTGCAGCTGTTGCCGCGCACCTCGATGACGTCACCATCGACCGCGTCCACCTCGAGCCGGCAGCCGAGCGGACAGTTCGTGCAGACGTACTCGTAGGTGTGGACCCCGGCGGTCGTGGTCGGCTCCTCGGTCATGACGCGTCCTCCTCCTCGGCGGGGAAGGCATCGATCCGCAGCGTGTCACCGGCGAACCCCTCCAGCATCCGTGGGGCCATCTTGACGGTGACCATCTCCGGTGGCACCACCGCGCGGACCTTGCGGCGGTGGGCGTCGCCGATGCGCAGGATCGTGTCGCCGTAGATCGGCTCCTTGACCCGGAACGACAGGGTCTGCGTGTGCTCCGTGGACAGGGTGTGGGGCACGACGTAGTTCACGTTGATGCCGGGGGTGACGGTGACGTCCTCGCGGAACCGCTTGCGTCCGAGCGCCACGTCGGCCGCGGCGCCACCGGCCGCGGTGGCCTCCAGGCTCACCCAGTCCGCGAGGTCGTTGATGTGGAGGTTGTTGCCGGCCGAGAACACCCCGGGCATCGAGGTCTCCATCGTCGAGGTGACGATCGGACCACCGGTGCGCGGGTCCATCCTCAGGTCGAGCTGGCGGGCGAGCTCCGCGTCCGGGATCAACCCGATCGACAGCAGCAGGGTGTCGCACTCCAGGTCCCAGGCCTTGTCCATGATCGGCTGGCGGTCCTCGTCGACCGGGGCGACCGTGACCCCCTCGACGCGGTGACGGCCCTTGATGTCGACCACCGTGGTCGCCAGGTGCAGGGGGATGTCGAAGTCGTCGAGGCACTGGACCACGTTGCGCCCGAGGCCGGAGGCGTAGGGGAGCAGCTCGAACACGCCGAGGACCTCCACGCCCTCGAGCGTCAGCCGCCGCGCCATGATCAGGCCGATGTCGCCGGAGCCGAGGATGACCGCGCGCTTGCCCGGTAGGTAGCCGTGCAGGTTGACCATCTTCTGCGCGAGCCCCGCGGTCATCACCCCGGCGGGGCGCTGCCCGGGGATCTTGATCTGCGCCCGCGTGCGCTCGCGCGCCCCGGTCGCGATGACCAGGCTGCCGGTGTCCACGGTGACCACCCCGGTGCGCTGCGACATCAGCTTCACGCGCTTGTCGCGGCTGACATCGGTCACGTAGGCGTCGGTGAGGACGTCGACGTCGCGCTCGACGACCTGCTCGAGCGCGAGGTGGGCGTACTCCGGTCCGGTCACGTCCTTCTTGAAGGTGTGCAGCCCGAAGCCGGCGTGGATGCACTGGAGCAGGATCCCTCCGGGGGACGGGTCCCGGTCCACGATCAGGATGCGCTCAGCGCCCTGGTCGCGCGCGCTGGTCGCGGCGGCGAGCCCCGCAGGCCCGGCTCCGACGATCGTGACGTCGTAGCGGCTCAGCAGGTGGCGTGGTTCCGCGGTGATGGGCACCTCGTCAACCTCCCGTGGAGACAGGCGTGACCGGGCGGTCGGCCCGTTCGGTGACGATCCAGGAGCCCGAGCCCCGCTTCGTCACCTCGGTGACGGGGATGCCCTGTTGCTCGGCGAGCAGCTCCATGCAGGGCCAGGTGCAGAACCCGCCCTGGCAGCGGCCCATGCCGGCTCGGGTCCGGAACTTCAGCCCGTCGAGGGTGTGGGCGCCGCGGTCGATCGCGTCGCGGATCTCCGCCTCGGTCACGATCTCGCACCGGCAGACCAGCTGGGCGTAGCGCGGGTCGGACCGTGCCAGCGCCTGCTGCTCGTCGGTGGACAGGTGGGAGAACCTGACCGGGTGGGGTGCGGTCGGGTCCCAGTGCTCCTTCTCCTGAAGCTTGAGGCCCTCGTCGGCGAGGATGTCGACGAGCATCTCCGCCAGCGCCGGTGCACCGGTCAGCCCCGGCGACTGGATCCCGGCGGCGTTGATGAAGCCACGCCGCTCGGTCGGCCCGACGATGAAGTCCTCGGTGTTGGACACCGGGCGCAGCCCGGCGAACTCCGCGATGATGTCCCGCTCGCTGATCGCGGGCACGAGCTTGCGGGCGTTGAGGAAGACCTGCCGGGCACCCTCCTCGGTGGTGCTCGTGTCGTACTTGTCATCGACCGTGGTCGCGGTCGGCCCGACCATGATGGTGCCGTCGACCGTCGGGTTGACGAGGGTGCCCTTCGACACGGGGGAGGGGCACGGGAAGATGATGCTCGTGACGACCCCTTCCAGCCGCCGGTCCAGCAGGTACTCCTCGCCCTTGCGGGGCAGGATCTGGAAGTCCAGCACCCCGGCCATCTCGGCGATGTCGTCGGCGAACAGGCCTGCGGCGTTCACGACGAAGCGGCCGCGCCACACCTCGGTGGTGGTGCGCACGACCATTGGCGCGTCGGGCTCCTCGACGTCGGGTGGGTCGATCGCGGTGACCCCCTGCTCGACGGCGATGGTGACCCCGTTGCGCTGGGCGGCGTCGGCCACCAGCATGACGGCCTCGTAGGGGTTGAACACGCACGCCGTGGGAGCCCAGACCGCGCCGACCACGTCCCGGCTCAGGTTCGGCTGTGCGTCCAGCACCTGCGCGGCGGACCAGGGCTGGGTGCCGGGGATGCCCTTGGCGATCCCCTGCTGGCGGATCTGCTCGATGCGGGCCAGCTGCTCGTCGTCGAGCGCCACCAGGACCTCGCCGACCGGGTTCAGTCCGAACCCGAGCTCCTCGTGGAGCTTGCGCCAGCCCTGGTTCCCCGGCCACTCGAGCCGACCCTTCAGCGTCTCCGGCGACGCGTGCATCGCGGAGTGGACGATCCCGCTGTTGGCCTTGGAGACCCCGAAGGCCACCTCCGCCTCACGCTCGAGCAGGACGACGTCGAGGTGGAAGCGCGAGAGCGCGCGGGCCAGGGTGGCACCGACCGCGCCTCCGCCGATGATCAGGACGTCGTGGACATGGTCCTCGCTCATCAGAGCCTCCCGACCGGGCACCTGGTCGTCGACCTGGCCGGACCGCCAGGTCCGTACTGGGGACGCCGCCGGACCGCCAGATCCGCCTCACGTGACCCCGCCGCAACGATGCTGCGCACCGCGAGGTCCCCGGTTCAAGTGCGGATGGTCCCTGCGCGTGGGGCCGGACGGTCCCCGCGGCCGGTCAGCGTCGTGTCCGGGGTGCTGGGCGCGCCGCTGGGCGGTGCCCGTCGCGGGTCAGGGTCGTGTCCGGGGTGCTGGGCGCGCCGCCGGATGGTGCCCGTCGCGGGTCAGGGTCGTGTCCGGGGTGCGGGGCGCGCCGCCGGAAGGTCCCCGTCCCCGGTCAGGTTCGTGTGCGGGGTGCCGGGTGCGCCGCCGTCCGCGTCGCCGGCGGCG
>JBKHEJ010000041.1:0-15486 GCA_046540855.1 Nitriliruptoraceae bacterium
GCCTCGAGCTCGGCGGGGGTCGACCCGCGCTTGACGACCACGTCGCGGCCGTCGGCGAGGGTGGCCCGCACCACCTCGGCGATCGAGCCGCCGGCCAGCGGCTGCGAGGCCACGATGGCCGGCAGGCCTCCCGGGAGCGTGGTCGGAGCGGTCACGGCCGCTCGGCTGCGGCCAGGACCGCGTCGATGCCGCCGGCGGCGAGCCGCTCGACGAGGTGGTCCGCGGTGCGTCGGCACAGCGCCACCACCTCGGCGAACCCGGCCTGGCCGCCGTAGTAGGGGTCGGGGACCTCCGCGCCGGGGCCGGCCTCGGGATCGAGGTCGCGGAACAGCAGCAGCGGGGTGTCCACCCCCGCGCTGGCGGCCAGGCGCTCGAGGTCGGCGAGGTTGCTGCGATCCATGGCGAGCACGAGGTCGGCGTCGTCGAGGTCGGCGACCTCCACCCGGACGGCCACCCCGTCGATGGTCAGGCCGACGGTCGCCCCGGCGGCGCGCATCCGCGCATCGGGCGGCTCGCCGACGTGCCAGCCACCGGTCCCGGCGGAGCGGACGGTCAGCGCCACCCCGGCACGGTCGGCGGCCTCGCGCAGCGCAGCCTCGGCGGTGGGGGAGCGGCAGATGTTGCCGAGACAGACGGTCAGGATGGTCGGTGGGCGGCTCACTGGGCGGCCTCCGGGGAGAGGATCACGGTCACGTGGTCGACCTCGCTCGACTCCTCCAGCGCCGTCGGGCCGGGCAGGTCGGCGGCGACGAGCCGGGCCTCGGCCTCCAGCCCGCGGGGGTGGCGGACGAGGGTGACCGAGGTCGGTGCGGCGTTGGTGACCTCGCGGATCGGGTAGCCGCGGGCCCGCAACCGGTCGGCGACCCGGCCCGCCAGGCCGGCGATCCCGGCCCCGTTGGCGACGGTGACGGGGACGTCCGCGGGCAGCGGCGCGGCCTCGGCGCCCGTCTCCGCCTCGGCCAGGATCTGGCCGGAGCGGAAACGGGTGAACAGGCCCTCCGCGTCGGGCTGGACCGGGGCGAGGACCCACGCGCCGGCCGGGGTGGTGAAGGGGGTGGAGGGCACCGTCTCGGTCACGACCTCGCCCCGGGCGAGCGCGGGCGCGGCCAGGGCGAGGCGTCCCAGGGCGAGCGGGCCGAGCCCGTCATCGACGGTGACCGCGTCCCCGACCGCGCCGGCCAGCCGCCACTGCGCGGCCGGGTTGGCGAGCACGGCCGGGCGCAGCACCGCGGCGGTGAGGGCGCCGACGAAGCGCTGCTGGCGCTCCATGCGGGCGAAGTCGTCGTCGATCTTGCGTACCCGCACGTAGCCGAGGGCGTCGGCGCCGTCCAAGGTCTGGCACCCGGCCGGCAGGTCGATCCCGGCGTCGCGGTCAGCGATCGGCTGGTCCAGGCAGATCTCGACCCCGCCGACGGCGTCGACCACGTCGCGGAACCCGCCGAAGGTCACCCGCACCACGTGCTGGGGGTGGATGCCGGACAGGCGCCGCACGCTGTCGGCCAGACACGCGCTGCCGCCGATCGCCGGGGCGGCGTTGATCCGTCCCACCGTCCCGTCGCACCGTTCGACCCACAGGTCGCGGGGGAAGGACAGCAGCGCCGCGCGCCGGCCCTGCACGCTCAGCAGCAGGATGGTGTCCGCACGCTCGCCGGTGAAGACCTCGCCGCTGCCCGTGGACAGCTCGCGTTCCTCCTCCTCGGTCAGCTCCTCACGGCTGTCCGACCCCCACACCAGCAGCTGCACCGGCTGACCGCCCGCAGCGAGCCCGGAGACCGGCTGGCGATCGAGCCGCGTCAGCAGCGCCACGGGCCAGGCGAGCAGCAGCACGAGCGTGACCACGAGGAGGACCAGGATCACGCGGCCGCGCCGGCGGCGTGGGCGCGCGGTGACCTCCGGGCCCCACCCGACCTCGGGAGCCGGCGCAGGCGGCGCGCCCTTCGGGTCCACGGCGGCTCCTCGCGTCGGCTCGGACGGATCGGTCGGGGCGGCAGTGTTCCATCCCCGCGGTCACCTGAGGTGCAGGTGCCGCGGCCGACCGGCCAGCGCTACCGTGCGGCCACGCGCCCGGGCGGTCAGGGAGGATGAGCGGTGGTGACACGAGCGAGCGACGACCCCGAGGCCCTCATCGCCCACGTGCGCCGCAGCGTCATCGGGGACGAGGAGGCGGTCGACACGCCCTTCGGGCCGCGCCGGGTCGTCTACGCCGACTACACCGCGTCGGGCCGGGCGCTCAGCTTCATCGAGGACCACCTGCGCGAGGTGGTGCTCCCGCTCTACGCGAACACCCACACCCAGACCTCCGGCACCGGCCGCCAGACCACCCGGTTCCGTGAGGACGCGCGCCGGATCATCGGCGAGGCCTTCGGCGCCACCGAGGAGCACGTGGTGCTGTTCACCGGCTCCGGCTCCACCGGCGCGATCGACAAGCTCGTCCGGGCGCTGGGCATCCGGCTGCCGGCCCAGCTCGACCGCCGCTACGACCTCGCCGCGCGCATCCCCGCTGCCGAGCGCCCGGTGGTGTTCATCGGGCCCTACGAGCACCACTCGAACGAGCTGCCCTGGCGCGAGACCATCGCCGAGGTGATCCGCATCCCCGAGGACGCCGACGGCCACGTCGACCTCGAGGCGCTCGAGGAGGCGCTCATCGCCACCGCGGACCGACCGCTGAGGATCGGGTCGTTCTCGGCCGCCTCCAACGTCACCGGCATCCTGACCGACACCCGGGCCGTCTCGGTCCTGCTGCACCGCCACGGGGCGCTCGCGTTCTGGGACTGCGCCGCGGCTGCGCCCTACATCGAGGTGGCGATGGCCCCGCACCGGAGCGCGCCGGATGGGGACGCCAGCGAGGCCCACCTCGACCACAAGGACGCGGTGTTCGTCTCGCCCCACAAGCTCGTCGGCGGTCCGGGGACCCCCGGGTTGCTGATCGCGCGCCGCGAGCTGTTCACGAGCCCGGTGCCCACCGTCCCGGCCGGTGGCACGGTCTCCTACGTCAACGCCCACGAGCACCGCTACCTCGACGAGCTCGAGGAGCGCGAGGAGGGCGGGACCCCCGACATCGTCGGGGCGATCCGGGCCGGGCTCGTCTTCCAGCTCAAGCAGGCGGTCGGGGTGGACACGATCGTCGCGCACGAGCGGGCGGCCATCGAGCGGGCCGTCAGCGCGTGGCGCGACGAGCCCACCCTGCAGCTGCTCGGCAACCTCGACGCGGAGCGGCTGTCGATCGTGTCCTTCGTGGTCCGGCACGGCGACCGCTACCTCCACCACGAGCTGGTCGTGGCCCTGCTCAACGACCTGTTCGGGATCCAGGCGCGCGGCGGGTGCTCCTGCGCCGGCCCCTACGGCCACGAGCTCCTCGGCATCGACGAGGAGCGCTCCCACGCCTTCGAGCGGGCCATCGACGCCGGGTGCGCCGGGCTCAAGCCCGGCTGGGTGCGCATCAACCTCACCTGGTTCCTCACCGACGCGGTGATCGAGTTCCTCATCGAGGCCGTGCGGCTCGTCGCCCGGGACGGCTGGCGGCTGCTGGACGCCTACCGGTTCGACCTGGCCACCGGGCGGTGGACCCACCGGGGCGGCACGGTGCCCCCGCCGATGTCGCTGGACGACGTCTCCTACGACCAGGGAACGGTCACCTGGCCGGCCCGTCGCCAGCGTGTGAGCGACCACGCCCTGGAGGAGGTGCTGGCTGAAGGGGCCCGGCTGCTCGCTGCCGGCACGCCGGCGCTCGAGGCCGTCGAGGTGGAGCTGCCCGCGGCGGTGGAGGAGCTGCGCTGGTTCCCGCTACCCGGCGAGCTCTCGGTCGCGGCGGGCCGCCCGCTCAGCGGGTGACGGGCGCTGCGCTCAGCGGGTGACGGGCAGCTCGCCGAGGTGCGCGGTGTCGCTGAAGCGCTCGAGGCGGAAGATGTACCGGCCCGCGATGGGGGTGGTCCGCAGCACCGTCACCGACGCGTGGGCGGAGGCGAACCGCTCCCACTCCCACGGCTCCGGGGCGAAGCCGAGCAGGTGACCGAGCACCACCGAGTTCGTCCCGGCGTGCGCGACCAGGAGCAGCCGCCGGTGCCGGACCTCCTCGGGGACGTGCCAGAGCAGCTCCTCGTCCCGTTCGACGCCGTGCTCGGCCAGCTCGTTGACGAGCCCGAGCGTCACGCGGGCGTGGAAGTCGTGGAAGCTCTCGCCGCCGGGGATGCCGTCCCACCAGGCGTCACGCGTGCGGTGGCGCGCCTCCCGCATGACCCGGTCGACCTCCTCGGCAGGGGTGCCCTGCCACCGGGCCGGCATGTGGATCTCGTGCATCCAGGCCCGTTCCTCCACCCGGTGGGCGGTGACCGACTCCAGCAGCGGCGCGGCGGTCCGCCGGGCGCGCCGGGCGGTGGAGACCAGCACCTCGTCGAAGCGCTCGCCGCGCAGGAAGGTGGCCAACCGGTCGGCCTGCTGCTCCCCGACCTCGGTCAGGTGCGGATCGACCTGGGCCTCGTGGCCACGGTTCCACTCGGGCTGCGCGTGTCGGACCAGCAGGAGCTCCATGGCCGGCACGCTACCCGACGGCTCACCCGGTGCGGCGCAGCGCCCGGGTGAGGGACACGTCGCTGCCCTGGGCGGCCCAGGCCGCGTCGAAGCGTTCCAGACGGCTCGGTCGCGGCCGGATGTGGAGCAGGATCGCGACCGCGCCGAGCCCGCCGATGGCCACGTTCCAGCGCGGACCGAGCACCGCGGCCAGGACCGTGGTGGCCAGCACGAGGGTCTCCGCCACCACCGACTGCAGCACCAGCCGGGTCCTGAGCTCCGCGACCGCGGCGGTGTCGTCGGCCGGGGGGGTGGCGGCGAACACCCGGTCGATCGCGAGCACGGCGACGAGCGCGGCGGAGGCCATCACCACCGCGAGCGTGAGCGGCAGCACGGCCGGCAGGCTCGGGGTGACGTCGACGACCACGGTCAGGACGGTGGCGAGCAGGACGACGCCGCCGAGGAACGCCGCCCACAGCTGCCGCTGCCGGCTCAGGGGACCACGGTCCTCGCTCGGTGGCATCGCGCCCTCCACCTCGGTGCTGGTGCCGTCGGCCGGGTGACCGTGGCTCGCAGGCTAGTGAGCCGGGGGCGAGTGGCTCGGTGCGCGCTGCGCGAGCCAGATCCCCGCCAGGATCAGAGCACCGCCGAGGAGCGCGCCGGGGCCGAGCCGCTCGTCCAGCACCACCGCTCCCGCCACCACGGCCACGATCGGGATGAGGTAGGTGGTCAGGGTGGCGTTCGTGGCCCCGACCCGTTCCACGAGCACGTAGAAGACCAGGAACGCGAGCCCGGTCCCGAGCATCCCGAGCAGGGACACCGCGAGCCAGGAGCGAGCGCTCACGGCCCCCACCTCGAGCGGTCCGGAGGTGGCCAGCGCCACCGGCGTGCTGACCACCGCCGCGCCGAGCACCTGACCGGCGGCGATGGTCAACGGCGGCGCGGTCCCCGACGCCCGCTGCTTGGCCACCACCGCTCCGAGCGCGTAGAGCAGGGTCGCGGCGACGACGGCGATCACGGCCAGGATCCGGCCCGGCTGCTCCAGACCGCCCCCGACGATCGCCGCGACGCCGACCAGCGCCAGCAGGAGCCCGGCGAGCCGCGTGCGGGTGAGCCGCTCGAGGCCGACCGCCGCGGCGACCAGCAGGGTGGAGGTCGGCACGAGCGCCATGAGCAGCCCGGCCAGCCCCGACGGCAGGCTCTGCTGGGCCCAGGCGAGCAGCGTCCAGGGCGCGGCGTTGTTCACCACGCCGAGCAGCAGGACCGTGCCCCACAGCCGCCGGGTGCGCGGCAGCGAGCCGCGCCGCAGCGCCAGCAGCCCGAGCAGCGTCGCCCCGCCGACCGCGGTGCGCAGCGCGACGATCCAGATCGGTGTCAGGTCATCGAGCGCGAGCTCGATGAAGAGGAACGACACGCCCCACATCGAGCTCAGCACGACGAGCAGCACCGCCTCGGCGGGACCGAAGGTGCCGACCGCGCGCGTGGTCGGAGCAGGAGGGGTGGACACCGGGGCCTCGAGGTGGAGCGGGGGAGCCGAGCACGGCGCGGATCGCGGGTGCGGTCAGCGGGGACCGTGTGCCGTGGACCGTGCCCGGGACGCTACCGGCACCCCCGAGGTCCCCGAACCTGCGTCAGGCGGCCGGGGGTAGGCTGAGGCGCCGTCCGCCCGTGCGCGCCCGTCCGCCCGTGCGCGCCCGTTCGAAGGTGCCCCGTGTTCCCACCGCCGCCCCCCTCCTCGCCCGCGTGGTACCGCGAGGGCCTGGCGCTGCCGGTCGACACCGGCACGGTCGAGGTCGCCGGGGCCGCCATCCGGTGGCTGGCCTGGGGTCGGGTGAGCGATCCGCCGCTGGTCCTGGTGCACGGCGGTGCGGCGCACGCCCGCTGGTGGCTCGCCATCGCCCCGAGCCTCGCCCGGGACCACCGGGTCATCGCCCTGGACCTGTCGGGGCACGGGCTGAGCGACCACCGTGAGGTCTACGACGCCGAGCTGTGGGCGGAGGAGGTCCTCGCGGCCGCCTCGGCGGCGGGTGCCGTGGGCCGCCCGGTCGTGGTCGGCCACTCGATGGGCGGCTTCATCACGATCGTGCTCGCGGCGCGGCACGGCGCGGCGCTCGAGGGGGTGATCGTGCTCGACGCCCCGGTGCGCCGGCCCGATCCGGAGTCCGAGGAGGGCCGCATCGGCCGGATGTTCCGGGCCCCCAAGACCTACCCCAGCCTTCAGGAGGCCACCCGGCACTTCCACCTGGTCCCGCCGCAGCCGTGCGACAACGACTGGCTGCTCGAACACGTCGGGCAGCAGAGCCTGCGTGAGACCCCCGAGGGCTGGACCTGGTGCTTCGACCCGCGGGTCTTCACCGCCCGGCGTGGGCCCACGCACCCGGCGGCGTTCTCCGAGGAGCTCGCCCAGGCGAGCTGCCGCACCGCCATCGTCAACGGGGAACGCTCGCAGGTCGTGGACGAGGAGGTCCGAGCCCACATGGCCGCCCTGCTCGCCGGCTCCCCGGCGGCCAGCGCCGGCGTGCCCGTCCTGGACGTGCCCCACGCCCACCACCACCTCCTGCTCGACCAGCCCCTGGCGGTCGTGACCGCGATCCGGGGGGTCCTGGCCGCCTGGCAGCCGATCGGGCAGGCGCCCGCACGGGTGGGGCTGCCGCGGCAGCCCTGAGGGGCTCACAGCTTGCGCAGCCAGATCCGTTCCACGGCGTGGTCCGGGCCCTTGCGCAGGATCAGGTCCGCGCGGGAACGGGTGGGCAGGATGTTCTCCTGCAGGTTGCGGCCGTTGATCTCGTGCCAGATGGCGGTGGCGACCTCGTCGGCCTCACGGTCGCTCAGCTGGCCGTAGCGCCGGAAGTACGAGCGCGGGTCCTGGAAGGCGGTGTCGCGCAGCCGCCGGAAGCGCTCGACGTACCAGCGCAGGATGTTCGCCTCGTCGGCATCGACGTAGATCGAGAAGTCGAACAGGTCGGAGACGAACAGCCGCCGGTCGCCCTCGGTGCCCGTCTGCAGCACGTTCAGCCCCTCGATGATGAGGATGTCGGGCTGGTGGATCTCGATCCGCTCGCCGGGGACGCGGTCGTAGCGCAGGTGGGAGTAGACGGGGGCGGTCGTGGTCGGGGCGCCGGCCTTGACCTCGGTGACGAAGCGCACCAGGGCCGCGGTGTCGTAGGACTCCGGGAAGCCCTTGCGGGCGAGCAGCCCCCGCCGCTCGAGCTCCGCGTTCGGGTACAGGAAGCCGTCGGTGGTGACCAGGGCGACCTCGGGGTGGTCGGGCCAGCGTGACAGCAGCGCCTGCAGGATCCGCGAGGTCGTGGACTTGCCCACCGCCACCGACCCGGCGATGCCGATCACGAAGGGCACCTTGGCCGCGAGCGAGCCCAGGAAGGTGTCGGTGGCGCGGTGCAGGTCCTGCGTCGCGGCGACGTAGAGGTTCAGCAGCCGCGACAGGGGCAGGTAGACGTCCGCGACCTCCTCGAGCGACATGCGGTCGTTGATGCCGCGCAGCTGGTCGAGGTCGCCCTCGGTCAGGGTCAGGGGCGTGCTCGGTGCCAGCGCGGCCCAGTCCTGGCGGTCCAGCACGACCCAGGGAGAGGGCTCGGCGGTGTGCACGGCGCGCCTACGAGGTGGGGATGGGCGGTCAGCGCGCAGACTACCGGTGCGCGTGCCGCCCTCCGTACGGCGCGGTGGGGCGCCGCCGGGCGGGCTCTGCGGTCCCTCATCGACCGTTCTGAGCCCATCGTCGCGGTGACGGACGCCAGGTCCCCCGGGCGGTCGCGAGGCAGCGTGCGGCGCCGGGATGCGCGACACTGGAGGCCTGCCCGCCGTCGCCCCCGAGGTGCACCCCGTTGGAACCCGCCCGTCGACAGCTGCTGCTGCAGCGGCTCATCGCCGCCGCGCTGGTGGTGCTCGCCGTGCCGCCGGTCGTGGCGTTGGGTTCGGTCGCCGAGGACCAGCCGATCCGCGCGGGGGAGCCGGCCCCGCGCACGGTGTTCGCCGAGACCGCCGTCCGGGTCACCGACCCCGAGGCCACCGAGACCGCCCGCCGCACCGCCGCGGAGAGCGTGGAGCCGGTGCTCACCCCGGACCGGGAGGCACAGACGGCGATCGTGCGGGACGTCCGGCGGGTCTTCACCTCCGCCCGTGAGGTCCGGGAGCCGACCGCGCAGCCGGACGGGTCGCCGGGCTCGGTCCCGCGTCCGGTGACCCAGCGCTCGCGGCTCACCGAGCTCGAGCCGGACCTGCCGGAGGAGACAGCGATCGCGCTGGTCACCGCCTCCGACTCCGAGCTGGAGATCGTCGAGCGCGAGACCATCGCGATCGCGCAGGAGCTCGCCCGCCAGCGGGTCCTGGCCGACGAGGTGGAGCTGCTCGTCGCGGAGACCCTGCCGGTGGAGCTCGGGCTCCGCAACCTCCCCCGGGATACCGGGGAGACCATCGTGGGCCCGGTGATCGAGCTCCACATGCGCCCCACCGTCGTCGTCGACCCCGATGCGACCTCGGCCGCCCGCGAGCGCGCAGCCGAGAGCGTCGAGGAGCTCACGGCGACCTGGTCGGCGGGGGAGGCGATCGTGCGTGAGGGCGAGGTCGTCTCCCCGATGGCCGCGCGGGCCACCGAGCAGCTCGGCCTCTCCGGCGGGGGGTTCTGGCGCGCGTGGCTGCTCGCGAGCGCCGCGATGCTGCTCGTCGTCGCGGTCGGGGGGGTCTACCTCGCGCGGATGCAGCCCATCGTGTGGGTCACCGGCAAGAAGCTCGTCCTGCTCGCCGGGCTCGTGCTCGCCTACGCCGTCATGGTCGTCGGGGTCACCGCGGTGGTGGACGCCACCTCGGTGGGGTGGTTGTTCGCCGTGCCGGCGGGGGCGCTCGCGATGCTCGTCGCGCTGCTGATCCACCCGGTCATCGGCCTGGCGACCATGCTCCCGGCCGCCGTGCTCGTGCTCCTCGTCCGGCCCACGGCCGGGTCGGCGGCGCTGTTCGCCGCCGCGGCGGTCCTGATCAGCGTCCCGCTCACCACCAGCATCGCGAAACGCTCGGATCTGCGCTCGGCCACGCTGCGGGCCGGGCTGTCCTACCCGGTCCTCGCCGGGCTCATCGCGCTGGTGTTCGGGCCGGAGGAGTTCGTGCTCGTCGCGATCGCGGCCGGGGCGGTCAACGGCGTCGTGACGGCGCTGGCGGTCCAGGGGGCGCTGCCCTTCCTCGAGACCCTGTTCCGCCTGCCGACGGTCACGGCCCTGCTCGACCTCTCGGATCGCAACCACCCGCTGCTGCGCGAGCTCGAGACGAAGGCTCTGGGCTCGTACAACCACTCCGTGATGGTCGCCTCCCTCACCGAGCGGGCCTGCCGCGAGATCGGCGCCAACCCGCTGCTCGGGAGCGTCGCTGGGCTCTACCACGACATCGGCAAGATCCGTCAGCCGCACTTCTTCATCGAGAACCAGCAGGGCATCGCGAACCCGCACGACGGGCTCGAGCCGCGCATCTCGGCGACGATCATCCAGAACCACGTCGTCGACGGGGTCGAGCTCGCGACCGAGCACCGGCTCCCGCCGGAGGTCGTCGCCTGCATCGCCAGCCACCACGGCACGATGGTGGTGAGCTACTTCTACGACAAGGCCGTGCGGGCCGCTGGCGGCGACCGCTCCAAGGTCGACGAGGAGGAGTTCCGCTACCGGGGCCACAAGCCGCGCAGCAAGGAGGCGGCGTTGCTCGTGCTCGCCGACTGCTCCGAGGCGACGACGCGAGCGATGGCGATGACCCGGGGGACCCTGCCACGCGAGGAGATCGAGGCGACCGTCGAGCGGCTCCTGCAGGAGCGCATGGACGACGGGCAGTTCGACGAGTGCGACCTGACCTTCCGCGAGCTGCAGCAGGCCAAGGACACGATCGTGGAGTCCCTGGTCGGTATCTACCACCCGCGCATCGCCTACCCGACCCAGGCCGAGCACGCGGGTCAGGAGCGTGCACCGCAGCCCACCTCGTAGCAGCCGCGGCGGGCCCGCCCCACCGCCAGGCGGTACCTCGGGGCTCAGTCGACCTCGTCCTGCCCGATGCTGAAGGCGGCGTCGAGCACCTCCTCGGCGTAGGAGCGGAACGCGATCTGCGTCTCCGAGCCGACGATCCCCTCGACCTTGCCGATGCCGCCGGTCACCACGTCAGCGAGCGCGTCGTGCTCGGCCACCCGGACCTTGACGATGAGGTCGTAGCGTCCGGTCACGGAGTAGACCTCGGTCACCCCCTCGAGGTGGCACAGTGCCTCCGCCACCTCCGGGACCCGGTCGACCTCGACGTCGAGCAGCACGAACGCGGTGATCATCCCGACCTCCTGCGTGGTCCCAGGACCCACGAGCCTACTCCCCGATCCCCGAGGTACCGGTGCCATCGACCTCCGCCTTCGCCCGTCGCGTCCAGAGCGTCGTGGCGTCCATCCCGGCCGGGCAGGTGCTGACCTACGGTGAGGTCGCGGCGGAGGCCGGTGCGCCCGGGGCCGCCCGAGCCGTCGGCAACGTGCTCGCCGCGGCCGGCGCGAGCCTGCCCTGGTGGCGGGTGGTGGCCGCGACCGGCCGGCTGGTCCCCGGGCTGGAGGAGGGGGAGCCACCTGGATCCGACCCTCTGTGTGCGCTGGACGCACGTCCGGATGGTGCTCGGAAGGCGCAACGGGCATCGTGCGTTCGTCTGGTTACGGCGCGGATGCTGTCCTCATGCCTTCCAGACACCCGCAGGATGGCCGTCCCACCGCACCGAACCTCGGACGGCCCCGCCCGAAGGTCGGCACCAACGGCCTTCCAGCTCCGAACACCCCATGCGAAGGTGTGCAGCGCCGCCACCTCGCCACATGCGCCATCGGCCGCGGCGTGCCCGAACGCGCCGTGCAGGCCACCGACATCCCCGTGAGGAGGACGCCTGGTGAACGCCACCGAGCTCCCAACCGCTGAGGTCGCCGTCGAGGAACTCCTCGAACGGTCCTCCGAGCGCGGCTACGTGCTGCTGTCCGAGCTGCAGGATCTCCACATCCCGGAGATCCACGGTGACACCTGGGTCGACGATGCCATCGTCACGGCCACCGACCAGGGCGTCCAGGTCATCGACGACGTCGCGGACGACGTGCCGGAGGAGGTCGGGGACGCCTCCGCGGCGCTGACCACCGACCTCGTGCGGCAGTACCTCAACGACGCCGGGCGGCACGCGCTGTTGACGAAGGAGGACGAGGCGGACCTGGCGAAGCGCTACCAGGCCGGCCTGTCCGCGGAGGTGTTCCTCAAGGAGCAGGGCAGCGAGCTGACCCGTGCGCGCAAGGCACGGCTGCGCCAGATCGCGCGCGATGGTGAGCGTGCCAAGGAGCGCATGGTCCAGGCCAACCTGCGCCTGGTCGTCCCGCAGGCCCGCAAGTTCTCCGGGCGCGACCTCGACTTCATCGAGCTGATCCAGGAGGGCAACCTCGGGCTGCTGCGTGCGGTCGAGAAGTTCGACCACACCAAGGGGTACAAGTTCTCCACCTACGCCGTGTGGTGGATCCGCCAGGCGCTGCAGCGTGGCGTCGCCAGCAAGGGCCGCACGATCCGGGTCCCGGCGCACGTCTGGGAGCTGTACGGCAAGCTGCGTGCCGCCGAGCTGCGCCTGCGGCAGCAGAAGGGCGGCGACCCCACCGAGGACGAGGTCGCCGAGGAGGTCGGCCTCACCGTCGAGCGGGTCCGCGAGGTCCGTGACGCGATGCAGGAGCTCGTCAGCCTCGACCGGCCGATCGGCGAGGACGGCGACGCGACCATGGGTGACCTCATCGCCGACGCACAGCAGCTCGACCCGGCCGACACCGCCCTGGAGGGCGACGCCCTCAGCCAGATCGACGCCGCGCTGAACGCCCTGGACGACCGGGAGCGCATCATCCTCGTGCTGCGCTTCGGGCTGGGCGGGCAGGAGCCGCAGACGCTGGAGGAGATCGGCGCGCACTTCGGCCTGACCCGCGAGCGCATCCGCCAGATGCAGAACCGGGCGCTCGCGAAGCTCCGCCACCCCTCCCGCGCGCACAACCTCTCCGGGCTGCTCGACGTCCTCGACCGGGCTGCCTGACCACCCCCGGCTCCTGGCCTCGCCAGGCGCGCTGGCCCCACCCCCACGACCCCGCCCTCGGCCCACCGCCGGGCGGGGTCGTGTCGTGGTGCGGCCGTCGGCGTCCCCCACCGGTGACCGCACGGGCGTGGAGCGTGGTGGGTCCGGGCCACGGCCGTGGCGCCGTAGCATCGCGGGGCCGTTCCTGCCACCAGGAGCCCTGCGTTGTCCCCTCCGGTCCTGACCCACCGACGCCTCGTCGCCCTCGTCGTCCTGCTCGCGGCGCTGACCGCTGCGGGTCTGGTGGCGCTGTGGCCGCCGTTGACCGACGACGACGAGCCCCTCGACCCGCTCACCCCCGGCGATGTCCTCGCGGTCGAGGTCGTCCCGGGCGAGCCCGACGAGGTGCTCGGGGTGTCCGGTGACGCGGTGCGGCTCGAGGTCGAGGTGCTCGAGGGCCCCGACGCGGGCGCGCGTGTCGACCTCGAGGTGACCGCTGACGGGTTCCCCGAGCTGCGCGTCGGCGATCGCGTCCTGATGGACCGGGTCACGGACCCCGACGGGGAACAGCGCTACTTCGTCACCGACCTCGATCGGTTCCCGGTCCTGGTGTGGCTGCTGGCGCTGTTCGTCGTGGTCGTGCTCGTGGTCGCACGCTGGCACGGGCTGCGCTCCCTGCTCGGGCTCGTGATCTCGCTCGCGATCGTGGTCCGGTTCGTCGTGCCGGCCATCATCGCCGGCACGAGCCCGCCGCTGGTGGCGATGGTGGGCGCGATGGCGGTCATGCTCGTCACCCTGTACCTCGCGCACGGGGTGAACGAGATGACCACCTCGGCGGTCGTGGGCACCGCGGCCGCGCTCGCGCTCACGATCGCGCTCGGCTCGTGGTTCATCGAGTGGGGTCGGGTCACCGGCTACGCCTCCGAGGAGGCGGTCTTCGCGCGCTTCGCGGTCGAGGGGCTGGACCTGCAGGGGCTCGTCCTCGCGGGCCTGATCATCGCCGCCCTCGGCGTGCTCGACGACGTCACCATCAGCCAGGCGTCCACGGTGTTCGCCCTGCACGACACCGACCGCACGCTCACCTGGCGAGCGCTGGTCGCCCGCGCCATGCGGGTCGGCCGCGACCACATCGCCTCGGTGATCAACACCCTCGTGCTGGCCTACACCGGCGCCTCGATCGCGCTGCTGCTGCTGTTCACCACGGGGGGCGTGCCGACCCGGGAGCTGCTCAACTCCGAGATGCTCGCCGAGGAGATCATCAAGACCATCGTCGGATCCCTCGGGCTGATCGCGGCGGTCCCGCTGACCACCGCGCTGGCGGCGACCGTCGCGATCGGACGCGGGGCCGACGCGCCGCCGCTGCGCCGTGACCACCCGCACCACCCGGGTCCCGCCCCCGCTACCTCCAGGAGCCGCCCCACGGCAGCCGAGGACGCTGCGGATCGGGATCGGCGCGCGCAGGAGGCGTGGGAGCGGTACCTGGAGCGCCACGATCGGGAGCGGCGCCGTCAGCGCGGTGGCGAGGACGCCGACCCGCGCTGACGCCTCCCGCTCGGGCGCGTACCCTCAGAGGCTGCGCCCGGACCAGGCGCGAGCGCCCCCGGGCGCCCGTCCCGGCCGGCCCCGAGACGAGCCCGGACCCGAGGGACCCCACGTGAGCGACGTCACCCCCCTCTCGGAGCTCTTCGAACGTGGGGCGTCCCGCGGCTACGTGCTGCTGTCGGAGCTGCAGGAGCTGTTCGACCCGCTCACGCACGCGGACACCTGGGTCGAGGACACCGCGCAGGGAGCTCGCGACCTCGGCATGCAGGTCCTCGACGACCTCGTCGAGGATGCGGACCGCCCCGAGGCGACCCCGCTGTCGGCCTCCTCGGACTCGGTCCGGCAGTACCTCAACGAGATCGGCCGGACCGAGCTGCTCACCCCGGAGCTCGAGGTGGACCTCGCCAAGCGGTACCAGGCCGGGCTCGCCGCGCACGTCCTGCTGGGCTCGGGCGAGCGGTTCACCCCCCGCCGCAAGGCCCAGCTGCGCATGATCGCCCGGGGCGGGGAGCGCGCCAAGGACCACATGATCCGGGCGAACCTGCGCTTGGTCGTCTCCGTGGCGCGCAAGTTCCGCGGGCGGGGGGTCGACCTCCTCTCGCTGATCCAGGAGGGCAACCTCGGCCTGATCCGCGGGGTGGAGAAGTTCGACCACACCAAGGGCTACAAGTTCTCGACCTACGCGACCTGGTGGATCCGCCAGGCGCTGCAGCGCGGGCTCGCCAACACCGGCCGGACGGTGCGGCTGCCGGTCCACGTCCACGAGCTCATGGGCAAGGTCCGCTACGCCGAGTTCGCCCTGCTCCAGCAGCTCGGTCGGGAACCCAGCGAGCACGAGATCGCGGCCGAGCTCGGCCTGCCGCTCGAGCGCCTGCGGGAGGTCAAGGTCGCCTCGCAGGACGTCGCCAGCCTCGACAAGCCCATCGGGGAGGACGGCGACGCGACCATGGGGGAGCTCGTCGCCGACGAGGAGGCGGTCGATCCGGAGACCTCCGCGACCGCGGTGCTCGCCAAGCGCGAGGTGGAGCGGGCGCTGTCCGCCCTCACCGATCGCGAGCGCACGGTGCTGATGCTGCGCTACGGCCTGGTCGACGGGGAGGAGCACACCCTGGAGGACATCGGGGCGCAGTTCGGGCTGACCCGCGAGCGCATCCGCCAGATCGAGAAGAAGACGCTGACGAAGCTGCGGCACCCCTCCCGGGGGTTCCAGCTGCGGGGCCTGCTCGACAGCGTCGACGCGCCGGGATGAGCCTCCGCCGCGGCCTGGCGGCGGTGTCGGCCGCGGTGCTCCTGCTCGGTTGCGCGGCCGCGCCGGCCCCTGAGGAACCTGGCGGCCAGGCCATGGAGCCACCGGCGCGTGAGCAGGCGCCGCCCGGCGGCGACGTGGACGTGCCAGCCGCC
>JBKHEJ010000042.1:0-15123 GCA_046540855.1 Nitriliruptoraceae bacterium
ATGTGACGCTCGAGGGCAATGACGAGTCGGTCATCGACGGCGTGGTGGCTGCCGGCTCGGCTGCTGGCGGCTCGGTGGCCGACCCCGCAGCGGCGGGTCCGCTGCTCGGCGGGGCCTCAGCTCCGCCGGCCGGGGCCTGCTCGGGACCCGCACCCGCCCCGACGCCAGCGGCCTGCTCGGGACCCGCACCCGCCCCGACGCCAGCGGCCTGCTCCTCCCCCACGCCCGTGTCCTGCTCCGCGGCAGCATCCGTCGCCGGGCCATCGGCCTGCTCCGTCACCGCGCCCGTCCCGGCGTCCGTGGCCGGCTCCGAGCCCGCGTCCGTGCCCTCCTCGGGCAGCCGGGTACGCGTCTCGCCCGATGCCCAGCGCAGCGCAGCCTCATGGCGGTCGTCGGGCGTGATCCCGGCTGCGACCATGCGGTCGTAGACGTCGCGCGCCTGCTCGTGCTTGCGCTGCCGGGCGTAGCCCCACAGCAGCTCGCGGTAGGTCGGCTCGTCGACGCTGACCCCCGCCGCCGACAGCTGCGCGACGAGCGCGTCGGCGCGCGCGAAGGCCTTGTCCCGCAGCAGCACCCCGAGCAGCCGGGACGCGTCGGCGCTCGTGGGCGTGACGCCCTCGGCGAGCAGGTGCTCGAGCAGCGCGAGGGCCTCCTCCGCCCGCTTCGCGCTCACGAGCGCCCGCAGCAGCGGACCGTAGTGGCGGCCGTGGGTGAGGGTCCCGTCCTTGCGCAGCCGCTCCAGCAGCGCGGCACCCTCGTCCAGACGACCCGCACGCACGAGACGCTCCACCAGATCGCGCGCGACCTTGCGGTCCGGCGGCACCCCGTGGGCGGTCAGCTCCTCGAACAGCATCCAGGCGGTGTCCAGCTCCCCGGCCTTCAGGTGCCGACCGAGCACGTCGGCGGCCTTGCCCGGCGGGACGGGGATCCCGAGGATCATCATCCAGTCGAGCACGCCAGAGGCCGCCGCACGCCGGCCGACCGCGAGGGAGACGTCGATCAGCCCCTCGAGGTTCGCGCCCGAGGGGATCCGGCCGTCCGCGGCCAGCTCCAGCGCGACCGCCCAGGCGCCGGTGGCGTCCCCGGCCGCGATCCGTGCCTCCAGCACCGCGTTGC
Organism: Nitriliruptoraceae bacterium; assembly: GCA_046540855.1. Lineage (GTDB taxonomy): Bacteria > Actinomycetota > Nitriliruptoria > Nitriliruptorales > Nitriliruptoraceae > T1Sed10-7. The sequence goes on from JBKHEJ010000042.1 coordinate 1,117, forward strand.
GGTGGAAGCTGGTCGGCTCCGTCCCGGCCGCGCGCATCGCCACCAGGGCCTGCTCCGCTGCTTCCGCGTCGCCAGCCTTGGCGTAGGCGAGCAGCAGCTCGGTGTGCACGTCGCCCGGCAGCGCGACCCCGGCCTGCTCGAGCCGCGCCAGCAGCTCCTGGGCACGGTCGGTGTGGCCCGCACGCGCGATCATGGCCACGAGCTCGGTGGCGAGCCGTGGGTCCGGCTTCACGCCGACCTGGAGCATCAGGTCCACCACGGTCCGGGTGTCCTTGATCGCCCGTCGGTCGAGGCAGTCCCGAAGCAGCGCGGTGTACTCGCTGGCGGAGGCTGCCTGGCCGTGCTGGGCCATCCGGCGCAGGACCGCCCGGGCCGCCGGGAAGCGCTGGGCGGCGAGGTAGACCGCGAGCACCCCGTGGGCCTGCTCGGCGGGAGGCTCCTCCCCCTCGCCGTGGAGCTGGTCCAGCATCGTGAGCGCCTCGCCCGTGCGGCCGGCGCGAGCCGTGGCCAGCGCCACGTCCCACCGCACCGGTCCGGCGAGCGAGATGCCCTGAGCCGCCATGCGATCGAAGAGACGCTGGGCACCCTTCAGCTCCCGGGCGCCGAGGTAGGCCTTGACCAGCAGCTCGTAGTGCTGCGGTGTGAAGACGACCTGGCGGGCCTCCATCGAGGCCTCGACCTGCTGGATCATCCGGAGGTCACCGGCGAAGCGCTGCAGCGCCTCGAGGTACGTGTCGCGGTCGGTCACGGGACGCCCTCCCTCCCCGGGGCGACGCGGCACGTCCGGCGGCTGCGTTCCCACCCACGGGCTGGCACGCTGCTCCACGCGTGCCGATGGCCGGCCGGATCTCGGCCGGACGACGGACCGTAGCGCCTCGACGGGGTTGACGACGAGTACGGTCCTGAGACGACGGCGAGGACGTGGGATGTCAGGTCGTGAGCTGCTCATCCTCGGGACCGCGAGCCAGGTCCCGACACGGACGCGCGCGCACCACGCGGCCCTGCTGCGCTTCGACGGCCACGGCATCCTGCTCGACCCTGGCGAGGGGACGCAGCGCCAGCTCTCGCTCGCGCGCGTGGCGGTGTCGAGCATCCAGCGCATCTGCATCACCCACGCCCACGGCGACCACTGCCTCGGGCTCCCGGGCGTCCTGCAACGCCTCGCGCTCGACGGCATCGAGCACCCGGTCGTGCTCCACTACCCCGAGGAGGCGGCCCGCTACATCACGGCCCTGCGCAACGCCTCGGCGAGCAGCGCCGGTGCCGTGGTGGAGGAACGACCGGCTCGCCCCGGCGTGCTCAGCACCGAGCCGCCGCTGACCGTTCAGGCCCGGGCGCTCTCCCACGTCATCCCGACGCTCGGCTACCGCTTCTCGCAACCGGAAGGGCGGCACCTGCTGCCGGAGCGCCTCGAGGCCCTCGGGATCCCCGACGAGGCGCGCAGCGACCTCGTCGAGACCGGTTCGGTCCGGGTCGACGGACGCCGCGTGCAGCTCGAGGAGGTGAGCACCGCCCGGCCGGGGGTGCACATCGCCCACGTGATGGACACGCGGGACTGCCCCGGCGCACGCGAGCTCGCCGAGGCGGCGGACCTGCTGCTGATCGAGGCCACCTTCCTCTCCTCCGAGCAGGACCTCGCCGAGGCAGCGGGGCACCTCACCGCGGCGCAGGCCGCCCGCATCGGCCACGAGGCGGGTGCGCGCCGGGTGGTGCTCACCCACCTGTCACGGCGCTACCCGGGCACCGCAGCGCACCTCGCCGAGGCGCGCGCGGCCGCGCCCGCCCTGGACGTGCACGTCGCGCAGGACCTGGAGCTCGTCCCGCTGCAGGGGCCTGTCACGCGGCTGGCCTGACCGGGTGCTGCGCCGCGCCCGACGCGCGCTGCGGCGGCAGCCGGGCCGCACCCGAGACGCGACGCCGGCGGGCGGGTCCGTTCCGCGCCGAGAGCACCTAGAGCACGGCGTCCAGGCCGACCTCGAGGCCGTCCAACCCCGCGACGGTCCGGCAGGCGAGCAGCACCCCCGGCATGAACGAGGTGCGGTCGATCGAGTCGTGCCGGATCGTCAGGGTCTGCCCCGTCCCCCCGAACAGCACCTCCTGGTGGGCGACCAGACCCGGCAGCCGCACGCTGTGGACCCGGATGCCGGCGTGATCCGCGCCGCGCGCCCCCGGGTGGTGGGCGTCGCCGAGCGGCACGCTCGGCGCGGTCCCGCGGGCCTCGGCCAACAGCTCGGCGGTCCGCAGCGCCGTGCCGGAGGGGGCGTCCACCTTGCCGTCATGGTGGAGCTCCACCACCTCGACGTGGGGCAGGTAGCGGGCCGCCTCGGCGGCGAAGCGCAGGAGCAGGACCGCCCCGATCGCGAAGTTCGGGGCGACCAGGGCGTTGGCGGTGGAGCCCGCCGCGAGCTCGCGGGCCCGGGACAGCTGCACCTCGCTGATGCCGGTGGCCCCGACGACGGCGTGGATGCCGTGCTCGAGCAGCCAGAGGAGGTTCTCCCCCACGCTCGCCGGGCCGGTGAACTCGACCGCCACCTCGACGTCGGCGTCGGTGAGGGCGTCGAGGTGCTCGGCGACGACGAGGTCGCCCTCCGGCCCGTCGAGCCGGGCGACCTCCGACAGCGACCGGCCGGCGGCACCGGGGTCGACGGCCGCGACGAGGGTGAGGTCCTCCGCCGCGGCGACGGCACGGCAGACCTCCGCACCCATGCGCCCCGCCGCCCCGACGATCCCGATCCGCACACCCACCTCGCTGTCCGCCGTCAGCGTCCAGCGTAGGGGTCGCCGGCGGCCGTGGCCGCCGCCCGGCTGAGCGCGGTCCGGGTCGTCGGCTCGGGGAAGGGCGAGAGGACGAGCGCGCTCGCGAGCGAGCGGCTCCCACCCACGGTCTCCCGGCACAGCGCCGCGAGGTGGGCGTGCTGCTGGCGGCGGGTGGACAGCAGCCGCCGGTCGGCCGGGGCCCCGTGACCGGGGACGACCACCTCGGGGTCGAGCGACTCGAGGCGCGCGAGCGTGGCCGGCCACTCGAAGGGGTGGGCGTCCTCGAAGGCCGGCGGGGCGCCGACCTCGACGAGGTCACCGGCGAGGACGGTGTCGGCGTCGGGGACGTGCAGGACGAGGTCGTGGTCGGTGTGCCCCTGGCCGAGCAGCAGCAGGTCCACGTCGCGGTCGCCGAGGTCGAGGCGGTGCGAGCTCTCGACGAGGTGGTCCGGGACCGGGATGGGGCTCGCTCGAAGGTGGGGCCGCTGCTCCTCCGCGATCCATCCGAGCCACCGTTCGCGCTCCGCCACGCCGTGCCGGGCGAGGGTCTCGCGGCACCCGCGGCTCGCGTACAGCGGCAGCCCCGGGAACGCCCCGGCCCCGAGGCTGTGGTCGAGGTGGGCGTGGGTCAGCACCACCGCGGTCGGTGGCCCGCAGGGCAGCGCCGTGAGGTGGCGGCGCACCTCCGCAGCCTCGTACAGCGAGGTGCGGGTGTCGACGAGCAGCACCTCGTGGTCGCCGGCCACCACCGTCACGTTCACGTCGAAGGGGTCGTAGCGCCGCACCCAGATGCGGTCGGCGACCTCCTGCCAGCCCGTGACCGACGCCATCAGGCGAGCGCCGCGGCGAAGCGCTCGCCCGCGTCCTCGTCGAAGGGGCCGACCACGGCGAGGTCGTGCGGGCCGGCGTGCAGCCGTGCAGCCACGGCCCGCACGGCGTCGACCTCGACCGCCTCGATGCGGGCGAGCGCCTCGTCGACGCCGACGGCGGGCGCGCCGGTCACCAGGCGGCGGCCGAGCCGGGCCATGCGGGAGGCCGGATCCTCCAGCCCGAGCACGGTGCTGCCCGTCAGCATGCCCTTGGCGCGCTCGACCTCGGCGGGCGTGACGTCCTCGGCGAGCCGGGTGAGCTCGGTGCGCAGCAGGGCCAGGACCTGCTCGACGTGGCGGGGCGCGGTCCCGACGTAGGCACCGACGAGACCGGCGTCGGTGTAGGAAGCGGCGTAGCTGAAGGTGCTGTAGGCCAACCCACGGTCCTCCCGGATGCCCTGGAACAGCCGCGAGGACATCCCCCCGCCGAGCACGGTGTCCAGCACCCTCAGCGCGAAACGGTCCTCGTCGTGGTGGTCGAGCCCCCCGCCGCCGAGCACGACGTGCGCCTGCTCGCTCGGGCGGGGGCGGACGCGGACCTGGCCACGGGCGTAGGCCGCTGCCGGGACGCGCCCGTCCGGGCCGCTCCCGGGCCGGGTGAGGTCACCGACGAGCTCCGTCACCGACGCGACCAGCCGATCGTGGTCCACGTTTCCGGCCGCAGCGACCACCAGCTGCTCGGGCCGGTAGCGGTCGAGGTAGTAGGCGTGGATCGTGTCCCGGTCGAGCGACCGGATCGAGGTGGGCGACCCGAGCGTCTCGGCGGCCAGCGGGTGCGCCCCGAGCACGGCGTGCGCGAACTCGGTGTGCACGAGCTCGTCGGGGGCATCATGGAGCGCGTCCAGCTCGGCGAGGATGACCTGCCGCTCCGCTTCGACGTCCTCCGGCCGGTTGCGCGCGTCGATGACCATGTCGGCGAGCACGTCGAGGGCGAGCGCGAGGTCGGTGTCGCGGACCCGGGCGTGGAAGCAGGTCACCTCCTTGTCGGTGAAGGCGTTCAGCTCCCCGCCGACGGCATCGAGCGCCTCGGCGATGTCGCGGGCGGAGCGCCGCCCGGTGCCCTTGAAGAGGAGGTGCTCGAGGAAGTGGGAGCAACCCGCCTGAGCGGGGTGCTCGTCGCGCGAGCCGACCGCGAACCACAGCCCCAACGCGACCGAGCGGACCGAGGGCATGGTCTCGGAGACGACCCGGACCCCGGTGGTCAGCCGGGTTTGCTGCTCGGACACGGTCGCCTCACGGGCTCGGCGTGGCGGGTGGTGGGCTCGCCCGCAGCGTAGGGGTCCCCGCCGCATCCGGCCTCGTGGGGCACGGGCCTGCGGCCGGCACGGGCCCACGACGCACCCAGGGGCCGGTGACGCACCGGTGGGCGGCCCGAAGGCCGCCCACCAGTGTGCGGTGCGACGTGCGGTGCTCAGTCCCGCTCGCGCGAACGGCTGCGGGTACGGGTACGGGGGCGTCCCCCACCCTCGCCGCCGCGGTCACGGTCCCCCCGGCCCCGGCCGCCGCGGTCTGCGCGCGCGGCTGGGGCGTCGGCAGCCTCGCCGTCGCGGTCCCGCTCCTCACGCCCGCGGTCGCCACGACCACGCTCACCACGGTCGCCGTGCTCACCACGGTCGCGACCGCCGCGCTCCGCGCGGTCCCGTCCGCCGCGTGAGCGCGGCTCGTCGGTGGCCGCCTCGCCAGCCTCGACGGCGGCGGCACCGTTGTCGTCGGCCACGTCACCGACGAACTGCAGCTTGAACTTGCGGCCGCCGTCGAGGACGTCGAGCACCTCGACGAGGATCTGCTCGCCGACCTCGACCGCCTCCTCGGCGTGCCCGAGCCGCTTGCCCTTCATGCGGGACAGCTCGGAGATGTGGAGGAGGCCATCCGTGCCGGGGGTGAGGGAGACGAACGCCCCGAAGTCGACCGTCTTGACCACGGTCGCGTGGTAGCGCTCGCCCTTCTCGGGCAGCTGCGGGTTCGCGATCGCGTTGATGCGGTCCAGGGCGTCCTGGGCGATCGCCGCGGAGGTGGCGTAGATCCTGACGACCCCGCGGCCGCCCTCCTCGTCGACGTCGATCTGGGCGCCGGTCTCCTCGACCAGCTCCTTGATGATCGCGCCGCGCGGGCCGATGACCGCGCCGATCTTGTCCTGCGGGATGTGGACGATCTCCACCCGTGGCGCGCCGTCGGCGACCTCGTCGCGCGGCTCGCTGATGGCGGCGTTCATGACGTCCAGGATCTCCAGCCGGGCCTCGCGGGCCTGCAGGAGCGCGTCCTGGAGGACGTCGGCCGGGATGCCGGCGAGCTTCGTGTCGAGCTGCAGCGCCGTGATGAACCCCTCGGGGCCGGCGACCTTGAAGTCCATGTCGCCGAAGAAGTCCTCGACGCCCTGGATGTCGGTGAGGGTGGTGTACCTGCCGTTCTCGTACACCAGCCCCATGGCGATGCCGGCGACCTGGGCGTGGGTCGGCACGCCGCCGTCCATCAGCGCCATGGACGCGGCGCACACCGAGCCCATCGAGGTGGAGCCGTTGGAGCTGAGCACGTCGGAGACGACGCGCATCGCGTACGGCCACTCCTCGGTGTCGGGCAGGACCGGGATGAGCGCCCGCTCGGCGAGGGCACCGTGGCCGATCTCACGCCGCTTGGGGCTGCCGACCCGGCCGGCCTCGCCGGTCGAGTACGGCGGCATGTTGTAGTGGTGCATGAACAGCTTCTCGTCCTGCGGGTCGAGGGTGTCGAGCCGCTGGCCGTCGCGGGTGGTGCCGAGCGCGAGCACCGACAGCACCTGGGTCTCGCCGCGCTGGAACAGCGCCGAGCCGTGGGTCCGCGGCAGGACGCCGACCTCGGCGGTGAGCGGGCGCAGCTCGGTGACGCTGCGGCCATCGACGCGGTAGCCCTCGTCGACGATCAGCCGGCGGACGACCTTCTTCTCGGTGGAGCGGAAGGCCTCGGCAGCCTGCTTGCGCAGCGTCTCCTCGTCGAGGTCGCCGACACCGGCCGCGGCCACGGCGTCGACGACGTCGGCGCGGACGGCGCTGATCGCCTCGTCCTTGCCCTCCTTGGACAGCTCGGGCCGCCGGTAGACCTCGAGGACCTTGGCCTCGGCCGCCGCCCAGACCGCGTCGAAGACCTCGTCGGTGTAGTCGAGGAAGAGCGGGAACTCGCCCGCGTCACGCACCCCGACCTCGTCCACGAAGGCCTGCTGGGCCTCGCACAGCTGCCGGATGATCGGCTTGACGTCCTCGATGGCCTGGCCGACGACCTGCTCGGTCGGGGCCGTGCCGCCCATGTCGACCTTGACCCAGGCGTCCGGGGTGGCCTCCGCCTCGATCATCAGGATCGCGACCTCGCCGTCCTCCTCGACCCGACCGGAGATGACCATGTTGAACACGGCCTCCTCCTCGAGCTCGGCGAAGGTCGGGAAGGCGACCCAGTCCCCGTCACGCATCATGGCGTAGCGCACGGCGGCGACCGGCCCGGAGAAGGGCAGGCCGGACAGCATGGTCGATAGCGAGGAGCCGTTCATCGCCACGACGTCGTAGGGGTCGACCTGGGTGGTCTGGATGACGGTGTTGACGACCTGGACCTCGTTGCGCAGCCCCTCGGCGAAGGTGGGGCGCAGCGGCCGGTCGGTGAGCCGGCAGACCAGGATCGCGTTCTCCGACGGCCGCCCCTCGCGCTTGAAGAACGAGCCGGGGATGCGGCCGTTGGCGTACATGCGCTCCTCCACCTCGATGGTGAGGGGGAAGAAGGGCAGGAAGTCCTTCGGCTGCTTCGATGCGGTGGTGGTCGACAGGACCTTGGTGTCGCCGAGGCTTAGGACCACGGCGCCGCCCGCCTGGGCGGCCAGGGTCCCGGCCTCGAAGGTGATGCTCCGACCGTCGATCTCGACGGTGTGCTCGTAGTGTCCGAGCTTGCCCACGTTGGGCCTCCTTGGTGTTCGTCGATGCCGCGCACGTCGTCGTGCGGGGCGGGACGCCACCACGGTCCTCCGGCTCATCAGTGGGGGCGGCTCGGGCTCGCGAGCCGTCTCCACTGACGACCGACGGGGTGGGGGCGTGTCGCCGTACGGGCCGCGACGCGGCTCGTACGATGCGGGCCGGGTCGCCTCCTGGCGGACCCGGCCCGGGTGGTTCAGCGCCGGAGCTCCAGCTCCGCGATGAGCGCGCGGTAGCGCTCGATGTCCAGCTTCTTCAGGTAGTTGAGGAGGCGCCGCCGCTGCCCGACGAGCTTCAGCAGCCCGCGCCGGGAGTGGTGGTCCTGCTTGTGCTCCTTGAGGTGCTCGGTCAGGTGGCTGATGCGCTGGGTCAGCAGCGCGACCTGGACCTCCGGGGAGCCGGTGTCCGTCTCGTCACGGCGGAACCGCTCGATGATGGCTTGCTTGTCGTTGGGCAGCGTGATCGCCACAGATGATGCTCCGTACTCGTGGTCGGCCCTGCCGCGCCGGGTGGGACGGTGCGGCGCACCATCTCCGTGGGGTCCCGCTCCGGCGGCCGCCACGACGCGGCTGCTGGCGCCTCGCGCCGGCTCCCCGGTGGGACCAGGGCGGTGCGGCGCTCGAGGGATCCCGACACCCGTACGGGCACGGTTGGGAACAGCCCACCTCGGGCCGTCGCGAGCAGTGTGGCACAGGGATGGACGTCCGGCAAGCGAGCCGGGACGGCCGTTCGTCGCCCTGGCGCACACCCACGGCGTCTCAACGCCCCGCCGGGCCGGCGGCTAGGCCTCCGCGAGCCTCAGGCGCGCCGTCTGGATGTCCCGGGTGATCTGCGCGACCAGCTGCTCGGGCCCGTCGAAGCGCTGCTCGCCGCGGAGGCGGTGCTCGAACCGGAAGGTCAGGGGGGCGCCGTACAGGTCGACCTCGGTGTCGAGCAGGTGCACCTCGACGGTCTCGATCTGCCCGTCGAAGGTCGGTCGCACCCCGACGTTGGTGACCGCCGGGAGCCACTCCCCCGCCACCTCGGCGTGGCCGGCGTACACCCCGGCGCCGGGGACGACCAGCCGCTCCTGCGGGTGCAGGTTCGCGGTGGGGACCCCGATGGTGCGACCGCGGCCGTCACCGGGCACGACCACACCGGTGAGCTGGTAGGGACGCCCGAGCGCCGAGCGGGGCCAGTCCACCTCGCCGGCCGTCAGGTGCTCGCGGATCGCCGAGGAGGAGATCCGCCGCCCGTCCAGCTCGAGCAGGGTGACCGCCTCGGGGCTGAACCCGTGCTGCTCACCGAGCTCGAGCAGCGTCACCACGTCACCGGCCGCGCGCGCACCGAAGCGGAAGTTCGTGCCGACCACGACCCGCACCGAGGCGAGCGGGCCGGCGAGGACGCTGCGCACGAACCCGGCGGGTGACATCGACGCGAGCTCGCGGGTGAAGGGCAGCACCACCACGGCGTCGAGCCCGGCCTCCACCAGGCGCGTGACCCGCTCGGAGAGCGGCTGCAGCAGCGGCGGCGCCGCCCCGGGACGCAGGACCGTGGCGGGGTGGGGGTCGAAGGTGACCGCCACCGCGCGCGCACCGTGCTCGGCCGCCAGGGTGACCGTGCGGCGCAGCAGCACCTGGTGCCCGCGGTGGACCCCATCGAAGTTGCCGACCGTCACCACCGACGGGGCGCGATCGAGCGCGGCGGGATCCCGGACGACGTGGGTCATAGGAGCTCCTGCGGTCGCGTCCAGACCAGCGCCGGTCGTGCCGCCCGACCCTGAGCGTCGTCCTCGACGATGGCGAGCAGCTGCGCGGGGCTTCGGCCACGCGCGGGGCGGACCACCGCCACGGGACCGGCACGGCCCAGCGCGTCCAGCGGCTGCCCCTGGACCAGCCGGCGGGCGGCGTCGTCATCGGCGAGCTCGACCACGGGCAGGGTGCGCCCCACCGCGGCGAGCGGGTCCAGCCCGAGCGCGTGCAACCCGGCCGCATCCGTCGCGTCGATCGTGGCGAGCTCGACGCACTCCTCGACCCCGAAGGGTCCGTTCGCGAGCCGCCGCAGGCGCGCCAGGCTGCCACCGACCTCCAGCGCCGCCCCGAGGTCGTGGGCGATGGTGCGGACGTAGGTCCCGGCCGAGCAGCTCAGCAGCACGTCGACCTCGGCGACCGGTCCCGGCACGAACCGCTCGAGCACGAGGGAGGACACCTCGACACGGCGCGGCTCGCGGTCGATCGTCTCGCCGCGGCGCGCGAGCTCGTGGAGGCGCTGGCCGTCGACCTTCACCGCCGACACCATCGGCGGGATCTGGAGGATCTCGCCCTGGAAGGCCCCGAGCGCCTCGCACACCGTCGGCTCGTCGATGTGGCTGGCATCGGTGCGCGCCACCTCGAGCCCCGCAGCGTCCTGGGTGTCGGTCTCGATGCCGAGCAGGATGCGGGCGGCGTAGGTCTTGGTGCCGGCCTGCAGGAAGCGCACGAGCTTCGTCGCCCGCCCGAGGCACACCACGAGCACCCCGGTGGCGGCCGGGTCGAGCGTGCCGGTGTGCCCGACCCGGCTGTGCCCGGCGACGCGGCGGATCCGGGCGACGACGTCGTGCGAGGTCGGTCCGGCCGGCTTGTCCACCAGCAGGACCTGGTCGTGGACCGGGCCACGGGGGCGGGGTCGGCGGCCCACGCGGCTCAGCCCTCCGCGAGCAGCGACACGACCCGCTCGGTCAGCGTGGCCGGCGTCCCGGGGGCCGTGAAGCCCGCCGCCAGACGGTGCCCACCACCGCCGAGCGCGGCGGCGACCCGTCCGACGTCCGCCCGCCCCCGCGACCGCAGCGATCCCTTCCACGTCCCGGGCGCCTCGGGCAGCAGGGTGAGCGCCACCTCGGCGCCCTCGACGGTGCGCAGCAGGTCGATGAGCCCCTCGGCGGTCGCCCCCGCGAGCTCATCCGGCTCGAGGTGGGTGGTGACCAGGGCGACCTCGGGGTGCAGCTGGGCACGCGCCAGGGCGGTCCCGAGCACGGCGAGCTCCGCGAGCGGCCGGGTCTCGTACAGCGCCTGGGTCCAGGTGGCCTGGTCCACCCCCGCCGCGAGCAGCCGCGCGCCGAGCTGCAGGGCGCTCGGGTCGGTCGCGGCGTAGGAGAACCGCCCGGTGTCGGTGACCAGGCCGACGTAGAGCGCGTCGGCGACCTCGGGGCCGAAGGGCAGCGCGAGCTCGTCGAGCAGCCGCGCGAGCAGCAGCACGGTGGCCGCGGCCTCGGGGGCGTTGACGGTCACGTCGCCGAAGGCCTCGCGGCGCGCGTGGTGGTCGTAGACCACCGTCTCGACCCCGGCATCGAGGTAGCGCGCGACCGCGCCGAGGCGTTCGGGGCTCGCGGCGTCGACGGTGACCAACAGATCGACCGCCTCGGGGGCCGGCAGGGTCGTGGCGTCCCGGACCTCGGCGATCCCCGGGAGCCGGTCCATGCCCGCCTCCAGGCGCAGGGGATGCTCGCCGATCACCGGCACGGTGCGCACCCCCGCACGACCCAGGGCGTGGTGCAGCGCCAGCACCGAGCCGAGCGCGTCGCCATCCGGCCGGACGTGCCCGGCGATGACGACCCGGTCGCGGTCGGCGATCGCGCGCTCGAGGCGCGCACGGGCCGCGGCCCACGCGAGCGGATCCAGCTCCGCGGTCCAGGCCGGTGCGTGCGCCGAAGGGGGCCTCATGCTCACCTCTCCGTGTCCTCGGGCTCCCGGTCCTCGAGGCCACCGGTGCCAGGCGGCACGTCGCGGGTCTCGAGCCCGCGCAGCAGATCCTCGACCCGGGCGGCCTGCTCGGCCACCGGGTCGGGACGGAAGCGCAGCTCGGGGGTGGTCCGCAAGCCCACGCGCCGTGCGACCGGGCCGCGTAGACGGCCAGCCGCGGCCCCGAGGGCCTCAGCGACGTCGGCCGAGGCCGCGATCCGGTCCCCGCCGGTGCGACGGGGATCGCGGCTGAGCACCCCCGGGTCCAGGGTGGAGTAGTAGATCGTCGCCACGTCGTGGTCAGGGGTGACGTCCGCCTCGGTGATGGTGACGAAGGTCAGGCGCGGGTCGGTGAGCTCGGTCTGGAGCAGGTCAGCCACCGCCGCTCGGACCTGCTCGTCGATGCGGGGGTTGCGCTTGCGGGCCATGGGCGTTCCTCTCGGCCGGGAGGTGGGGTGAGGGTGGAGGTTGGGGTGACCGGCCGCCTACCCGGGCAGCGGCAGCTCGCCCTCGTCGTCGAGGTGGTCCGCGAGCTCGGAGACGGCGAGCACCTCCACGCGCGGGTCGCGCTCGATCACCGCGGTGACGCGGTCGAGCACGCGCTCCACCCCGGTGGCCGTGGAGGCAGCGATCGCGACCCCGAGCACCACGCGCTGCCAGCGGTCCTGCCCACCGACCTCGGCGACGGACACGCCGAGCTCGTTGCCAAGGGCAGCCTGGGCGCGCCGCACGAGGGCGCGGCGCGCCTTCAGGCTGTCGGCGCCCGGCAGGAACACCTCGATGCGGGCGACGCCGAAGTGCACGCGACCTTCACCGCTCACGGGATCGTCCTGCTCCGGGTCAGACGCGCTCCACCTCGACGGTCTCGAACACCTCGAACTGGTCGCCCTCCTTGACGTCCTGGAAGCGCTGCAGGCCGATGCCGCACTCGAAGCCCTCGCGGACCTCGCGCACGTCGTCCTTGAAGCGGCGCAGCGAGGACATGTGGTCCTCGGCGACGACCACGCCCTCGCGGATGATCCGGACCCCGGCATCGCGCTTGACCTCGCCCTTGGTGACCATGCAGCCGAAGACGAAGCCCTTCGGGGTCTTGAAGATCTCCCGGACCTCGGCCTCGCCGACGATCTGCTCGCGGAACTCCGGTGCGAGCAGCCCCTTGACGGCGCGCTCGATGTCCTCGATCGCCTCGTAGATGATGCGGTAGGTCCGCACGTCCACGCCGCTGCGGTCGATCTCCTCACGGGCGTTGGCACCCGGGCGGACGTTGAACGCGACGATGATCGCGTCGGAGGCCTCCGCGAGCCGGACGTCGCCCTGGGTGATCGCGCCGACGCCCTTGGAGATGACCCGGATCTGGACCTCGTCCAGCTCGAGCTTGAGCAGGGCGTCCTCGAGCGCCTCGGCGGACCCGGAGACGTCCGCCTTGATGATGACGTTGAGGTGGGCCTTGTCGCCGGCCTGCACCGCGGAGGTGAACTCCTCCAGCGTGGTCGGCCGCCGCTCCGCGAGCTCCTTGCGCCGCTCACGTGCGGCGCGGCGCTCCGCGACGTCGCGGGCGAAGCGCTCGGCGTCGACGACACGGAACTCGTCACCCGCCTCGGGCACCTCGTTCAGCCCGAGGACCTGCACGGGCCGGGAGGGCTCGGCCTCCTCGACGGCCTGGCCCTTCTCGTCGAACATGGCCCGGATCTTGCCGTCGGCGGTGCCCGCCACGAGGATGTCCCCGCGCCGCAGGGTGCCGGCCTGGACGAGCACCGTCGCGACCGGACCACGGCCACGGTCGAGGTGGGCCTCGACGACGCGCCCGCGGGCGTCCTTGTCGGGGTTGGCCTGGAGCTCGAGCAGGTCCGCCTGCAGCAGGACCACCTCGAGCAGGTCGTCGAGCCCGGTCTGCCTGAGCGCCGAGACCTCGACCATCGGCACGTCGCCACCGAAGTCCTCGGCGACGAGGTCGTGCTCGGTCAGCTGCGCCTTGACCCGGTTGGGGTCGGCACCCTCGACGTCGATCTTGTTGACCGCGACGACGACGGGCACCTCAGCCGCCTTGGCGTGGGCGATCGCCTCCCGGGTCTGGGGCATGACCCCGTCGTCGGCGGCGACCACGAGGATCGCGACGTCGGTGACCTGGGCCCCCCGGGCACGCATGGCGGTGAACGCCTCGTGCCCCGGGGTGTCGATGAAGGTGATCTGCCGGCCGTCCTTGGTGACCTGGTAGGCCCCGATGTGCTGGGTGATGCCGCCAGCCTCCCCGGCGACCACGTCGGTCTGCCGGATCGCGTCGAGCAGCTTGGTCTTCCCGTGGTCGACGTGGCCCATCACGGTGATGACCGGCGGGCGCGGCTGCAGGGACTCCGGCTCATCCGGGGTCTCGATGCCGAACTCGAGCTCCTCCTCGGACATGAAGTAGACGTCCACGCCGAGGTCGGCGCAGATGATCTCCACGGTGTCGTCCGCGAGGGACTGCTGCACCGTGGCCATCTCGCCCATCTCGAACAGCTTCTTGACCAGGGCCGCCCCAGCGACGCCGAGCTTGTCGGCGAGCTCACCGACGGTGATGCCGGAGAGCACCTCGATGCGCTCGACCTGGATCTGATCCTCGATCGGCACGTCGCGGCGCATCGGCCCGCGCTGGAGCTCCTGCTCCGCGGGCGAGGCCTTCTCGCGCTTCTTCTTGCGCCGGGTCTTGCCGCTGGAGGGGCCGCCGGTCCCGCTGGGACCGCCCGGACCGCCCGGCCCACGGCCGCCATCGGGTCCACCCGG
>JBKHEJ010000043.1:0-15107 GCA_046540855.1 Nitriliruptoraceae bacterium
CTGCTGCCTCCCGTAGGAGTCTGGGCCGTGTCTCAGTCCCAGTGTGGCTGATCGAGCTCTCACTCCAGCTACGCGTCGTCGCCTTGGTGGGCCGTTACCCCACCAACTAGCTGATACGCCGCGAGGCCCTCCTGTACCGCCGGAGCTTTCCCATGCGGACCATGCGGCCCGCGTGGAGCATCCGGTATTAGCCACGGTTTCCCGTGGTTATCCCGGTGTACAGGGCAGGTTCCTCACGTGTTACTCACCCGTTCGCCGGTTTCCCCAAGGTGCAAGCACCTCGGTTCGTCCCTCGACTTGCATGTGTTAGACCCGCCGCCAGCGTTCATCCTGAGCCAGGATCAAACTCTCCGTTGAGTGACCTTCATCCGGAGCGAGCTCCGGACAAGACCGCAACAACGAAGGTCCGTCGCTGACCTGACGGTCAGCGATGATCCCTTCATCGAAAAGGGGTTCTACATGTTTCACTCACCTGTTGACCGTCGTCACCGGTTGGCGACGTCGGTCGACGGGGTTCGTGATCCTCCTCCGGACCGAGGTCCAGAGCAGGTCACTGGCTTTTGGCACCCTGTGCAGTTCTCAAGGAGCGGCTTGCGGACCGCTCGGGTTCCAGCCCTAGGGGCATGGCTTCCGAGCGCTGCACCGCTTCAGACGCACAGCCAGTCGCTGCGCGAAGTATCGAAGATACCACGCGGGCGTCTCGCTGTCCACCGGACGGCCTTGGGCATCGCGCTGCGTGTCGCATCGCGGTCGGGCCCGGATGATCGGACCATGGCCTGTCGAGTGGCTCGCAGACGTTAGCCTGCGCTGCTTCGTGCTGTCAACCTTGGAGCCTCAGGTCCTGCTCGTTGCTCCAGAGGCGGTCGGCCGAGCGGTCATGGTGCCCCGCGCTGCCGTGCTCAAGGAACGGTACGGCCGGTGCCACACCCGCGCGAACCGGCCCACCATCCCGTGCGGCAGGCGCGCGCATCGCGGGTGCGAGCGCGTACCAGCGGACCCCTGCGGACACCGCCCAGAACGGCTCTGACCTGGGAGAACGCGATCGAGCGTCGCTCACGGGCCCCGGCCCGACGCTGGGTCACGTGCCGCTCGCCGGTACCGGCTCACCGCCGGCTCCTCGCGCAGCCACCAGCGCCATGGCCGATCCTGGGCCCGGCTGACACCCACCCGCGGGCCGTTCGCGATCGCGCCGAGCGGCGGGCGCCACCCATCGTCACGCAGCAGCAGGGGCCCCCGCTCGGCCAGCAGATCCACGCGGTCGTGCTCGGCCGAGACGGCGAGCCCGGTCGTGAGACAGCCGGGACCCCGCAGCAGCGCCGTCCTCGGCGTGCCCGTCGGTCGGTGCCGCTCGACCGCACGCCGCCCGGCCACGACCACGGCCGCGCGCACCAGCACGGCGGACCCCTCACCCGTACCGCCGGCGCTGCAGTTCAGGCACCAGTGGATGCCGTAGGCGCGGTAGACGTACGCGGTCCCGGCACGCTCGAACATCGCACCGTTGCGGCGCGTGCGACCCGCTGCGCTGTGGCTCGCCGGGTCGTCCTCGTCGTAGGCCTCGACCTCGACGATCCGCGCCAGGATCGTGCCGTCCTCGAGCTCCCGCTGGATCAGGGCGCCGAGCAACGCTCGTGCCGCGTCGGGCGCCGTGCCGGTCAGCCGTGCCCGGTCGAGGGCCCGGGGGCGGTCCAGGAGGACGTGGTGCGCCTGCATCAGGTACGTAGCTGCGCGGCCCAGGTCAGGAACCTCTCGCGCGACCAGGTGTTGGCGACGCGGTCACGTGCGAGGCCCGCACGCCGTGCCTGCGCCGCGCCGAACCGAGCCCGGTCGAGCTCGCTGGCGGCGTGGGCGTCGGTGGAGATCACGAAGGTGCAGCCCCGTCGGGCTCCCTCGCGGATGACCGGCACGGCGGCATCGAGGCGGGACAGCGCCGCGTTGATCTCGATCGCGGTGCCCGTCTCGGCCGCGGCGTCCAGCACGCGCTCGAGGTCGAGCTCGATGCCAGGACGGCGCCCGAGCAGCCGGCCGGTGAGGTGGCCGATGGCGCTCACGCTCGGATGACGGATGGCGGCCAGCACCCGCTCGGTCTGCTCCTCGACAGGGAGCCGGAAGTGGCTGTGGACCGAGGCGACGAGCCAGTCGAACCCGGCGAGGAAGGCCTCGTCGTAGTCGAGACCACCATCGGCGCCGATGTTCAGCTCCGCGCCGTGGAGCAGGGCGATGTCCCCCCGCCGCTGCTCGAGCGCCCGGACCGCCTCGCGCTGCGCGAGCATGTCCTCGCGCGAGACCCCGTTGATGGTGAGGTTCTCCGCATGGTCGGTGATCGCGAGGTACTCCAGTCCGCGTTCGGCCGCGGCGGAGACGAGCACCTCGAGCGGATCGCGACCGTCTCCCGACAGGTCGGTGTGGTCGTGGAGGTCGCCGCGCAGATCCTCCACGCCGACCAGGTCCGGGAGCGCACCGGCGGCGGCGAGCTCGACCTCGCCGTCGTCCTCGCGGAGCTCCGCGGGGACCAGCGTGAGACCGAGGGCGGCGTAGATGTCGTCCTCACCCCGGGCGGCGACGACCTCGACCTCGCCGGCCGCGATGGCGCGTGGTGTCGGGGCGAGCGGACCGTCGACCGCGAGGGCGTACTCGTTCAACGTCCAGCCGCGCTCCTGGGCCCGCTGCCGGAGCCGGATGTTGTGCGCCTTGGAGCCGGTGAAGTACAGCAGCGCCGACCCGAAGCTCGCCGGCGGGACGGTCCGAAGGTCGACCTGGACACCGTCGCGGGTGATCACGGAGGTCTTCGTGTCACCCGCCGCGATCGTGCGGTCGGCCTGCTCGAGGTCGAGGAAGGCTCGGTGCACGGGTGCGGGGTCATCGGTCGCGACGAGCACGTCGACGTCGCCGATGTCCTCCCGGAACCGGCGCAGGCTGCCGGCGTAGGCGGCGTCCTCGACCCCCTCGACCTGCCGTAGCGCCGCGACGATCCGCTCCGCCAGCGGCAGGGCCGTCGCGATCGGCACCCGCTGATCCTTCGAGCTCAGGCCCAGCGCCTCGATCCCTGCGCGGAGGTTCTCGATGGTCTGTGCCCCCATGCCCTTCAGCCCCGCGACCGAGCCGTCGTCGAGCCCGGCGAGCAGCGCGTCCACGGAGCGGATCTCGAGCTCACGGTCGAGCTGGGCGATGGTCTTCGGCCCGAGCCCGGGGATCCGGCGCAGCTCGAGCTTGGACGGTGGGTGCGCCTCGCGCAGCTCCTCCAGCCTGCCGATCCTGCCGGTGTCCACGTACTCGCGGATGCGGCCCGCGATGCTCTTGCCGATGCCCTTGATCTTGGCGAGCTCCGTGGCGCTGAGCTCGTCCACCGGTTGGCCGAGCCCCCGCACGGCCCGTTCGGCGTCCTGGTACGCGCGCACCCGGAAGGCGTTCGGGCTGCCCTCGTCGAGCTCGGTGAGCACGGCGAGCTCGGCGAGCAGACCTGCCACCTCGTCGTTGACGCCTGCCATCAGCTGCTCCAGGGTGCCGGGTGCACCCGAGCCTAACCCCGCGTCAGAGCCGTCTTGGGGCCGCCGAGGGGCGCACACGGCTCCACGTGGCTCGGGTGACGCCAGCCACCGATCCCCAGGCAGTTGCGAGGTCGATCCGATCCGCCGGGGCGGCAGCGCGCACGGAGGTTGGGCGAGCAGGGTCGGGATGAACCATACCCTCTTGACGGCGATATGTAGTAGGTCTACTATCTACCGTATGACTACTCCAACGAACCCAGCCGACGAGCCGATCCACAACCGGCTCGCGGTCCTGCGCGCGGAGCGCGGGCTGTCCCGTCGCGACCTCGCGGAGGCTCTCGGCATCCACTACCAGACGGTCGGCTACCTCGAGCGGGGTGAGTACGCCCCCAGCCTCTCCCTGGCCTTCCGCATCGCTCGTCACTTCGACCTGCCGGTCGAAGCGGTCTTCTCCGACCGGCCGTTCCAGCCGATGAGCGCCGCGGTCTACGACCGCGGACGACCGTCCACCTGACGAGGCCCGCCGCCGGACGGCCCTCCATGCGGTGAACCCGACCGGCATCCACCCCCACCGAACCGAGGAACCCCCGTGCAACCTCACACCCAGGAACCCACCACCCAGCGGTCCGGCTCGAGCGACCGGCCCCCGGGCCGGGTCGAGAGCGCGTTCCGCCAGGTCGAGGGCGACCCACGCTACGCCTGGACCTACCGTCGCCGGAACCGGCTCCTGCTGGTCGCGGCTCAGGCCGGCTTCCTCCTGCTCAGCTTCGTGCTGCTGGTCCTCGAGCGCCACCTGCTGGCCCTGCTCGCGTTCCTGCCGTTCTTCCCGTTGATGAGCTTCGTCAACGTCGCGATCCACGGCCTGCTCGACCGCCCCGTCGACCACCTCGACGACGTCATGCGGTCGTTGCGCACCGAGGCCAAGGCCACGGCTCACACCGTCCTGATCGCGGTGATCGGGGCGCTCTCTGTGGTCCTGCTCGTGGCTGAGATGGTGGGCGGCGGGTTGGCCGAGCCGTTCGACGTCCGATCGCTGACGGTCCTGAGCACCCTCGCAGGCCTGCTGCTGCTAGCGGGGCTGTTGCCGAGGTGGATCCTCGCGTCACGGCTCCCCGAACCCGACGCCGACGATGCCCACCGGGGATCGACGACCACCGACCGCAGCTTCCGTGGCGGAGCCGGCCAGGCCGAGGGACGTCCCACCGCCACGGATCAGGGTCCTCCTGCCGACGGGTGAGCGGCGCTGGTGCGACCGAGGTTGGCCTCGGTGGCGGCCCGTGCCCGTTCGAGCTGGGCCGCGACCGAGGCGGTGGCCGTGCCGTTGACCCCGTCGCGCCGGTCGATCGCCTCCTGCGCGTCGAAGCGGGCGGCCACCTCGGCGTCCAGTGCGGGGTGGATCGCCGCGAGCTCCTCGGGGTCGAGCCCGTCGAGGTCGACCCCGCGCTGCTCGGCGTGGCGGACCACCTCGCCGACCACCTCGTGGGCCTCACGGAAGGGCATCCCGCGGGTGACCAGCTCCTCGGCGAGGTCGGTGGCCAGCGCGAACCCGCCGACCGAGGCGGCCGCCAGCCGGTCGCGGTCGAAGGTCAGGCTCGCCACCGTGCCCGTGATCGCGGGCAACGCCAGCCGGAGCGTGCCGATCGCGTCGAGGACCGGCTCCTTGTCCTCCTGCAGGTCGCGGTCGTAGGTCAGCGGGAGAGCCTTGACGGTGGTCAGCAGGGCGACGAGGTCGCCGATGACCCGACCGGCCTTGCCCCGCACGAGCTCGGCGATGTCCGGGTTGCGCTTCTGCGGCATGATCGAGGAGCCGGTGGAGAAGGCGTCGCCGACCCGGGCGAGGGCGAACTCCGAGGTGGACCACAGCACGATCTCCTCCCCCAGCCGCGACAGCGTGACCGCGAGGATCGCCGCGGCGCTCAGCACCTCCAGGGCGAAGTCGCGGGAGGCGACCGCGTCCATGGAGTTGGCCATCACGGCAGCGAAGCCGAGGTGGTCCGCGTAGGCCTGGGGGTCGAGCCCGAGCGTCTGACCGGCGAGCGCCCCGGAGCCGAGGGTGGACTCGTCGAGCCGGGCGCGGGCGTCACGGAACCGGCCGGCATCCCGCTCCAGCATCCACACGTAGGCGAGCAGGTGGTGGCTGAGGAGCACCGGCTGGCCGCGCTGGAGGTGGGTGTAGCCGGGGGCGTGCCAGCCGAGGTGGGCCTCGGCCTGGTCGACGAAGGCCTGCTGGAGGCCGCCTATCAGCCGGACCACCTCGTCGCAGGCGTCCCGGGTCCACAGCCGCAGGTCGCTGGCGATCTGGTCGTTGCGGGACCGCCCGGCCCGGAGCTTGCCGCCGAGCGCCCCGAGCTCCTCCACCAGCCACCGTTCGATGGCGCCATGGACGTCCTCGTCGGTGGGCAGGAACGGGAAGGCACCCCGCTCGAACAGCCCCTCGCACCGGTCCAGCGCTGCCAGCAGCTCGTCGCGCTCCTCGCTCGTCAGGACCCCGATGCGGGTGAGCTCGTGGGCGTGGGCGCGGGAGCCGGCCAGGTCCTGCGGGGCGAGGTGGCGGTCGTAGGCGGTGGAGACCCCGAGCGCCCAGGCCGCCTCGTCGGGGCCGGCGGTGAAGCGTCCGCCCCACAGCCGGCCCGCGTCGGTGGCGGCGTGCTGGTCATCGGTCACGACGGACCTCCGTGAGGGGCGGTCGGGTACGGGTCAGGTGGCTGGGTCGACGAGGGGGTTGCGGACACGGAGCCCCGGGAAAGCACCGAAGTCGCGGTCGGCGCTCCACAGCTCCCGGACGCCGTGACCGGTACAGATCGCTGCGATCCGCGCGTCGTGCACCTTGCCACCGGCGAGTCCCGGTGGGCAGAGCTCGGTCAGGATGCGCAGATGATCGCGGGTCTCCGCGAGCGCTTCGACGCCGGGCCCGGCCAGGACACGCCGGAGCGACTCGAGCGCGTCGACGATCGGCATCGGCGTGCTCCACAGCGGCCGCGTCACGACCGCGAGGAACTCGTGGAGACACGGCCACGGGATCCCGATGGGGCCGAGCTCGCCCTCCACCGCTGGTCGCAGCGACGCCTGGGCACGCTGGTGCTGGGGCGCGTCGGCTCGGTGGGCGTAGACCAGCAGGTTGGTCTCGATCCCGATCACGGTTGCGCCGGATCGTCGTAGCCGACCTCGCCTTCGTAGGCGAGCTCGTGCGGCGGTCGGGTCGGGAAGTGATCGGCCGGGCGACCACCCACGAGCGGCTCCCATCGGTAGGAGCTCGGCTCCTCCAAGCGGCGCAGCTCCGCGCGCAGGCCCCGCTCGATCAGCTCCCGTAGGGTCAGACCACGTGCATGCGCGACCCTGCGGGCCTCAGCAGCCAGCTGGTCGGTGAGCTCGACGGTCGTCTTCATCGGACCTGTCCAACGGATCCGTGCGGGGTACGGGTCACCATATCACGCTACCCGTACCCCCGTATCCCGTGGCGGTGTGACGCCAACCGGCCTGGCCCCCGGCCCGCTCTCAGCCCTGCTCGAGGCGCTGGACCTTGGCGGCCCAGGTCTTCAGCGGCAGGCCCCACAGCTTCACGAAGCCCTCGGCCAGCGTCTGGTCGAACCGGTCCTCGGCGTCGTAGGTGGCCATCTCGTAGGTGTAGAGGCCGTGGGTCTCGCTACGCCGGCCGACGACGGTCGCCGAGCCCTTGTACAGCTGGATGCGGACCTCGCCGGTGACGTAGCGGTTGGCCTCGTCGATGAAGGCATCCAGCGCCTGCTTGAGCGGCCCCCACCACAGACCGTTGTAGATCAGCTGGGCGTAGCGACCCTCCTCGGTGCGCTTGTGGTCAGCCAGTTCCTGCTCCAGGCACAGGTCCTCGAGGTCACGGTGGGCGGTGATGAGCGTGATCGCACCGGGGCACTCGTAGATCTCACGGCTCTTGATGCCGACGAGGCGGTCCTCGACCATGTCGATCCGGCCGACCCCGTGGGCGCCGGCGCGGGCGTCGATCTCCGCCACCAGCTCCGCCAGCGGCAGCCGGCGGCCGTCCAGGGAGACGGGCAGCCCCTGCTCGAAGGCGATGACGACCTCCTCGGGCTCCTCGGGGGCGTCCTTGACGGCCACCGTGCGCTCGTAGACGTCCTCCGGCGGCGCGGCCCAGGGGTCCTCGAGGATGCCGCACTCGGCGGTGCGGCCCCAGGCGTTCTCGTCGATCGAGTACGGGCTCTTCTTCGTCATCGGCGGGATCGGGATGCCACGCTCGGCGGCGTAGTCGATCGCCGCGTCTCGGGTGAGCGCCCACTCCCGGATCGGGGCGAGCCCCTCGAGCTCCGGCGCGAGGCACATCGCACCCACCTCGAAGCGGACCTGGTCGTTGCCCTTGCCGGTGGAGCCGTGGGCGATGCCGGCGGCCCCGGTGGCACGGGCGGTCTCGACGAGGTGCTTGACGATGAGCGGCCGGGACAGCGCGGAGACGAGCGGGTACTTGCCCATGTAGAGCGCGTTGGCCTTCAGCGCCGGGGCGATGAAGTCGGTGGCGAACTCCGCGCGGGCGTCGACCACGACCGACTCCACCGCACCGCAGGCCAGCGCGCGCTCACGGATCTCGTCGAGGTCGTCGACGCCCTGGCCCACGTCCACGGCGCAGGCCACCACCTCGACGTCCTTGTGCTCCTTCATCCACTGGATCGCGACGGAGGTGTCCAGGCCGCCGGAGTAGGCCAGGACGATCTTGGGCTTGCTCATGGGAGCTCCTGTGGTCGTGCGGTCGGGTCGGGCAACGGGGGGTGCGTGCTCAGGTCGGTGGGTCGGGGCCGACGCCACCGGGCGGTCAGTCGAGGCCGGCTCGGTGCCGCAGCGAGGTGGCGAGCTCCGCGCCGGTGCGACCCTCCTCGGCGACCACCAGCACGGTGTCGTCACCGGAGACGGTGGCGATGACGCCCTCGAGCTCGGCCAGGTCGATGGCGGAGGCGACCGGGTGGGCGCAGGCCGGCGGGGTGCGCAGCACCGCGAGGTTGGCGCTGGCGCCCACGGCGGTCACGAAGCGCTGCAGGGTCTCGTCCAGGCGGCTCCGGGCCTGGGACGGTCCGGGGTCGGCGGCCAGGCGGTAGACGAGGTTGCCGTCCGCGCCACGGACCTTGACGGCACCGAGCTCGCCGAGGTCGCGGCTGACCGTGGCCTCGTGGATGACGATCCCCTCGGCAGCCAGCGCGGCGACGACCTCGGCCTGGGAGTGCAGGTCGCGGTCGCTGAGCAGCTGCTTGAGCCGCTGCTGGCGCGTGGCCTTGTCGGGCATGGTCGCAACGCTTCCGGGTCGGTGGTGAATGGGCCAGGTCGGTGGTGCCTGGGCCAGATCGGTGGTGTGCGGGCCAGGCCGGTGGTGCGCGGGCCAGGCCGGTGGCGTGCGGCCGGGTCAGCGCTCGCCGAGCAGGCGCACGAGCAGGGCCTTCTGGGCGTGGAGCCGGTTCTCGGCCTGGTCGAACACCCGGGAGGCCGGGCCGTCGATCACCTCAGCGACCACCTCCTCGCCGCGGTGCGCGGGCAGGCAGTGCAGGAAGATCGCGCCGTCGGCGGCGTGGGCGAACAGCTCCGCGGTGACCTGGTAGGGCCGGAACACCGCGAGGCGTGCGTCGGCCTCGTCCTCCTGCCCCATCGACGCCCACACGTCGGTGTAGACCGCGTCCGCGCCGGTGACGGCGGCGACGGCGTCGGTGGTGACCACCACCTCGGTGCCCGTGCTGGCGGCCAGCTCTTCGGCGCGGGCGACGATCGCGGCATCGGGTGCGTAGCCCTGCGGGTGGGCGACGCGGACCTCCACCCCCAGCATCGCACCGGCCAGCAGCAGCGAGTGGGCCACGTTGTTGCCGTCCCCGACGTAGGTCAGGATGCTGCCCGCCAGCGCCCCGCCCCGGGCAGCCCGCAGCGTCTGGAGGTCGGCGAGCGCCTGACAGGGGTGCTCGAGGTCGGTGAGCGCGTTGACCACGGGGATGGTCGCGTTCGCGGCCAGCTCCTCGATGCGGTCCTGTCCGAAGGTGCGGATCACGACCGCGTGCACGTAGCGGGACAGCACCGCGGCGGTGTCGGCGATGGTCTCCCCCCGACCGAGCTGCAGCTCCGCGGAGGACAGCGGCAGGGGGTGGCCGCCGAGCTCGGCGACCGCGACCTGGAACGACACCCGGGTTCGGGTCGACGGCTTCTCGAAGACCAACGCCACGGTCCTTCCGGCCAGGGCATCGGCGTAGGCGGCCGGGGTGTCCTGGCCGCGGGCGGCGGCGAGCGCGTCCGCGAGGTGGAGCAGGTCGGTGAGCTGCTCGGCGTCGAGGTCGTCGATCCCGAGGAAGTGGTCGGGGAAGGGCGCCATGGGGGTCTCCGGGGGGACGGTGGAGGGTCAGGGGTGGGCGGGTGCGACGGCCCGCAGGGCGTCGGCGACGGTGGCCAGCGCCAGGTCGACCTCCTCGCGGGAGATCGTCAAGGGCGGTGCGAGGCGGAGCACGTCGGGCGCGACGGCGTTGACGAGCAGGTGCCGGTCCCGGCAGGCGTCCTCGACCTCGGCGGCGACGGGGGCGTCGAGCTCGAGCCCGAGCAGCAGACCACGACCGCGGACCCCGGCGGCGTGAGGCACCGTGCCGACCAGCGCCTCGAGGCCGGCCTTGAGCCGCCGGCTGCGGGTGGCGGCCTGGTCGAGCAGCCCCTCCCGCTCGATCGTGTCGATCACCGCGTTCGCCGCCGCGCAGGTCACCGGGTTGCCGCCGAAGGTGGTCGCGTGGTCCCCGGGGCCGAACACCTCGGCGGCCGGACCGTGGGCGATGCAGGCCCCGATGGGCAGCCCGTTGGCAAGGGCCTTGGCGACGGTGACCACGTCGGGCACGACGTCGGTGTCCTGGAAGGCGAACCAGGGCCCGGTGCGGCCCATGCCGGTCTGGACCTCGTCGGCGAGCAGCAGGGCACCGTGGGCGTCGCAGGCGGCGCGCGCGGCGGCCAGCACCTCGGCCGGCACGGGCCGCACCCCGCCCTCGCCCTGGACCACCTCCAGCAGCACCGCGCAGGTGTCGTCGGTGACCGCCGCCGTCAGCGCGTCGGGATCGTCGTAGGGCACGTGGTCGACCAGGCCCGACAGCGGCGCGTAGGGCGCGTGCTTGGCGGGCTGGCCGGTGGCCTCGAGCGTCGCCAAGGTGCGGCCGTGGAAGGAGCCCTCGAGCGCGACGAGGCGGACCTTGCCGGGGTGCTGCGCCTTGCCGTGCCGGCGAGCGAGCTTGATCGCGGCCTCGTTCGCGGTCGCGCCGCACTGGGCGAGGAACACCTTCGCGTCCGGCCAGCCGGTGATCCGGGCGAGCCGTTCCGCGAGCTCCACCGCCGGCGGGGTCAGGTAGAGGTTCGAGGTGTGCACGAGCGTGCCGGCCTGCTCGGCCACCGCCCGGGCCACGGCCGGGTGGGCGTGGCCGAGGCTGGTCACCGCGAGCCCGCAGAGCAGGTCGAGCCAGGCGGTGCCGTCCGCGTCGAACAGCCGGCTCCCCCGGCCCCGTACGAAGGTCGCCTTCGGGGTGCCGTAGGTCGGCATGACGTGCGCGGCGGCGCGTGCGGCGAGGCTCGGCTCGTCGGCGGCGTGCGGCACGGGACCGCTCGTGGTGGTCATCCCTGCACCTGATCGGGTCGGCCCATCGCCGCGCCCGAGCGGGCCGGCATCGACGGGGTGATCATGGTCCCGACGCCCTCGTCGGTGAAGATCTCGATGAGCACCGCGTGGAGCACGCGGCCGTCGAGGATGTGGGCCTGCGGCACCCCGTCCCGGATCGCGCCGACGATCGAGCGGATCTTGGGGCGCATGCCCTCGTGGAGCTCGTCGGCCGCGAGCATCGCGTCCAGCCGGTCCACCCCGACCTCGCTCATCAGCGCCTGGCGGTCGGGGTCCCCGAAGTCGAGGTAGAGCCCGGGCACGTCGGTGAGGTAGACGAGCTTGGAGGCGCCGAGCGCGGCCGCGATGGCCCCGGCGGCCAGGTCGGCGTTGACGTTGCGGTCGACGCCCTCGGCATCACGTCCGACGGTGGCGACGACCGGCAGGAACCCGTCGGCGAGGAGCTCCTCGAGGTAGCGGGTGTCGACCCGGACCACCTCACCGACCAAGCCGAGGTCCTCGCCGCCGGGGCCGGTCGCGGGCCGGACCTGGAGCAGCCCGGCGTCGGTGCCGGCCACCCCGACCGCCGGCCCACCCGCCTCGGTGACGAGCGAGACCACCTCCGGGTTGACCTTGCCGAGCAGCGCCATGCGCACGACGTCCATCATCGCGGCGTCGGTGACCCTGAGGCCGCCGACGAAGCGGGAGGGGACGCCGAGCGCGTTCGCGAGCGAGCTGATCTGCGGTCCCCCGCCGTGCACGATCACCGGCTTGAGGCCGACGAAGTGCAGCAGCGCGACGTCCGCGGCGAAGGAGCGCTTGAGCTCCTCGTCGACCATGGCGTTGCCGCCGTACTTGATCACGATCGTCTGGCCGTGGAAGCGGGTGATCCACGGCAACGCCTCGCGCAGCACCGCGGCCTTGCCCTGCGCGGCCTCGACCCGCTCGACCGAGACGTGGTCGGCGGTGGTGATGCGCCGTCCCCCCAGGCGGGCCGCGGGCACGGAGGTGGTCGTCGGGTCGGTGCTCACGTCGTGTACTCCGCGTTGAACCGGACGTACTCGGGGGTCAGGTCGCAGGTCAGCATGGTCGCCGCGGCGTCCCCGGAGCCGACGTCGACACCGAGCTCGACGACGTCACGGTCCATGGCCGCGGCGGCCTGGCCGCGGTCGAAGCTCGTAGCCACCCCGAACCGGCACACGGTGATGCCCCCACAGGTCACGCTCACCCGGCGGGGGTCGAAGGACACCCCGGCGGTGCCCATCGCCATCAGGATCCGGCCCCAGTTCGGGTCCGCGCCGTGGATCGCGGCGCGCACGAGCAGCGAGGTGGCGATCGCACGGGCGAGCTGCTCGGCCTCGGCCTCGGTGGCAGCGCCGGAGACGGTGACCGCAGCGACGCGGCTGGCCCCCTCCCCGTCGGCGACCACCTGCGCGGCGAGGTCGGCGCACACGGCGTGGACGGCACGGTCGAGCGTGTCCAGGCCCGGCGGCTGCGCGGCGGTGCCGGTGGCCAGCAGCGCCGCGGTGTCGGAGGTCGAGCCGTCCCCGTCGACGCTGATCCGGTTGAAGGTCCGACGCACGTTCGTGCGCAGCAGCTGGCGGGCGAGCGGCGGCGCGAGCGGCGCGTCGGTGGCGAGCACCACCAGCAGCGTGGCCATGGCGGGCTCGATCATGCCGACGCCCTTGGCCATCCCGGCGACGACGCAGCGGCCGCCGGTGTCGTCGCTGACCTCGAACGCCACCTGCTTCGCGTGGGTGTCGGTGGTCAGCATCGCTTCGGCCGCGGCGGGCCCGCCGTCGCTCGTGAGGCTCGCCGCGAGCTGCGGCAGCGCCGCGGTGATCCGCTCGATCGGGAGCGGCACGCCGATGACACCGGTCGACATCACGAGCACCTCCGCCGCGGACGCGCCGACGGCTTCGGCGGTGGCGCGGGCGAGCTCGGCCGCGTGCTCCTCCCCGTGCGGGGTGCAGACGTTGGCGTTGCCCGCGTTGATGACCACGGCCCGGGCCCGGCCGTCGGCGGCGTGCCGCTCGGTGAGGGTGCAGGCCGGTGCCTTCACGAGGTTGGTGGTGGTCACCACCGCGGCGGTGGCCTGAGCGTCGGCGACCACCAGCGCCAGGTCCGGTCTGCCGGAGGGCTTCACCCCGGTGGCGACGCCTCCCGCGCGCAGCCCCGTGACCGCGGTCACCCCACCCGGCCGTGGCGTGAACCCGCTGCGGTCCTCAGGCCCCCAGCCGGCGATGACGGGGCCAGCCGCGGCGGTCGTGGGCGCACCCTCGGCGCTCACGGGTACACCCCCACCGCGCTCAGCCCGAGCGTCTCCTCCTCGCCGAGCAGCAGGTTCGCGTTCTGCAACGCCTGGCCCGCCGCACCCTTGCCGAGGTTGTCGATCGCGGCGGTGACCACGACCCGGCGGGTGCGCGGGTCCACGACCGCCGCGAGCTGGCACCCGTTGGAGCCGGCCAGGGCCTTGGTGTGGGGGAAGCTGCCAGGGGCGAGCACGTGGACGAAGGGCTCGCCGGCGTAGGCGTCGGTGAGCGCGTCCTGGACCGCGTCGGGCGTCACCCCCTCGCGCAGGGTCGCGTAGCAGGTCGCGAGCAGCCCCCGGCTCATCGGCACCAGGTGCGGGGTGAAGCTGACCGCACCGAGCGCGCCTGGCAGCCACCGCTCGATCTCCCCGGTGTGGCGGTGCCCCGGAGCGCCGTAGGCGACCAGGTCGCCGTGGACGTGAGCGAAGTGGAGGTGGTCCTTGGCGGCCCGGCCCGCTCCGGACGTCCCGCTCTTGGCGTCCACCACGACGCTGCCGGGGTCGACGAGCGGGGCGAGCGGCGCGAGGCCCAGCAGGGTCGCGGTCGGGTAGCAGCCCGGGTTCGCGACCAGCCGGGCCCCACGGATGCGGTCCCGGTGGTGCTCGACCAGCCCGTAGGCCACGTCGCCGGCGGCCGCGGCATCCCCTGCGGCCAGCTCCGGCCGGGGGTGGTCCTCGCCGTACCAGGTGGCGAACCCCTCGGCCGAGAGCCGGAAGGCGGCCGAGAGGTCCACGACCGCGGTGCCGGCGTCGTACAGGGCCGCGCCGAGCTCGAGCGCCGCACCGTGCGGGGTGGCGAGGACCACGAGGTCGAGGCCGAGGAGCGCGTCGAGGTCGATCGCGTCGAACCGACCGGACCCGGCCAGGTTCGGGAACAGCTGCGCGACGGGCTCACCCGCCTGGGCGTTCGCCGCCACCACCTCGACGTCGATGCTGGGGTGGCCGTCGAGCAGCCGCAGCAGCTCCGCGCCCCCGTACCCGGAGGCTCCGACGATGCCGACGCGGTGGGACACGTGCGCTCCTGACGGAGGTCGCGGCGGCGACCGTCGGGGGGTGAGGGGGACGTGTGGCGGGGCGACCGAGCGGGTCCGCACGGGTGCGGCCCGGCCCCGCGGGGGGCGCATCATGCAGGAAGATGCAGGATCTTGCAAACCCACGCCGGGGTGGAGCGCCTACCGTCGCACCCCACGTACCTCCCCCACCGCCAGCACCACCCGTCACCACCACCCGTCACCACCACCCGTCATCACCCGTGAGGAGCCCCGATGGCCCGCCTGCACCCCCCTGCCCCGGCCCCGATCGACCTCGACGCCGGCACCCGTGCGCTCGAGGCGATGCTGGCCCGCCCCCGGCTCGCCGGGCTCGAGGTCGCACCGGACGGCTCGCTGGCGGTGGTGGGCGTGACCACCCCGGCCCCGAACGGGACGCGCATGCGCACGCAGCTGTGGGCGCTCGACCCGGCCGCCGTGGCCGACCCACGGCCCCTCACCCGTGCTGCGGCCGGTGTCCTCCAGGCGGCGTTCCTGCCCGACGGGGACCTGCTGTTCACCTCGCCGCGGCCGGACCCGGACGCCGCCGAGCCGCCGGCCGACCCTCCGGTCGCGCTGTGGCGGCTGCCGCGTGCCGGGGGCGAGCCGGAGCTTCTGCTCGCACCCCCGGGCGGGGTCACCGGGGTGTGGGTCGCGGCCGGGACCGGCCTCGTGGTCGTCGGGGCACCGGTGCTGCCCACCGC
>JBKHEJ010000044.1:0-14736 GCA_046540855.1 Nitriliruptoraceae bacterium
CCAGCTGGTGCTGGGGCTCACCGCCGTGGCGCTCGTGCTCGTCAGCGTGCCCGCGGTGGTTGCGGGCAGCCTCGAGGGGGTGGTGCTCGCCTCGGTCCTGATCCTGGCGATCTCCTCGGCCGAGGCCGTCGGCCCGCTGCCGATGGCCAGCCGCTCGCTCGTCAGCGCGACCTCCTCGATCCGCCGGCTCAGCGAGGTCTGGGACGCCCCGCCCCCGGCGCCGGACCCGCACGGCCCCACCCCACCGGACGAGCCACCAACGACCACCCCGGCACCCGGCACGGTGCGCCGGCCAGCAGCCATCGACCGCACACCCCGGCCACCCCTCGTGCTCGACGAGGCCACCGCGCGCTACCCCGGCAGCGCCACCGCGGCGGTCCAGGACCTCGCGCTCGAGCTCGCTCCCGGCCGGCGGGTCGCGGTGGTCGGCCGCTCCGGCGCGGGCAAGTCGACGCTGGCGGCGCTGAGCGTGCGCTTCCTCGACCCGGATGCCGGTGAGGTCCGGCTCGACGGCACCGCGCTCACCGACCTGGCCGGTGAGGTGGTGCGCGGCACGGTCGCGCTCAGCCCCCAGGACGCCCGGGTGCTGGCTGGCACGCTGGGGGAGGAGCTCCGGCTCGCCGCGCCCGATGCGGACGACGCCGTGCTCACCGGCGCGCTGGCCGCGGTCGGGCTGGACGGGTTCGTGGCCTCGCTCCCGCTCGGGCTCGCCACCCCGATCGGCGAGGCCGGCGGCCGGTTGTCTGGCGGGCAGCGGCACCGCCTGGCGCTGGCGCGGACGCTGCTGGTCGGCGCGCCGCTGCTGGTGCTGGACGAGCCGACCGCCGACCTCGATGCGATCACCTCCCGGGCGTTCCTCGCCGACGCCCTGGCCTCGGCGGGGGAGCGGGGCGTGCTGCTGCTGACCCACGACCTGCGCGCCCTTGCGGTGGTCGACGAGGTCGTGGTGCTCGAGGAGGGCCGGATCGTCGCGCGGGGCCGGCACGAGGCGCTGCTGGCTTGCGACCCTCAGTACGCTGCGCGCGTCGCCCTCGAGCTCGGGGGCTGAACCCCCCGACGGGCTGCCCAGCACCGCGGTGGGGCAGCGCCGACCTGGACCCAGGGGAGGAGCGGTGAGCCCACGGGCACGACCCGCACGGCGCTGGCTGCGCCGCGGCATCATCCTGGGGTTGCTCGTGCTGGTCCTGCCGGTGCCCTGGCTCCACGTCGTCTCCGACGACCCGCTCGGGACCGCGTGGCGGCTGGACGGTCGCCTCCAGGTCGGCGGCGAGGAGGTCGACCCGCCCGGGCGGTGGACGTGGCTCGCCGTCGGCCGTCCGGCCATCGTCGCCGAGCTGCTGCACGACCGGTTCGTGGACGAGGGCACCCCGCCGGTGGATCTGCGCACCGAGCCGATGACCCTGCGCCCGGCGCTGGCCGAGCCCGCCGCCGCGGCGGTCGGGCTGCGTCACGCCGGGGTGGACGTGCCGCTCGGGCTGCTGGTCGAGGCCTCCGGGCCGCTGGTGGAGGGGCTCCCGGAGCGGGCGATCATCACCGAGGTCGGCGGGGTGCCACTGGTGGACCGCAGCGCCTGGGAGCGGGCCATCGAACCGCTCGGCCCCCCGCCACAGGCGAGCGTCTCCCGCGAGGGCTCGAGCCCCGACCTCGCCTCGGCCGCCGCCCCGTTGACCTTCGAGACGGCCAACGCCGGCAGCTTCGAGGTCGACTGGACCGGTGAGGGCCTGCCGTACCAGGTGGTGCGCACCCTGGACACCGCACCGGAGAGCCTCGAGGCGCGCATCGTGTTCGCCGCCCTCGAGCACCTGCCCATCGAGTGGTTCCGGGAGCTGTCGCTCGGAAGCTCCCACGGGCTCATGGTCGCGCTCACCACCTACGCCCACGCGTCCGAGCACGACCTCGCCCGGGGCCGCCACATCGCCGGGACCGGCGGCATCCGGGGTGACGGGACGGTCGTGCCGATCGGTGGGCTCGAGGCGAAGGCGACCGCGGCACGGCGGGCCGGTGCGGACGTGCTGTTCGTCCCTGCCAGCCAGAGCGGGCTGCTCGAGAGGTTCGAGCCCGGCGCCATGACGGTGGTCCCGGTGGCGAGCCTCGAGGAGGCCGTCAGCTACCTCACCGGCCCCACCGCCTGACGCCACCCCACCCGCCGGTCACCACCCGCGGGCCGGGCGAGGTCCCCTCAGCCGGCCTGCTCGAGCCAGCGCAGCAGGGTGCGGGTCGGGACGCCGGTGCCCTCGCGCGAGAGGTGGTCGCGGGCGTCATCGCGCCAGGCCGGCCCCGCGATGTCCAGGTGCGCCCACGGGGTGCCCGCCACGAAGTGCCGCAGGAACAGCGCCCCCATGGTCGCGCCGGCACCCATCTTCGCCTCGCCGAGGTTGGCGATGTCGGCCACGTCGGACTCGATGGCCTCCTCGAGGTCCCGCCACATCGGCAGGTGCCAGGACGGCTCGCCGGCCTCCTCGCCGGCGGTCAGCAGCTGGCGCAGGAGGTCGTCATCGTTGGCGAACACCCCGACGGCGTTGCGTCCGATGGCCCCGATGACCGCACCGGTGAGCGTGGCCACGTCCACGATGGCGTCCACCCCGGCCTCCGCGGCGAGGATCAACCCGTCGGCCAGGACGAGCCGGCCCTCGGCGTCGGTGTTGCGGACCTCCGCGGTCACCCCGTTGCGGTAGGTCACGACGTCGGAGGGCAGCGTCGCCGAGCCGCTCGGCATGTTCTCCGCCAGGCACAGCTCGGCGTGGACCTCGACGTTGATGCCGAGCTCCGCCAGCGCGCTGCACGCACCGACGATCGCCGCCGCCCCGGCCATGTCCACCTTCATCCACGCCATGGCGTCCGAGGGGCGCTTGAGCGAGATCCCGCCGGAGTCGAAGGTGATGCCCTTGCCGACCAGCGCGACCGAGGCCACCGGCTCCTCGGGCCGGTAGTGCAGCCGCACGAGCCGGGCCGGCCGCTGCGAGCCAGCGGCGACCGCGAGCAGGCCGCCGCACCCCTCGGCGGCGAGCCGCTCCTCGTCCCAGACCTCCACCTCGAGGTGCTCGCCGAGGTGCTCTCTGGCGTGGTCGGCGAACTCGACCGGCCCGAGCCGGTTGGGCGGGAGGTTGACGAGGTCGCGGGCCAGGCACTGCGCGTGGGCGTGGGCGACACCCCGGTCGACGGCCCCGGCCGCGGTCTCCGACAGCGAGGATGGGACGACCAGCCTGATGTCGGTGAGCGTGTAGGGCTTCGGGGTGCTGCGCTCGGCGTCGTAGCGGTAGGCGCCGAGGACCGCGCCCTCGGCGACGGCCTGGATCGCGGCGGCGGAGGTCTCCACGAGCGCGAGCGTGGTGGCGACGGTGGCGGCGTCCTCCACGAGGGCGCGGATCGCAGCGCCGGCGGCACGGCGCAGCATGGCCGGGTCGAGCTCGTCCAGCCGCCCGAGCCCGACCAGGGTCACCCGGCCCCAGGGGGTGCCGGGGGCGGCCAGGTGCAGGACCTCGCCGGGCTTGCCACGGAAGGTGGCGTCACGCGGCACCTCGGCGAGGCCGAGGGAGCGCAGCGCGGTGTCGGTCCCCGGGCCCTCGATCGCGCCGCGGAAGACGGGGACGACCAGCGCATCGACCGCCAGCTCCTCGAGCCGGTCGGTGGTGACGTGGACGGCAGGCAGGCTGGGCACGGCTCACGGGCTCCGCGTGGGGGGTGGGGGACCAGCAGAGCGTAGTGACCGGCTCCCGGATGCGATGACGCCCGGACCCTCGGTGGGTCCGGGCGTCGATCACCGGCGGCGACGGTGCGCCGCTCGCGGGGTCACAGCACCCCGAGCTCGGTGAGGAAGTCCTCGGCGATGGTCGCGGGCGCGACACCCTGCCCGGCGTCGTCGTTGAACCCGATCAGGACCTCGGTGGTGAGCGCGGATCCGACCGAGTCGATCAGGTCGACGAGGTCGTCACCGTAGGCGTCCACGATCTCGGTGCGCAGCACCGGGGTGATGTTCTCCGGTGGGATCATGCCCTCCGGCTCCTCGAGCGCCACGAGCGACTCGTCGGCGAGCACCGCGTCGGTGGAGAAGAGCAGGATCACCTGCGCGTCGTCCTCGTTCAGCGCGACCAGCCGCGCGGAGGGCTCACCGATGGCCTCGAAGCCGAGGGAGTCCAGCCCGTAGATGCTCTGCAGGCCGGCGTAGCAGGTGTCGCGGTCCTCGCACTCCGGGGGACCGGCGAGGGTGGCGTCCACCCCCTCGAGATCGGCGACGGAGGCCAGGTCGTTCTCCTCGGCGAACTCCGCGCTGACGACGAAGACGTTGGAGTTGGCGGCCGGGGTGGGCTCGAGCACGGTGACGTCGAGGTCGGCGAACAGCTCGCTCAGGGTGGTCACACCCTCGTCGAGGTCGCTCGGGGCGTCCTCACCGAAACCGACCACGATCGCGGAGCCGACGTACTCCGGCAGCAGGTCGACACCACCCTCCTCGAGCTCGGGGAACAGCAGCTCACGGGCGCCCACGTTCAGTTCCCGTTCGACGGGGTAGCCGGTGGCCTCGAGCGCGGTGGCGTAGACCTCGCCGAGGATCTCCGACTCGGGGAAGTTGAAGGAGGCGACGGTGATCGTCGGGCCGTCGGGGACGTCGATGGCGTCGGTGTCGACGTCGGCGTCGGGCGTGTCGTCGGCCGCGTCGTCACCACCACAGGCGGCGAGGAGGAGGGCGAGTACGGCGATCGGGGCGAGCAGACGGCTGGGACGCAGCCGGGACATCAGGGGTCCTCTCCTGGGGAACACGGGTCGTGAGGTCGTACGAGGTCGCTTCGGTGCGACCCGCCGACCGGACGGTACGACCAGGATAGGAGCCTGCGACGCCCGCGGACGGGTCAGCTTCCCTGGCCGGTCGGTCCGCACCGCCAACGGGTGGCGGACGCAGGCCCTCGCGGCGCCGAGCGGGGCGGTGCTCAGCCCGCCGGGCCCGCACGGTTGGCGACCTCGGCGAGCCGTCCCGCATCGCGCACCCCGGCGGGCACCAGCCGCTTCTCCAGCCGGGTGAAGGCCCAGTCGGCCGCCAGGGTCAACCCGGCCAGCAGCACCGCGCCGGCCAGCACCTCCCCGCGTCCTGCGGCGCCCTGCGCGAACCCGCGCACGATGAAGTAGCCGACCCCACCGGTGTTGGTCACGATCGCCCCGATGGCCACGGTGGCGATGACCTGCAGGAACGCGATGCGCAGGCCCGCCATGATCACCGGTGAGGCCAGCGGCACCTCCACCTCGCGCAGCAGTTGGCCCTCGGTGTAGCCCATCCCGCGGGAGGCCTCGACGATGCCGGCGTCGACCTCGCGGATGGCGGTGTAGGCGTTGGTGAAGATCGGCGGCAGCGCCAGCGCCACCAGCGCGATCACCAGCGGTGGGTGCCGGGTCCCGATCCACTCGACCCGGGAGGCCAGGACGAAGAACACCACGATCAGCCCGAAGGAGGGGATCGCCCGACCGAGGTTGACGAGCCCGGACGCCAGCGCCTCCGCGCGGCGGTCGTGGGCGAGCTTCAGCGCCGGTGGCAGCGCGATCGCGACCGCGAGAGCCATGGCGAGCAGCGTCAGCCAGACGTGCTGGATCACCCTGAACGGCACCCCGTCGCCGTCGACGAAGGACCAGCGCCCCTCCACCCCGAACCACTCGACCATCTCGACCAGGTAGGCGGTCATACGGTGGCCTTGCGTCGCGACCAGGGGGTGAGCGCCCGCTCCAGGGCGAGCAGCGACAGATCGACGACCAGCGCCAGCACCACCGACAGGAAGGTGCCGACCAGGATCATCGTCGGGTGCAGGGTGGTGAGCCGGATGCCGGTGAGGATGTAGGCACCGAGCCCGCCGCGGCCGATCAGCGCGGTGACCGTCACGAGCCCGATCACGGTCACCGTCGCGATCCGGATGCCGGCGATGATGACCGGCAGCGCGAGCGGCAGTTCGATCTCCACGAACCGGCGGACCCTGCGGTAGCCCATCCCGTCGGCGGCCTCGACGACCTCGGCCGGCACCCCGTCCAGGGCGCTGACGATGTTGCGGACCAGGATCAGGATCGTGTACGAGGTGAGCGCGGCGATCGCCATCGCGTCGCCGATCCCGACGACGGGCCTCAGGAACGCGAACAGCGCCAGCGCGGGGATCGTGTAGAGCAGCCCCCCGAAGGCGTAGATGGGGCCGAGGAGGCGGCGGTTGCGCATCCCGATGACCGCCAGCACGAGCGAGAGCACCAGCCCGATGCCGACCGAGACCGCGGTCAGCCGCACGTGCTCGAGCAGGGCAACGCCGATGCCGTCGAGGTTGTCCGCGACCCACTGCGGTTCCCACAGCGGCCGGGACAGCTGGGCCAGCATCCCGGTCATGACAGCAGCTCGCGGCTGACGGCCTCGATGAACAGCATGCCGAGGTAGCGGTCCTCCTCGAAGACGACGGCCACCTGGTTGCGGGTGTTGACGATGGCGTCCACGGCGGCGCGCAGGGACTCGTGCGCCTGGATCCACACCCGGAAGTCACGCGTGTCGGTCGCGCCGACCTCACGGGTGGGGTCGAGGTCGTTGACCCACACCCAGCCGCGCATGCGGGTGCCGTCGAGCACCCCGACCCAGTCGACGCCCTCGTCAGCCGCGATCCGGCGCGCCTCCTCGACGGATGCGCGGGCGTCGACCACCGGTCCACGGACGAGCTCGGCGTCCTGCGCCTCGATGAGGGAGAGGCGCTTGAGGCTGCGTTCGTCGCCGAGGAACTCCTCCACGAACCCGTTGGCGGGCTTGCGGAGGATGTGGGCGGGGGTGTCGTACTGCTCGAGGACCCCACCGACGTTGAGGATGGCGATGCGGTCGCCGAGCTTGACGGCCTCGTCGATGTCGTGGGTGACGAACACGATGGTCTTCTCCAGCCGCTCCTGCAGCTCGAGCAGCTGGTCCTGCAGCCGGCCGCGCACCAGCGGGTCCACGGCACCGTACGGCTCGTCCATCAGCATCACCGGCGGGTCGACCGCCAGCGCCCGGGCCACCCCGACCCGCTGCCGCTGGCCACCGGAGAGCTCGGCGGGGTAGCGGGCCTTCATGTCCGGGTCGAGGTCCATCAGCTCCATGAGCTCATCGACCCGGGCGCCGATGCGCTCCGTCTCCCACTCGAACAACCGGGGGACGGTGGCGATGTTCTGCGCGATGGTGCGGTGGGGGAACAGCCCGATCTGCTGGATCACGTACCCGATGTCACGCCGCAGCTCGTGGGCGGGACGGCTCCTCTGGTCCTCGCCGTCGATGGTGATCGTGCCGGAGGTGGGCTCCACGATACGGTTGATCATCTTCAGCGTCGTGGTCTTGCCGCAGCCGGACGGGCCGACCAGCACGACGAGCTCCCCGCGCGGGACGTCGACGCTGAGCCGGTCCACCGCCGGGTCGTTCGAACCCGGGAAGACCTTCGTCACCTCGTCGAGCCGGATCATGGCCTCGGACACGCGAGCTCCCGCCGTCGGTGGCCAGAGAGCCTAGGGCGGTCCGCGGCGAGGTGGTGGACGCGTGTCCCGCCGCTACCGTTCGCCCGCACGAACGACACCACCACCGTGCGAGGAGCGCCGTCCGTGGACCTGCTGGGTAACGGGTCGTCCGGTGATCCACCGGCCTGGCTGACGCCAGCCGAGGTCGCCCGTCTGGAGCCGGTGCTCGACGGCGCCGCTCTCCTCGGCGTGGAACTCGAGCCGAGGTACCGGGTGCTCGCGCTGACCGTCGAGCCGCACCCGGACCACTACGTCTGGCAACCGCGCCCGCGCGATGTGCGCCTCCAGGTGCTCGCCTCACCGGTCAGCACGATGCTCGTCACCCTGCGTCGTGCCGGGGCGGAGGGGGCGCGTGAGCTGCTGACCTTCGCCGAGGAGCAGCTGCTGGAGGTCGTCGCCGCCCTCGACGGCCCGCCACTGACCAGCCCCATCCTCTCCCAGCCCGAGCCGCGCCCGGGGGAGTGGGGACCGCGGTTCAGCCTCGAGGGCCGGTCGACCGCTCCGGACGGCACCGGCCGGAGCTTGCGCATCGAGGTCGCGCGCGACGAGTTGTGGCTCGGCCTGTTCGCCCGGTTCGACCAGGTCGAGGTGCGCGACGCCACGGGATCCGCGCTGCGGCTACCGTCGTGAGGCCGCGCCGGGCACCGGTGCGGCGGATGAGCCGGGAGGGTCGCGCGTGGCCGAGGAGCAGCCGAGGAACGACGGGGGCGACGAGGTGGAGCGTCCCGAACGGGACCGGTTCGGTGCGCTCGCCGGCCGCCCCTGGT
Source organism: Nitriliruptoraceae bacterium (assembly GCA_046540855.1). Classification (GTDB taxonomy): domain Bacteria; phylum Actinomycetota; class Nitriliruptoria; order Nitriliruptorales; family Nitriliruptoraceae; genus T1Sed10-7. The sequence goes on from JBKHEJ010000044.1 coordinate 8,253, forward strand.
ACCGGCACCCGCTGGTCATCATCACCGTGGCGGGGATCGCCCTCTACCTCCTGAACTGGTACGTCGCCTCGAACCGCACCGGGGCGGGGGTGCCGCTGTTCGGCGGTTGAGGCGGGGCGGTACGACCGGCGCTCGCGAGCAGGGCCGTCGGTCCGTCGGTAGGCTCGTCGTATAACGAGCCTGGTTCCGCAGCATGATGATCCCTGAGGAGAGGCGAGGATGCCCACGAAGCGCTCGCGCCAGGGCTCGCAGCAGGCCTCCGAGCGCTCGCATGTGGGGCTCACCGTGCCCCGCCCGATCAAGGCCCGGCTGCTGGAGGCCGCAGCAGCGCTGGAGTGGTCGGCGGGGGACTGGGTGCTGGCCGCTGCCGCGGAGCACGGACCGAGGCTGTGCACGCACCTCGGGGACCAGCAGGTCCGGCGCCGCCCGCGGGTGGAGGACGCGGCCTTCACCGCGCTCTACCTCACCCCGGACGAGCGGGACGAGCTCGACGACCAGGCGATCGCCTGCCGCCTGAACCGCTCGGCCTTCGTCACCTCGGTGGCGGCGCTCGCCCTGGGAGACGAGATGGAGGTGGTGCTCGCCCGGCTCCTCGACCGCACGCCGTGACCGCGTCGCCTCGGCGTGCCACTGAGGTCCGGACGTCGAGAACCTCGAGAGGAGAAGGGGCCGGAAGAGGGGGAAGGGGCCCCTCGATCGCTAAGTTGACGTAATGTATCTTATGGGTGAAGGGGGGAGGTCCAAAGCAGCGGTCGGGCGGTCCGGGTGCGCACGGCACGCCGTCAGCACGTACCGGCGGCACGGGGGCCCGCTCCACAGCGGCCGGCGGGGCGGCCCATGGGTGCGCTGTTGCGGCCTGCACCGCCATCGGAGGGCATGTCGCACGGTCGGTGCATGATGGATCGGAGACGACCACGGAGCATGCTGATGGCCGACCTGGCTGCGCCCCCGCCCCCACCCCCGCCTGGGGTCACTGCCGACACCGCGGACGCGCCAGGCAGACCGTGGTCCAAGCGCCCGGACCCCGAGCCCGAGCCGGAGCCGTCGTTCGAGCCGGTGGTGAGCACGAGGGCACGAGCAACTTCGCGGTGTGGACCTACGCCGGCCACTGGGGACGGCGCGTGGACACTCGTGCCCGAGTAGTCGACGGCCGCTGACGGCCGCTCAGGTCACACCTGCACCAGAGCATGCAAGGAGCACCGATGCGTCCGCTCGGCTACGTCCTGTTCTACGGCGCAGGTCTGATCCTGTTCGCCCTCGAGGTGTACTGGTTCACGGTCTGGTGGGGAGGGCTGGGCCTGTTCATCGGCCTGTTCGTCGCCCCGATCGCCGCGCTGTTCCCCTTCATCTACCTGTTCATGGAGGGCTTCTCGCTGCTGTACTTCGGCCTGTGGGCCGTCGGGATCGTCGGCGCAGCCATCGCCAGCCAGGACTGACCGCACCACCCACGATGCGGCTGCGCCCGCCTGACGCATCACCGCGCGGCCGGTCGTGGCCTTAAGGCCTCGCCGGGATCCGACGGTGGAGCACGAGCGTGAGCGCGGCGGCCACGCCCATGCTGGCGGCGACCGCGCTCCAGGTCACCACGAAGCCGAACCGCTCGATCATCAGGCCGGCCACCAGCGGGAACACGGCTCCGCCGCCACCGAGGCCCGCCAGCATCGCACCGGAGGCCCGCGCCGGCTGGCCGGGGACCAGCCGCACGGCCACGAGGAAGACCAGCGCGGACCAGCCCCACCCCGGTCCGAGCGCCAGCACCGCTCCGATGGTCAGCAGGCTCACCACGACCGCCGTGGCGCCGGCCACCTCGCTGCTGGCTTGGGGCCCCCCGATGCCGGTGCCGGAGAGCCAGGCTGCCGCGGCCAGGCTGGCGACACCGACGGCACCGGCGAGCAGCAGGCCGGCGAGCAGGGGAAGCGGCCCGCCGAGCAGGCGATCGGCCCGCCAGCCGGACCACAGCCGCACCCCGATGCTGACCACCGACCCGAGCGAGAGCAGCAGGGCCGCCGTGCCCGGGGCGAGGCCCGCGCGTGTGCCGGCGGTGACCAGGTAGGCCGCCACCACCGCGCCTGCTCCCCCGGCCAGCCCTGCCGCGAGGGCGAGGAGCGCGAGCGAACGGCCGGACGGCGGCGCCGCGACCGTCGCGGTCGGCGGATCCTGGTCGCCGCTCGAAGGATCCGACCCGCCGGTCGGCGGGAGCTGCTCGCTGCTCGCCGGGCTCCCTCCGCGGCCCGAGGTGCCGCGGCGGAACCGGCCGTCGCGTGACGGCGCGGTGGGGTTCGCCCCGCGGCGGTGGTGCGCATCGATCCCCGCCGGGATCACCACCGCGAGCCCCACGGCGACCGCCGCGATGACGAGGAACGGGACCTGCCAGGTGGCCCACCCGGCCAGCAGCGGCAGCGCGACGCCGGCGGTCATCGAGGCCGCAGCGACGGAGGACTCCTTGACCCCGAAGGCGATGCCCTGCCGCCGCGGCGGCACCGCCCCGGTGATGGTGCGGGCGATGGAGGGGTCGATGAAGGCGATCGCGGCACCGCCGATGGCGAGCGCCAGCACCAACTGCCAGCCGGAGCGGACCAGCAGTCCGGCGGTCGTCCCGGAGATCACGACCGCCCCGAGCCCGAGGCGGTAGCCGGTGCGGGCACCGACCCGGTCCACGACACGGCCGCTGACGACGCTGGAGACGGCGGCGGTGAGGTAGAACGCGGACACCGCGAGGCCGGTCAGGGCCGGACCGGTCCCGAGGTCGGCGGTGATCTCCACCGCGAACGCACCCACCAGGAAGGAGCCGAGCAGTCCCGTCACCAGCGCCGCGACCACGACGGCCATGGGGCGCAGCGGCAGCGTCGCGCTCACCCCTCGACCGGAGAGGGGCCGCGGCCGGGGTCGGTGGCGTACTCGAGCAGCAGCACCGCTCTGGTCCCGGGCTCGGTCGCTTCGTAGGCGTGGGGGCGGTCACCCGGGAAGGTGGCGAGGTCGCCCACACCGAGGTGGACCGGGGCGTCGGTGGGACCGACGCTCACCCCGCCGGCGGTGACCAGGACGTGCTCCACGGTCCCGCCGGCGTGCGGCGCGGCCTGGTGGCTCGGGCCTGGCTCCAGCGCGAGCCGGTAGACCTCGACGCGGACCCGGTGGCCGGTGGTGGCCAGCAGGTGCGCCTGCATGCTGCCCGACTCGCTGAGCACCTCCGGCCCCTCGCCGGCACGGACGACGCGGACCGCGGGGGCCGGCGGCTCGAGCAGCTCCCCGAAAGGAACCCCCAGCGCCCGCGCCAACGCCCACAGCGTCTCGATGCCGGGGTTCGCGTCCCCGTTCTCGATCGCGTGCAGGGTGGACTTGCCGATGCCGGCGTCCGCCGCCAGGTCGCCCAGGGAGCGACCCGCGCGGGTCCTCAGCTCGCGCACCGAGGTGGCGATGCGCCGGCGCAGCTCCCCCGCCTCGAGCTCCGCGCCCACGCTGCGCTCCTCCAGCATCCTGCGGCCCTCCTCGGCGGCACCGGGTCGACAACCGCCCCGGCGACCTGGTACAGGTTACCGTACGATGCGTGCGCTACACCGAACGACGCGCTCCACCGAGCCGGCCGAGCTCGGTGCCGTCGACGTGCCCAGCACCCGGGTCCTGCTGCTGGGCGCGATCCCGATCGCCCTGGCGGTCGCGGCCTACGGGCTGTCCTACGGCGTGCTGGCCGTGGCAGCCGGTCTCTCCCCCGCCCTCGCCGTGGTGTCCAGCATCATCGTGCTCGCCGGCGGCTCGCAGTTCGCCTTCGTCGGTGTGCTCGCCCTCGGCGGGAACCCGCTAGCCGGCGCGGTGGGCGGCCTGCTGCTGAACGTGCGCTACCTCGCCTTCGGGCTGGCCATCGCCCGCGTCCTGCCGGGCGGGTCCCTGCCGCGCCGGGCCGTGGACAGCTACCTCGTCGTCGACGAGTCCGTGGCGCTCGCGCTCGGCCAGGCCGGCCCGCAGCCTGAAGAGCCCGCCGCGCGTGCGCGCTGGGCCGAGACCGCGACCCGCCGGTTCCGGACCGTCGGCTGGGCGGTGGTGATCGGCTGGATCGCCGCGACGGCCGTCGGCGCCTACGGCGGGCAGCTCATCGCCGACCCTGAGGTGCTCGGGCTGGACGCGGCCTTCCCCGCCGGCTTCCTGGCCCTGCTCGCACCCTGGCTGAGGACCCGGCGCGGCCGCACCGCCGCCGCGATCGGCACGACCCTGGCGCTCGCGCTCACCCCGCTCACCCCGCCCGGGATACCCATCATCGCCGCCGCGCTCGGCGGCGTCGTGGCGCTGCTCGTCCCCGAACGGGCCACGGGCGCACCCGGGTCGACGTCGGGAGGTGCCAGGTGACCGCGACCGTCGTCGCGCTGCTGCTGCTCGCGGTGGGCACCTACCTGTTGAAGGCGGCCGGTCCCCTGCTGGCCGCCGGCCGCGAGCTTCCGCCGTGGCTGGATCGGCTCGCGAACCTGCTGCCGGCCGGCCTGCTGGGCGCGCTCGTCGCGACCCAGACCGTGACGAGCGGGACCGCGCTGGTGGTCGACGCGCGGCTCGTCGGGCTCGTCGCGGCGGCCGTCGCCGTCGCCCTGCGGGCGCACTTCGGCATCGTCGTCCTCGTCGGCGCCGCGGCCACCGCCGGGGTCCGGGCGCTCGGCTGGGCCTAGAGCCACCGGGGGTGGCGGGCCCCGCCGCTCACAGCTGCTCGCGGGCCCACGCGGTGGCCAGCGCGTCGGCGTACTCGTTCCACCGGTTGCCCGCGTGCGCCTTGATCCACACGAGCTCGACCTCCGGACGTGCACGCAGCGCCTCGTACAGCGGCCGGACGAGGTCGAGGTTCTCCACCGGGCCGGTCCTGCGCGTCCAGCCGCGCCGCTGCCAGCCGGCTGCCCACTCGGTCAGGGTCCGGACGGCGAGGTTGGAGTCGGTGTGGATCGTGACCGGGGTCCCCGCTGGCACGAGCTCGAGGGCACCCGCGATCGCGGTGAGCTCCATGCGGTTGTTGGTGGTCCGGGGCTCGTGCCCGTAGGCCTGGGCCACCACCTCGCCGTCACGCACCCACACCGCGCCCCACCCGCCGGGGCCGGGGTTGGGGATCGCCGAGCCGTCGGTGAACACGCCCTCGTTCGGGCCGTCCGTGTAGCGCTCGAGCACCTCGGCGAGGGTGAGGAGCTGCTCGCGCGTGGCCCCGCCGGCGCGCGGGCGCGGAGCCGGCCGGGCGCCACCTCGGTGCTGGCGGTGGCAGGAGGCGCAGCGTGACGGTGTCCAGCCCGGGAACCGCTCGAGCAGCGCCGGCGACGGCTCGAAGCTGGCGCCGCACTCGACGCAGGTCAGGACGGACACACCGGCTCCGAAGGGTCGCGGGTGACGGCCACGAGGTCGCGGACATGGCACCGGGTAGCGGCGGCCGGCCGTGCCACGCCGTCACACCGACGGGTCAGGGCAGACGCAGCTCGCTGCCCGCGAGGCGGCTGCCGAACAGGTCCTTGGAGTACCGACCAGGGGCACCACGGTCGATGAGGAACTCCGCCGGGTGCGACTCGAGGTCGAAGCCGACGACCATCCCGCACCGGTCGCAGCGGTACTTGCCGAAGCCGCCGGCCGAGCCGCTGACCAGGGCCTGCTCGCCCTCGCAGCGGGTGCAGGCGCGGGTCTCGGGCACGTCCACCAGGGCCGTGCCCCCGTCGTGATGGGTTCGCTCGTCGCTCATGGCGCCAGTCTACCGCCCGCTGGCGGACCGGCCGCCGCGGTGACCACGGCCACGCTGCCACGGTCGAGCCGCACCAGCTCGATCCGTAGCCCGTGGGGGCCGGTACGCGGACGCCCGAAGGACCGCAGCAGCTCGTCGACGTCCGCCTCGATGCCGTGGAGGACGACCTCGACGCCACCGTCGAGGTGGTCGTGGGCGAGGGCGGTGTCGAGCCAGCGGCGCACCGCCTTCGGGCGGGCTGGCAGGACGGCCAGCACCTCGCGAGCGTGGTACCACGGGGACGACGGTGGTGGGGAGTCGGTCGTCAGCAGCGCCCGGCTGCGAGCGATCCGGCGCGCACCGATCGAGCTGCCGAGCTCGTCGTGGCGTCGCGCGCGGACGGCGGCGGGGGCGACCTCGACGAGCCAGGCGCCGATCTCACCCACCGGCAGCTCCTCCGACACCGGGCCGGCGGTCGGGGCACCTGGATGCGCGGCGGCGGGCAGCCGCGCCACCTCGGCGCCGTCCGTGTCGAGCAGGACAGCACCCGTGCGCGTCACGGCGGCGCGCGCCTGTCGCCCCGCCCAGACGGTCGCCTCGAGGAGCCGACCAGCGACCTGGACGAAGGTCACCTCCACACCCGCGGGGAGCTCCGGGTCGAGCGGATCGACCCCCGGGGAGAGCGCGACCGCCACCACCGCGGCGCCGGCGTGGGCGTCCAGCAGCGCGGGGACGCTTGGCAGGTGCGCCGACAGGCGCCGGACCCGGCGGCCACCGCTGCGGCGCCCCGGATCGGCGTGGACCCCGGCGCTG
>JBKHEJ010000045.1:0-14647 GCA_046540855.1 Nitriliruptoraceae bacterium
CGAAGCGGACCAGGCCGTAGCGCTTCTTGCCCGCACGCAGCACCGCGGTCGTCTCGCTCGCGAGGTCGGTGGGGCCGAGGCGCCGCTGCGGATCGTCGACCCGGGCGTTGTTCAGCCGGACCGAGCCCTGCTGCACGAGCCGTCGCGCCTCAGCGTTGGAGGCGGACAGGCCGACGGCGGTCATGGCTTCGAGCAGCCCGACCCCCTCACCCTCCAGCCGGGCACGCTCGAGCGTCACGCTCGGGGCCTCCTCGAAGGCCGCCGCCAGCACGTCGTCGCTCAGACCGGTGAAGGGCTCGGACCCGAACAGCACCGCGGTCGCGCCCTCCGCAGCGGCCACGCCGGCATCACCATGGATCACCCGGGTCGCCTCGCGCGCCAGCAGGCGGTGGGCCACCCGGGCGGCTGGGTCACGTTCGTGCTCACGTGCCACCGCGGCGATGTCGTCGAGATCGAGGAAGGTGAACAGCTTCAGGAACCGGACCACGTCGGCGTCCGCCGCGTTGATCCAGTACTGGTAGTAGGCGTACGGGCTGGTCAGCGACGCGTCCAGCCAGATGGCGTTGCCGGCGGACTTGCCGAACTTCGAGCCGTCTGCGGTGGTCAGCAGGGGCCACACCAGCCCGTAGGCCTGGCCGCCACCTCGACGCCGGATCAGGTCGATGCCCGCGACGATGTTGCCCCACTGGTCGGAGCCGCCGCCCTGCAGCACGCAGCCGTGCTGCTCGTAGAGGTGGGCGAAGTCGAAGGCCTGGAGCAGCTGGTAGCTGAACTCGGCGTAGGTCAGCCCCTGCTCGCGCTCCTCGAGGCGGCGGCGGACCGACTCCCGGGAGATCATCTGGTTGACCGAGGCGTGGACCCCGACCTCGCGCAGGAAGTCGAGCACCCCGACCGGTGCGGTCCAGTCGTGGTTGTCGACGAGCAGCCCGCCGGTCGGCCCCTCGCCGGAGAGGTCGAGCACGAGCCCGAGCTGAGCGCGGATACCCGCGAGGTGGCGCTCGAGGGTGGCCTCGTCGAGCACCTCACGCTCGGTGTCACGCCCCGACGGGTCGCCGATGCGCCCGGTCGCCCCGCCGGCCAGCGCGATCGGCCGGTGGCCGAGCCGCTGCAGCCAGGCCATCGCCATCATCCCGACCAGGTTGCCGGCGTGCAGCGACGGCGCGGTCGGGTCGAAGCCGACGTAGTAGGTGATCGGGCCGTCAGCGAGCGCCGCGGCGAGGCCGGCCTCGTCGGTGACGTCCTGGACGAACCCGCGCGCACGCAGGACCTCGAGCGCGGTGCCCGTCGCGGGGGTGGCGGTGGTCGTGTCCATACCCCCGGACGCTACCGCGCTGGGGCGCCGAGCCCGGGCCTGGCACGGGGACCGGTCCGGATCGGCCTCGAGCCGGGGGTGTCAGCCCCAGGCTGGCAGGGTGGCGCGGGTCTCGGCCGGGGGCGTGACCGCCGGGACCTGGCGCGCGGGCATCCACTCGGGCATGCCGTCCGCCCAGACGTAGCTGTCGGGCCCGACGGTCCCGTCCAGCACCTTCGCCCGGATGTCGGCGAGGTTGACGGGCCCACGCTGGTCACCACCCTCGAGGTAGTACCAGCGGGCTGGGTCGGGCTGGGTGCTGCCGTGCTCGTCCACGGGGTCCTCCACGGGCGTGCGTCCGGGTTCGGCTCGGCAGCAACGGTAGCGGTCCCCGGAGCCACCGGGCCAGGTGTGGGCCGTGGATCGCGCTGCGACGGGAGACGGCGGCAGCGGCGCTAACGTCGGGGTCCGTGGGCCGAGGTGGCGCGCCGGAACGCCCACGGCGCCGAGGTCGCCCGCTCACGGATGCTGCAGGGGAGCCGCATGACCGAGTCCGACCGAACCCGCTGCCGCTGCACGGTGCTCAACGTGATGAGCGGCGAGGTCGCCGAGGAGTACCTGCGCTTCCACCTTGAGGTGGAACGGACCGACGGCGTGGGCCGCACCGTCCACCGCTGCCCGGACAGCGACACCCGCTGGGTGCAGGAACGCCGACCCTCCGGCTACGGCGAGGACGTCGTCGTGCTCCGGCGCGCACCCCGCTGAGCCACGCCCCGAGCCGGGTGCGCGCACCGCCCCCGCCGTCCGACCTACCCCGGCCCGGCGGGATCGGAGAGCGCGAGACGGATGCGGCGGAAGCCGCGCCCCTTGGACTCGACCTTGGCGATGCGGACGCGGCCGACCTCGCTCGTCGACGCCACGTGGGTACCTCCGTCGGCCTGGCGGTCGAGACCGACGATGTCGACCACCCGCACCTCGGTCAGCTCCGGCGGCAGCAGCGAGACCTTCGTGCGGATCAGGGACGGATCCTGATCGGCGAGCTCACGTGGCAGGAACGCGATCTCCACGGGGCGAGCCGCGGCGAGCTGCGCGTTCAGCTCCTCCTCCAGCGGCGCCTTGTCCTCCGGGTCCCAGTCGGGGAGCTCGAAGTCCAGGCGACCGACGCCGGGCTCCATGTTGCCGCCGGTCACCGGGCTGTGGAACCGCTCCCACACCACCCCGCAGAGGGCGTGCATCGCGGTGTGGGTGCGCATCAGGCGGTAGCGGCGCTCCCAGTCCACCTCGGCGCGGACCTCGCTGCCGCGTGGGGGGAGCCCGCCATCCAGCCAGTGCCACACCCCGCGCCCGTCCTGATCGACGCGGGTGACCTCGAGCCGGTCGTCGCCCAGCGCCAGCTGACCGAGATCGTGGGGCTGGCCACCACCGCCGGGGTAGAACACGGTCCGGTCGAGGAGCACGCGGCGATCGTCACGATCGACCTCGACGATGCGTGCGTCGGTCACGCGGGCGTACTGGTCGGTGCGGTACAGGTGGTCGGTCATGGTCCGCTCCCTCCACGAGCCGTGGGGAGGGTAGGGCCGTGGGCAGGCTCGGGCCGCGGTCCGCGACCTCGCCCGCGGAGCGAGCGGTCAGCACGCCCGCGCCCGAGCGGACGACCACGCCGGGTCAGAGCGCGTAGCCTGATGGCATGCGCTGCCCGAGCTGCTTCGACGAGTACGAGCCGCACGTTCGCCGTTGCGCGACCTGCGGCAACGAGCTCGTGCCCGACGAGGACCTCCGCCGTGAGGACGGGACGCTGCCCGATCCGGTGGAGCCCGAGCACGTCCAGCTCGACCAGACGATGCGCCACCTCGGTCGTTTCCACCCCGCGGTGGCACCGCACGTGCTGGCGCTGCTCGAGAGCAAGGGCATCGCGACGGTGCAGCGCCTCAGCGATGACGAGGTGGCGATCAGCGTGCCGGGCAGCTGGCGCGACGACAGCCGCGCCGAGCTGCTGCTGCGCTGGGACGAGCTGCTCGCGGCGCTGGATGCGGACCAGGCGCCGGACGTGCTCGGCACCGGCGGTCACACCCCCGGCTGGCGGGACGCCCCCCTCGGCGGGGCGATCGACCGGGACGGGCGCCTGATCGTCGACGCGCCCGACGACGAGGAGGACCGGGGCCGCACGCTCGGACCCGCGACCGTGATCGGTGGTGCGATCCTCGCGCTCAGCGGGTGGCAGATCGTCGACGCGCCGGGTCTGATCGTCGCCGGCGTCGCGGTGATGATCGTCGGGCTGCTGCTCCCCCGCTGACGCGCACGATCGTGGGTCCGCGGCCGCGACCGGACGGGCTCACCCGACCGCGCTGCCCTGGGCCAGCAGCCGGTAGGACTCGATGAGGTGGTGCCACCGGCAGGCGGTGCACACCTCGACGGTGTAGACCGCCAGATCGCCGTGCCGGTCGGCGTAGCGCTGGAGCGCCTCCGCGGGCACGGCACGACCGGAGCCGGCCCGCGGGCCGTGCCGCTCGAAGACGTAGGAGACGTGCCGCAGCGCATCGCGCGCGCACAGCGGGCACGCAGCCGGCACCTCGGTGCCGATGTGGACGCCGGCGCGGACGAGATCGGGGTGGGCGTCGCGGACGTCGTCCGGCCCCCGCAGACCCTCCCGGACCTCCCGCAGCAGGGCACGCCGCTGGAGGCGGTGGTCCGTGCGTTGGACCCGCGTCGTCTCCACCTCGTCCGGCTCCGATGCGTCCGTGGCATCCGCGGCGTCCGAGCAGCCGCCACGGCCGCCCGATCCGGTCCACCCGGCCGGGCGGACCCACACAGGCTACGGCGGCGCGGGGTGCGGCGCAGGCCGACGGCCACCGGGCCACGCCTGCAGCAGCACCGACCTCGCGTGCTCGCCGCCTAGCGTGCGGGCCGCCCCCGCTCCGGAGCGATGCCCATGACCGAGCCCCTGACCCCCACGGACCGACCCGCTCAGCGTGACCCCTCACCCGATGGGGAGCCGGGCCCGACCCCCGCACGCCGCGACGAGCTCGTCGAGGTGCTGCACGGGCACCCGGTCGCCGATCCCTACCGCTGGCTCGAGGCCCCGGCCGACGACCCGCAGGTGCGCGCCTTCGTCGACGAGCAGGATCGGCACGCCCGCGCCCACCTCGCCGGCCTGCCGGCGCGCGCGGCGTTGCGCAGCAGGCTCGAGGCGCTCTGGGACCACCCCCGCCGGTCCGCTCCCTGGCGTCGAGGTGGCTCCTGGTTCCAGTTCCGCAACGACGGCCTGCAGGACCAGGACGTCCTGTGGACCGCCCCGGCGGACGCCGACCACCGCCACGAGGTCCCGCCCGCGGAGCGCTGGCGGGTGCTGCTCGATCCCGGCACCTGGAGCGAGGACGGCTCCGCGTCCCTGGCGCATCTCGCCGCGAGCCAGGACGGCACGCTGCTCGCGGTCGGGCGGGCCGACGCCGGCTCGGACTGGACGACGTGGTCGGTCGTCGAGGTCGCGACGGGCACGCCACGGCCCGACCGTGTGCCGTGGTCGAAGTTCTCGGGCGCCGCGTGGTTGCCCGACGGCAGCGGGTTCGTGTACGGGGCGTACGAGCCGCCGGAGCAGGGTGCCACCCACGCGGCCGCGAACCTCGGCCAGCGGCTCCTGCTGCACCGGCTCGGCACCGCGGCGAGCGAGGACGTGCTCGTGCACGCCGACCCGCACGATCCCGAGCTCGGCTTCCACCCGATCGTCAGCCACGATGGTCGCTGGCTGCTCGTGGTCGTCACCCGCGGGACCGACCCGGAGACCGGGGTTCGGGTCGCGCCGATCGACGAGCAGGGGCACCTCGGAGCGGTCCGCACCCTGCTCGAGGGCGGGCTGGCCCACCACGCGCCGATCGGCGTGGTCGGCGACGAACTGCTCGTGCACACCGACCTCGACGCACCCCTCGGGCGCGTCGTCGCCGTCGACCTCACCGACGGCCGCGTCCGCGAGGTCGTGGCGGAGGGCACCGACCGCCTCGAGGACGTCGCGCTCGCCGGCGCGGCCGCGCCGGGCGAGCCGGGCTGGCTCGTGTGCAACACCCTGCACCACGCCACCTCACGGCTGGTCGTCCACCCGCTGCACGTCCCGGTGCCGGACCCCGCCGGTGGCCACGAGACCGACCAGCAGCCAGCGCCGCGCACGGTCCCGCTGCCGTGGCCGGTGACGGTCACGGGCCTGTCGACGACCCGGGAGGCCCCTTCCCTCGCCGTCGCCGTCGGCTCCTTCACCGCGCCCGACCACCTGCTGGTGGTGGATCTGCCGGCGCTCGAGGTCCGAGCGCTGTGGTCCCCGGCGGCCACGGGCACCGGCGCCGCAGGCACGGGCGCCGACACCGCCGCAGCCGCGTCCGCCGACGCCGAGGTGGTCGTGGAGCAGGTCGCGATCCACCACGACGGCGTCGCGGTGCCGCTGTTCGTGCTCCACCGCGCCGACGTGCTCCCCGACGGACAGCGCCCCACCGTGCTGTGGGGCTACGGCGGGTTCGACGTCCCCGTCACGCCGATGCACCGGCCGGGCTGGCGGGCGTGGGTCGAGGCCGGCGGCGTGCTCGCGGTCGCCTGCCTGCGCGGCGGCGGGGAGTACGGCCGCGCCTGGCGTGACGCGGGCCGTCGCCACCACAAGGAGCAGGTGTTCGATGACGCGCTCGCCTGCGCGGCGTGGCTGACCGGGACGCGCACCGACGAGGTGCACGCGAGCCGGCTCGGACCCGTCGGCGATGCGGAGGCGGTGTGGAGCCGCCCCTCCCGGTTGGGCATCGAGGGCCGCTCCAACGGTGGGCTGCTCGCCGCCGCGTGCCTGACCCGCGCACCCGGGTCCTTCGGTGCCGCGGTGCCCGAGGTCGGGGTGCTCGACCTGGTCCGCTTCCACCGCTTCACCATCGGGTGGGCGTGGACCTCCGACTACGGCTCACCGGACGATCCGGACGATCTCGCCGTCCTGCTGCGCTACTCGCCCTACCACCGCCTCGAGGAGGGGCGGACCTACCCGCCGACGCTGCTGACGACCGGGGACACCGACGACCGGGTCGTCCCGGCCCACTCCTACAAGTTCGCGGCGGCCCTGCAGCACGCCCAGGGCGGCGACGCCCCGGTGCTGCTGCGGGTCGACCGTGCCGCCGGGCACGGCGCGGGCAAACCGACCTCGCAGCTGCTCGACGAACGCGCCGACGTGCTCGCCTTCCACGCGGCGCACCTCGGGCTGGAGGTCGACGCGCCCGGCTGAGGAGCCGGCGGCGTGCACGCCTTGCGGCCCTCACACGCGAGCGGGGACCCGGTCACCCGGGTCCCCGCGACCTCACACCGGAGGACGTCCGCTCAGCTGACCAGCCACTGCGGCTTGCCGCCCTTGGTGGCCCAGAAGATCTCCGCGATCTCGTCGATCCTCGCGAGCAGGTCCTCCGACACCGCCGGATCCATGGTCTTCTTCGCCTCGCCCGCAGACTTGATCGCGTGCCAGAACAGCTCGTGCAGCTGCGGGTACTCCTCCAGGTGCGGCGGCTTGAAGTAGTCGGTCCACAGCACCGACAGGTGGTGCTTGACCAGCTCCGCCCGCTGCTCCTTGATCAGGATCGCCCGGTCACGGAACACCTCGTCATCGGAGTCGTGGTACTTCAGGCAGCACTGCAGCACCGACTCGGCCTCGATCCGGGCCTGCTCCGGGTAGTACACCCCACACATCAGGTCGCAGTGCGCGTCCGCCACACGGGCGGCACGCACCGGCGCCAGGGCGCGAAGGACGGTGGACAGATGCATCAGGAGCTCCTCGGTCGTCGTGCGGATCAGGGTCACGTGGACCTGGTGACGCGAGCCTAACGGCGCCGGACGGCGACCTGCAGGTCCGCACGGACGGTGGGGTAGCGTCGCCGCGCGCCCCGCGAGCTGGGCCTGCCCGTTCAGCCACCACCGGTCCCGACCGGGAGCACCGACGCGTGACCGCTCCGACGCCCGCTCCGAGGTGGTCGCGCCGCGCCGTCGTGCTGGCCGCGGCGCTCGGCTGCTACCTCGGCCTGCTCGCGGTGGACCGGTCGCGCGTCGTCGTGCGGGGGACCTCGATGCTGCCGCGGCTGTGGCCCGGGGACGTGCTGGTGACCGTGCCGGCGCTCGGCCGTGTCAGGCCCGGCCAGGTCGTGGTCGCGCGCGACCCACGCGAGCCGGACCACCTCGTCGTCAAGCGGGTGACCGACATCCGCGACGGGCTCGTGCTGCTGCACGGCGACAACCCGGGCACCTCCACCGACAGCCGGGTCTGGGGGCCGGTCCCGGCACACCTCGTCCGGCGGGTGGCGGTGCGCCGCTGGCCCGACCTCAGGACCCGGCTGCGGGTGGTGGCGACGGTGCCGGACGCCGGGCGATGACCAGCAGCTCCGGGTCATCGAGCGCGACCTCACCGGCACGGCGACGTCCGTAGGCACCGGGCTCGACGCCGCGGATGGAGCACAGCTCGAGTCCCGCGTCCGCCACCAGGCGCGCCGCGTCCCGGGCGGTGTAGGCGGTCGTCCACAGGTCGACCTGGCGCCGCGCATGATCGGGGCCGCGGACCTCGCTGCGCTGGTGGTGGACCAGCCCGAGGGTGTCGAAGGCGTCGCCCGGCGCGAGGTGGCGCGCCGCGAACAGGGCGTGGAACAGCGTCAGCGCGACCGCCCCACCCACACGCACGGCGGCTGCGAGCCCCGCGACGATCCCCGGGTCGGTGACCGGCGAGGTCCCGAGCCCGCCCTGGCACAGCGACCAGGCCACGTCGAAGGTCCCGGCCCGATCCTCCAGCCAGGCCTCGAGGCGGCGAGCGTCGGCGACCGCGAGCTCGACCGCAGCACCGGCCTCAGCGGCGGCGCGCTGACCGGCCCGCACCAGGGCTGGTGAGACGTCCACCCCGGTGCCGACGATCCCCCGCAGCCCGAGCATCCGCAGGTGCCGGCCCTCAGCGCACCCGACGTCGAGCACGCGCGTGCCCGGCCGGAGCCCGAGCAGCCCGGTGAGCGCCGCGACCTCCTCCTCGGTGCCGGCGGCGAAGGCGTTGCGGGCGTGATGCTCCCCCTGGAACTGCCCGATGTCGAGGTAGAACGCCGGGGCGTCCGGCCCGGGGACGTCCGGTGCCGTGGTCGGCTGGTCGCGGTGGTCACGCCAGCTGGGCGCCGTCACCGCCCCTCCTCGTCGGCGCCCGGATCCGCCGACGGTGCGCCCTCGCCCGCGGCGGAGGACCCGGCCCCCTGCCGCGTCGCCCACCAGGCATCCAGCTCCGCGAGCGCCTCCTCCTCAGGCAGCGGCCCACGATCCATCCGCACCTCGAGCAGGTGCTGCCAGGCCTCCCCGACGATCGGGCCGGGCTCGAGCCCGAGGTGGCGCATGATGGTGTTGCCGTCCACCGGCGGGCGCATCGCCTCGAGCTCCTCCTGCTCCTTCAGCTCCGCGACGCGCGCCTCGAGCTCGTCGACGCGACGCTGGATCGCCCGCGCCCGCCGCGGGTTGCCCGTCGTCACGTCCGCCCGGGTCAGGGTGTTCAGGCGCTCGTACAGCTCGCCCGCGTCACGGACGTAGCGGCGCACCGCCGCGTCGGTCCACCCCTGCTTGTAGGTGTGGAACCTCAGGTGCATGCGGACCAGATCGCTGACGTCGCGGATGGTGTCCTTGTCGAAGCGCAGCGCCCGCAGCCGTGCACGGGTCAGCCGCGCCCCGACGACGTCGTGGTGATGGAAGGTCACCGTGCCGTCGCGGTGGATCTCGCGGGTGTCCGGCTTGCCGATGTCGTGCAGCAGGGCGGCGAGCCTGAGCACCAGGTCCGGGCCGTCGGGCTCCAGCGCGATGACGTTGTCGATGACCGCCAGGGTGTGCGCCCAGACGTCCTTATGGCGGTGCTGGGGGTCGCTGCAGGCGCCGAGGGCCACCAGCTCGGGCAGCACGTGGGCGGCCAGGCCCGTGCTCAGCAGCAGCTCGAGGCCCCGCCCCGGCGCCGGGCCGAGCAGCAGCCGGGACAGCTCGTCGCGGACGCGCTCCGCCGAGATCGCGGTCAGCAGGTCGGCGAGCTCGGTGGCTGCCGCCAGGGCGTCCGGTGCCACCTCGACGTCGAGGACCGCCGCGAACCGCGCCAGCCGGACCATGCGCAGCGGGTCGTCGGTGAAGGAGGTGTGCGGGTCGATCGGTGTGCGCAACAGCCCCCGGCGCAGGTCCTGGAGACCCCCGTGCGGATCGACGAACCGGAAGGTCGGGACCTGGACCGCCATGGCGTTGACGGTGAGGTCGCGGCGTGCGAGGTCGCCCTCGATCGAGTCACCGAAGGTCACCTCGGGGTGGCGTGAGCCTGGCTGGTAGGTGTCGGCCCGGAAGGTGGTGATCTCCACCCGCCGGGTGGGCCGACCGGGCTGCTCACGCTGGCAGGACACGGTCCCGAAGGCCGCCCCGGTCAGCCACACCGCGGTCGCCCACCCCGAGACGATGCGCTCGGTCTCCTCCGGGTGCGCCGAGGTGGCGAGGTCGAGGTCGACCTGCGCGAGCTCAGCAGCGTCACCAGCGGCGAGCAGGGTGTCGCGGACGGTGCCACCGACGAGGTAGAGCTCGTGCCCGGCCGCGTTGAAGGCCGCACCGAGCTCCCGGGCCTCGGGGTAGACGTCGACGAGCCGACCGAGCTGGACGGCCTGGTCCTCGGTGAGCTGCTCGGCGGTCACGTCGCACGGTCTCCTGCCTGCGGGGGGCACCAGCGAGGGATCGGGGCGGGCCGGGTCGCGGCGCGGGCGGCCGACCACTGTAGAGGCTCGGCCGGCTCGCGCCCGGGACCGACCGAACGGTCCCCACGGCCACGGGCCGGCATCCCCTATGGTGCCCTGCGACGGACCCGCGGCGGGGGTCGATCTGCGCGACCGCGCCGAACGGGTCGAGGCGATCATGGAGACGATGGGGCACCGTGAGCGAGCACGATCCGGCGACACCGCCACCACGACCAGCCGGGTACGCACCACCGCCGACGAGCGCCGGTGCCGCCGGACCTCCCGCGGCCCCTGAGACCCCGCCGGCTCGCCCCGGGCTGGACGACCGCGAGCGGCAGCTCGCTCCGGCGGCGGTGACCTCCTGGCGCATCTCGGCCGTACTGACCTGGTTGCTGCCGGTCATCGTCGCGGTCGTGCTCGCCTTCGTCCTCGCCGACACCTGGGTGTGGCTGGTGGCCGCTCTGGGGGTGGCCCTGCTCGTGCTCACCGTCGGGGTCCTGCCCCCCCTGCGCTACCGACGGTGGCGCTGGCAGCTGTCCGAGCTGGCGGTGGAGCTGCGCTACGGCATCCTGGTCCACCAGCAGGAGACCGTGCCGTACTTCCGCATCCAGCAGATCGACATCAACGCCGGACCGGTCGACCGGCTGCTCGACCTCGCGACCCTGCGGGTCCAGACCGCGTCGGCCGCGGGCACCGTCCAGCTGCCAGGGATCGCCGCAGCGGAGGCGCCGGAGGTGCGGGCGGAGCTGCTCGCGCGCGCCGCGGCGGCCGTCGGGGAGCACCCGGGGGACGTGCGCGATGCCGTCTGAGCCGCCCACGCCGCCCGGCGGTCGGTCGGACCGTCCGCCGCAACCACCGCGCCCGCCGACCCAGGCGACCGGGGCCTCGGTGGGCGTCGACCCGGGTGGGCGCATCGACTTCTCCGAGCCCCGCCGACTACACCCGGCCTCGGTCCTGCTGGGCATCCCGTTCGGTCAGCTCGTCCAGGCCCTCATCTTCCCCGCGGCTGCCACCCTGGCCGCCCCGGCGGCGGTCACGATCGCGGTCGTGGCCGCGGTCGCCGCGGTCGGCGCCGTCGTCCGGATCCTCGACTGGCGGTTGCGGACCTTCTCCTTCGACGGGGACGTGCTCCGCGTCGACCACGGGGTGCTCAGCCGCAACCACCGCAGCCTTGACGTCGCCCGCATCCAGCAGGTGGAGATCCAGCGCAGCGCCGTGCAGCGGGTCCTCGGGCTGGCCGCGATCCGGGTGGAGACCGCCGGGGGGAACGCCGGCCCGGAGGTGGACCTGCGGGTCGTGACCGAGGCCGACGCCGTGGCGCTCCGCGCGGCCGTGCGCGCCAGCCAACTGCAGCTCGGTGGCGACGGCGCGGACACCCACGACGGGGACCCCTCCGAGCCTCCCACCGAGCGGATCCTGCAGGTCCCGCTGCGCCACGTGGTGCTCGCCTCCGTGACCGGGGCGCGCCTGCTGGTCCTGCCGGCCGTGGTCGGTGCCCTCCTGCAGTTCGTCGGCAACCAGGTCACGCCCTTCGTGGATGACCTCGTGGATCAGGCCATCGACGCCGGCCTGGCCGGGACCGCCCCGAGCCTCGGCGGCGTGCGGTGGTCACTGGTCGCCCTCGGGATGGTGGTGACCCTGGCGCTGGCGGCCGGCAGCGCGATCGTGGTCGGGGTGTTGCGTGACGGCAACTTCCGCATCGAGCGCCGCGGTGAGGACCTGCTCATCTCCCGTGGGCTGCTGTCGACACGGGACTCGGTCGTGCCGCTCAGGCGGATCCAGCTCGTGGAGGTCAAGCGCAACTGGCTGCGTCGCCTGCTGGGCTACGCGGCGGTCCGCGTCGCCTCAGCCGGGGGCTCGATCGCTGGCGAGAGCCGCGTCATGGTCCCCCTGCTGCCGGCGGCGGACCTCGACGCGCTGCTGTCCAACCTGCTGCCCAACGTGCCGGGGGTCCCGGCGCTGACCTCGCACCCGCCGGCGGCGCTGCGCCGAGCGCTGTTCCGCTGGCTGCGCCCGCCGGCCGCCCTGCTGGCGCTCGCCTACGGCGTACCCGCGCTGCTGCCCGCGACCGAGGTCGCCGCGGTGCAGACCGCACGCCCGTACCTGTGGCTGCTGATCCCGCTCAGCGCCGGGCTCGCCGTGGTCGAGTACCGCCAGCTCGGGCACGCGGTGACGGAACTGGTCGTCGTCGCCCGCCGCGGCGCGCTGTCGATCACGACCGCGCTCGCCCCGGTGGTGAAGGTCCAGGCGCTCAACAGCCGGCGGTCGCTGTTCCAGCGCCGGCTCGGGCTGACCACCCTGCTCGCGCACGTCGCCGCGCCGGGAGCAGCCGTCACGGTGCTGGACGCCGACGTCGACGACGCCGCCCGGTTGCACGCCGACCTCAGCGCCGAGGCCGCCTCGCCGACACCGGTCGTCCCCGACCGCTGAGCCGGTCCGACCGGACGCGCGCCCCGGTCAGGACGCGAGGCCCGCGCCTCGCAGGGCGACCCTGAGGTCGTGGGGGCTGGTGGCCGTCGCCATCGCATCGCGCAGGGAGACCTCGCCGTCGGTGTACAGCTGCAGCAGGTGCTGATCGAAGGTCTGCATGCCGTAGTAGGTCCCCTCGGCGATGGCGTCGGTGATCATCGGCAGCTGGTCCGGGTCGACCAGGAACTCGTAGGTGCGCGTGGTCATCACCATCACCTCGACGACGGCGACGCGGCCGTGCCCGGTGGCGCGCGGCGCGAGCCGCTGGCACACGATGCCCTTGAGGGAGTTCGCGAGGCTGATCCGCGCCTGGTGCTGGGCCTCCCTCGGGTACATGTCGACGACGCGGTTGATGGTCTCGCGGGCGTCGGTGGTGTGCAGGGTGGAGATGACGAGGTGGCCGGTCTCGGCCGCCTGCAGCGCCGCCTCGACGGTCTCGAGGTCGCGCATCTCGCCGATGAAGATCACGTCCGGATCCTGCCGCGAGACGGCCTTCAGGCCGCTCGCGAAGTCGTCGGTGTCGACCCCGACCTCCCGCTGGTCGATGATCGCCCGGTCGTCGCGGTGCAGGACCTCGATGGGGTCCTCGAGGGTGACGATGTGGCACCGGCGCTGAGCGTTGATGTGGCTGATCATCGCGGCCGTGGTCGTCGTCTTGCCCGAGCCCGTCGGACCGGTGACCAGCACGAGACCGCGCTGCTCCTCGGCGAGCTTGCGGACCGCTGCCGGCATCCCGAGGGACCCGAAGGTCTGCGAGCCAGGGAGCACGCGCCGGGCCACGGCGCCCACGGTGCCCCGCTGGCGGAAGACGTTGACCCGGAACCGCCCCACCCCGTGGATCGAGTAGGCGAAGTCGACCTCGCTGCGGCCGTCGAAGGACGTCAGCACCCGCTCGTCCATCATCTCCCGCGCGAGCCGCTCGGTGTCGCCTGGGGAGAGCGGTGGCAGGGTCGTGACCGGCTTGAGGTCCCCATCGATGCGGACGAAGGCGGGCCCACCGGCCTTCAGGTGCAGGTCGGACCCGCCCTCCTCCACGAGGACCTGCAGGTAGTCGTCCACGCTCGGCACGATGCTCCGCTCCTGTCCCAGCGGCGGCAAGCGCCACCTCGAGAGGGACATCGACCCCTGCGGGGCGGACCTTGAGGTGAGCTCACACCTCGACCAGCACCGTCACCGGGCCGTCGTTGACCAACCCGACCCGCATGTGGGTCCGGAACCGTCCTGTGGCCACGGGCACCCCGGTCGCACGGGCGTGGGCGACGAGCACCTCGAGCAGCGGCTCGGCCTGCTCCGGTGGGGCCGCGTCCACGAAGGAGGGGCGGCGCCCACGACGGGTGTCGGCGTACAGGGTGAACTGGCTGACCACGAGCAGGGCCGCGCCCGCCTGCAGGCAACTACGGTTCATCGCCCCGGTGTCATCAGCGAGCACCCGCAGGTTCACGAGCTTGTCGGCCAGGCTCCGGGCCTGCTGCTCGGTGTCGGCGTGGGTCACGCCGACCAGCGCGAGCAGACCGCGGTCGATCCGGCCCGCCTCCTCCCACGGCCCCGTGGCGGTCGGTGCCCAGGTGACCGACGCCTCGAGGACCCGCTGCACCAGGGCGCGCACCGTCGTCTCCTTCCGGTTCGCTGGCCGGGGTGGGTGGTCCCGGAGGGTCCGTGCTGGTGCACGCGCGCCGGGACCGCCCGGCCAGGCTAGACATCGCGCGGAGTGAGGCGCTCGCTACGCTCGAGCCATGGCCAGGTACCCGACCAGACGTGCCACCTCCGCCGGTGGCGTGGTCTGTGACGACCGCTCCGATGGTCGCCGCTGGGTCCTGCTGATCGCGCGGCGCAACGCTGCCGGCAAGCCCCAGTGGACCCTGCCCAAAGGCGGCATCGAGGAGGGCGAGAGCGACGAGGAGGCCGCGCTCAGGGAGGTGCGTGAGGAGACCGGCCACGGGGCGGTGCTGGACGTCCTGCTCGGGACCATCGAGTACTGGTTCGTGTGGCGTCCGGATCAGGTCCGCTACCACAAGTTCGTCCACTACTTCTTCATGTGGTGGGACGGCCAACCACCGGGGCCTCGGGACGACGAGGCCGAACACGTCGAGTGGGTCCCCATCGAGATCGCCCTGGTCCGCCTCGCCCACCGCAACGAGCGCAAGCTGGTGGAGAAGGCCCTGAGGACCTCACC
>JBKHEJ010000046.1:0-14624 GCA_046540855.1 Nitriliruptoraceae bacterium
CGCTCGCCGCCGCCGGGCTGCGGACGGCCTGGTCGCTGGACAGCGGCGAGGAGCGCTGGCTCGCGTCGCGTCCCCGCCTGCCACGGCCACGGCTGCCTCGGCGCCGGCGCACCGAGCCGGGCGCCACCCCGCTCGGTGAGGCGGTCCTCGAGGTCGCCGCCGCCCCGGTCACCCGACACGGCACCCCGATCCCTGCGGACTCCCCGGCGCTCCTCATCCCCCGCTGGCGGGGCGGCGTTTGGCGCACCGTCGAGCTCCACCACGCCAACCTCGTCGCCTCCGCCTTCCAGGCCAGGCTGTGGGTGCCGGACGTGCAGGCCGGCCGGGAGCGGGTCGTGGTGTGTGGGGATCTGCTCGCGCTCGGGCCGCTCGTGCTCGGGTGGCTCGCGGGCCTCCTCGCTGCGGCGAGCGTGGAGGTCGTGCCCGCCTGCGACGCCGACCAGCTCCCCCGCACGATCAGCCGGCGGGGCGCGACGCTGGCGGTGCTGGAGACGACCGCGGTCGCCGGGCTGCTCGACGGGGACGGCGGCCGCCGTGACCTCTCGTCGCTGCGGGTGGTGCTGGCCGTCGGGGCGCCCCTGGACCCCGAGCTGGCCCGCGACCTCGAGCGACGGACGGGCGGCGCCCGGGTCCGGGAGGGCTTCGGGGTCACCGAGGCCGGTCCGATCACCCATGCCCAGCCGGTCTACGGTCGGACCGTGCCCGGGACCATGGGTCTGCCGGTGACGAACACCGTCGCGATCGTGGTCGATCCGGACGATCCGGGCCGGTTGCTCCCCCCCGGCACCGTCGGGCGGCTGGCCCTGGCCGGGCCACAGGTCGCCGCCGGCTACCTCGACGACGAGGCGGCGACGGCGGCCCGCTTCGTCGCTGGGTGGGTGCTGACCGACGAGCTGGTGACGGTGGACGAGGACGGGGTGTTCACCCACGTCGGCCGGCGCGACGAGGTCCTCCGCCTCGCCGATGGGACCCTGGTCTCGCCACGCCGCACCGAGGCGGTGCTGGCACGCCACCCGGGGGTGCGTCGGGCCGCGGTCACCACCGACGGCACCTCGGGCGAGCTGGTCGCCGCCGTGCAGGTTCGGCGTCGGTCGCGTCCCGACCCCGATGAGCTGCTCGGGCTGTGCCGGGCTGAGCTCGAGGCGCACCAGGTCCCCGCTACCGTCGTGGTGGTGGAGGCGTTGCCCGAGGACGACGCCGGCGAGCTCGCGCGCGAGCGGTTGCGCGAGCTGCTGGCGGGAAGGTGAGCCGGATGTCGGTCGAGGTCGTCGACGCCCCCCTCCAGCGCGCCGGGACGCGCCTGCTGATCGTGGACAACTACGACTCCTTCACCTACAACCTCGCGCAGGAGCTCGGCGAGCTCGGTGCGGACGTCGAGGTGGTGCGCAACGACGCCTTCCGGGTCGACGACCTCCTCGCGGACCTCCCGGATGGCGTGGTGATCTCCCCGGGGCCGGGCGATCCGGGGGACGCCGGGCTGTCCAACGACGTCATCCGGGCGGTGGCCGGGCGGCGGCCGCTGCTCGGTGTCTGCCTCGGCCACCAGTGCATCGGCGAGGTGTACGGCGGTCAGGTCGTGCGCGCTCCCGTGCTCATGCACGGCAAGACCTCGCCGATCTACCACCGGCGCGAGGGGGTGTTCACCGGCCTGCCGGTGCCCTTCGAGGCCACCCGCTACCACTCCCTGATCGTCGAGCGGGACAGCCTGCCCCCGATCCTGAAGGTGACCGCGGAGACCACCGACGGGCTCATCATGGGCCTCGTGCACCGCGAGGTCGACGTCGAGGGCGTGCAGTTCCACCCCGAGTCGATCCTCACCGGCGTCGGGCTGCAGCTGCTCGGCGGCTTCCTGGACCGCTGCGTCCGGCACCGCGCCCGGGCGGACGAGCCGGCCCGCTCACCGGTCGCGCTGCCGGCCTGAGCACGTCCGCACGCCGCGCCGTGGCGGGACGCCGGCCTCCCGGGGGCCTGCCGGGCGGACGGGCTCAGTCCGCGGGGGCGGTGCCGCCGAGGGCGGCCAACGCGTCGTCCAGGCTGCCCACCCCGACCACCTCGAGCCCTGCGGGCAGCCGCGGTGCGAGCTGGTCCAGCTGGCTCTCGGGCACCAGGGCGAGGTCCGCGTCGATCGCCGCAGCCTCGCGCAGCTTCTCCGCGACCCCGCCGACGGGTCCGACCCGGCCGTCCGCGTCGATCGTGCCGGTCCCCACCACGAGCCGGCCGTCCAGCAGGTTCTCCTCGTCGAGCAGATCGACCATCGTCAGGGCGATCATCAACCCGGCGCTCGGACCCCCGATGCGGGTCCCCTCGGCGAGCGAGGCCTCGAAGGGCAGCCGGGCCTCGTCCACCGCGGTCTGGATCGCCACGCCGAGCCGGGGCGCGTCCACGCCGTCGATGCGGGCGAGGGTGACCTCCACGTCCCGGGTCCGGCCGGCGTGCCGGACGGTGAGCCGCAGCGTGTCGCCCACCTGGCTCGTGCGGGTGATCGCCTGCAGCTCCTCGGCCGAGCCGAGGGGGTCGCCGTCGACCGCGAGCACGACGTCGCCGACGGCTAGCACCCCGTCCGCCGGGCTGCCGGGCAGGACCTGGACCACCACGACCTCGGTGGCCAGCTCCACCTCGACGCCAGCGGCGCGGGCTCCCACAGCGACGGCGACGTCGAACTGCCGGGCGAAGCGCTCGCGTTCGAGGAGCCGTCGTTCCTCCCGGTCGACCTCGGGCGGGAACACCTCCTCGTAGGAGAGCAGGACCCGTTCCGGGTCCAGCGCCGCCGTCAGCGCCGTGGTGGTGGTGCGCTGGCGCGGGATGACGGTGAGCAGCCGGGTGTCCCCGTCCAGCTCGTTCACCTCGACCCCGTCCAGCTCGATCAGCGAGGTGATCGAGGTGGCGTTGCCCGGCTCGTACTCCACGAGGGGGAGCGGCACCACGACCGCAGCCCACGCGACCAGGGCGGCGGTGGCGGCGTAGAACGCGGACCGCAGGAGGCGTGGCCTGAGCGCGCGCCGGCTCACCGCACCACCTCGCCGCGCCTGAGCCGCGCGATGAACCTGGCCACGTCCGCCTCGTCCCAGACGGTCACGAGGTCCGGACCGGAGCGGACGCGGACGTGGGCGTGGTCGCCCTGGAACGCCTCGATGAGGGTGTGCAGGTCATCCTCGGGGGTGACCTCGGGCAGCTCCTCACCGTCGGGGTGGGGGCTGCCCGGGACCCGTGCCAGCAGCTCGGCGACGTACCACCCCTCGAGCGCGGCGTGCAGCTCGGCCTGCCGCAGCTCCGCGGCCGCCGCCCGGATGAGGAACACGCCCGACAGCGCGAAGGCGGCGGCGACCAGGCTCGCGCGTGCGCCGCCGCGCACCAGCGTCGCGGCACCGAGGACGAGCAGGACGGCCCCGAGCAGCTGGCCGGCCCGCACGGAGATCCTGAGCGCCCGGAGGCGGTCGCCGAGGAGCATCCACAGCAGCGCACGCAGGACCCGTCCGCCATCGAGCGGAGCCCCGGGGATGAGGTTGAAGGCGGCCAGCAGCAGGTTCCACCAGCCGAGCACGCCGGCGAGCTGCCCGACGGCCGGGGCGGCTGCTGTGGGCACGAGGTCCTCGGCGAAGGTCGCGAGCAACCCGAAGACGGCGGCGCACACCAGGCTCACCCAGGGGCCGACCGCCGCGACGGCGAGCTCGTCCCTGGCGTTCTGGCCGTCGGCGTGCATCTCCGTGACCCCGCCGAACAGCAGCAGGGTGATGGCGTCCACGTGCATCCCCCGCGAGCGCGCCTCGAGCGCGTGCCCGAGCTCGTGGGCGAGCGTGGTCGCCACCACCAGCAGCGCGCCGATGGCGGCGAGGAGCAGGGCGACGACCGGGCCCTGGTCGGCCCGGAACACCCCGTGGAAGGCCCACGCCACCAGGGCGATGAGCACGAGCACGGACGCGTCGGGCCGGATCTCGATCCCGGCGAGCCGCCAGGACGGCAGGGTGCGGGTCTGCATGCGGGGACGGTACCGCTGCCGGCGTCCGTCCCGTGGCCACCCGGCGGGGCCGTGGACGCGCCACGCACGCTGGCAGGGTCTACGGTAGGTCGGGTGCAGACCACCGTTGACCGCTGATGATGACGAGGGTGGCGCCGATGAGCATCGATGACGCGACGATCCGTGAGCTGCTGTCGATCGAGGACGAGCACGGCGTGCTGTCCTTCTACGCCGGGTACGTGCCGGCCCAGGCAGCCGAGCGCCAGCCGACGGCGCCGATCGAGCTGCGCAACCAGCTCAAGGCGCTGCGCACGGGGCTCGAGGGTGCGGATCGGGACCTGCGTGGCGCGGTCGAGTCGCGGCTGGCGAGCCTCGACGACGCGCTCGACGCGCTGCTCGATCCGAAGCGGCCCGGCCAGGGCCGTGCGCTGTTCGTCGGGGTGGCCTCCGGGGAGCAGCGCACCGTCAGCCTCCAGCTGCCCTTCCGGGAACGGGTCATCCACGATGCGACCGCCTACGTCCGCCCGCTCGTCACCGCGCTCGACGAGGGCCGGCCGGCGCTGATCGTCGTCGTCTCCCGCACCGGCGTGCGGGTGCTGCACTGGGCCACCGGCGAGGCCGACGAGGTCGAGGAGGCCCGGTTCGTCAAGGATCCGGACCTGTTCCGGGACGCGACCGGCCCATCGACCACCAACCCGCAGCGCGCCATGTACGCCCGCTCCGATCGCGAGGGCTACGAGGACCGGCTCGACGAGCACCGCACCCGCTTCCTCAAGCAGGTGCTCGAGGACGTCGTGCACCGGGCGTCGGCCGACGGCATCGACCGCATGGTGCTCTCCGCCCCGCCGAAGCTGCGGGAGGGGGTGCGTGGGCTGGTACCCGCCCACGAGGGTGTCACGCTGCTCGTCGCCGAGCAGGCCTGGGAGGCCACGCCGGCGCACGAGATCGCGCAGCACGCCTTCCAGCTGCTGCGGTCGGTCCACCTCGAGCGCGAACAGGAGCTCGTGACCGCCGCGCGGGAACGGGCCCTGTCGGGTGGCGCCGGCGCGCTCGGGCTGCGGCAGGTCTGCGAGGCGCTGAACCTCGGCCGGGTCGAGCGGTTGCTGTACGACGACCGGCTCGTGCTCGAGGGCTACGTCTCCTCCGACGACACCCTGCACCCGCGCGTCGAGGGGTTGGCCGCCGGCACGGACGGGCTCACCTTCACCCGCGACCGGCTCTTCGTCGAGCGCATGGTCGAGAAGGCCCTGGCCACCTCGGCGGGGGTCACCCCGCTCGCGCCACAGGCCGCGGAGCACCTCGCCGACCATGAGGGCGTCGCGGCCCTGCTGCGGTGGTGACGTGATGGATCCCCAGCAGGCTCGCGCCCGAGCGGACGCGGTCATGGAGCGGCACGAGGCGGGTGAGCTCGAACAGGCGCTGGCCGAGGTGCGCGCGCTGCTGGCCGAGCTCGAGCTGGTCGATGTCACGGACGCGGTGCTGCGCGAGTCGCTGTTCACGGCCAGGTTCGAGCACGCCGTGCTGCTCACGGAGCTCGGTGACCTGCAGGCCGCAGCCGACGCCTACGGCGTGGCGGCCCGGACCCCGGCCGACGTCGACGACCCCGACCAGCGCCACGAGCTCGCGCTGGCGGCGCTGAACCAGGGCATCTGCCTGGACGCGTTGGGCGAGCACGACGCCGCCGTCACCGTCTACGCGGGGCTGGTGGCCCGCTTCGCTGACGCCGACGATCCGGTCACGGTCGAGCAGGTGGTCCGCGCCCGGGTCAACCACGCGGCAGCGTTGCTCGCCGCACAGCGCCCCAGCGAGGCGGTGGCTCTGGCACGCGAGATCCGCACCGCGCTCGCCCCCGACGACGTGCTCTCCAGCGAGCAGCACGTCATGGCCGCCCGCATCGAGGCAGCGGCGTTGCGCGCCCTCGGCAGGGGTGCGGAGGCCGTGGCGGTGCTGACCGATCTGGACGCTGTCACCCGCGAGGACGAGGCGACCCGGCTGCAGCTGGTCGCCGCCGCGCAGGAGGCCTGTGAGGTGCTGCTCGAGCAGGACCGCCGGGCTGAAGCGGCTGCGGTGCTCGGCCCGTTCCTCGACGCCGACGAGCCGGACCCGTCCCCTGAGGTCGCCGCAGCCCTGGAGGAGTTGACCGCGCTGCGCGCGCGCCTGCGTGGCGGCTGAGCCGGTGGTTCAGCTCGCCTCGTCGGCCGGGATCGCCGGAAGCCACACCCGGAAGGAGGCGCCACCCTCGGGTCGGTCCTCGACCCACGCGCGCCCGCCGTGCAGCTCGGTGAACCCCCGGACCAGCGCCAACCCGATGCCGGTGCCCGGCGTGGCCGCATCGGCACCACTGCGGTCGAAGGGTTGGAAGATCCGCTCCCGCGCGGGCGCAGGGACCCCGGGGCCGTTGTCCGCTACCTCGATGACGACCCCGTTCCCCTCGGCCCAGGTACGGACGAGGATCGGGTCCTCACCGCCGTGCTTGAGGGCGTTGGCGACGAGGTTCTCCACGATCCGCTCGAGCTTGCCCCGGTCGGCGTGGACCGTGACCGTGGTGAGGTCGAGCTTGACGCGGTCCGCGCCGAAGGGCAGGGCATCGAGGACGTCGCCGACCACCTCCGCGACGCGGACCTGACGACGGTTGAGCACCGTCGCCTCCCGCTGCAGACGGTCCAGGTCCAGGATCGACGCCAGGAGCTCGTTGAGGCGGCGTGCGTTGCGCTCGATGGCGACCACCGCCGCGTCGCGCGTGCTCGGGTCCAGCCCGTCACCGACGGTCAGGAGCAGCTCCGCGAAGCCCTGGAGCACGGTCAGGGGGGTGCGCAGCTCGTGCGAGACGGCCGACAGCAGGGCGTCCTTGACCGCAGCGATACGTCGCAGTTCCTCGCTCGCGGCCCGCTCGCGTGCCAGCGCGTCACGTTCCCGCGCCAGGGCGGCCCTCTCTCGCGCCAGGGCGTCGCGGAGCGTGGCCTCCCGCTCGGCCGCCGGCGCCCGCGACGTCACGTCAGCGACGTCTGCGCCAGCGGTCGGGTCCACATCGTCAGGGAGCATCGAGGTCCGTATCCGGGTCAGGCTCCGGCTCGGGATCCGGGTCGGGGTCCGGCTCGGGATCCGGGTCGGGCTGAGGCTCCGGGTTCGGGTCAGGGTCGGGGTCTGGTTCGGGTTCCGGCTCCACCACCGGTGGTTCGGGCTCGGGTTCGGGATCAGGGTCCGGCTCAGGTCCCAGCGAGATCACGATCGCGACCGTCGTGCCGGGATCGACCTCCTCTCCAGGCGGTGGGTCCTGGCTGATGACGAAGCCCTCGGCGACGGCGAGGGAGTAGTCGCGGTCCTCGATGGAGGGCTCCAGTTCCGCGTTGCGGATCGTGTCGAGGGCGTTGTCCTCGGAGAAGTTCACGACCCGCGGGACGCGCACCGGCTCGATCCCGACGCTGACCACCACGTCCACCGCCGACCCGGGGGCGACCTCCTCCCCGGGGGCGGGGACCTGGTCGAGCACCGTCCGCGGCTCGCTGTCCGGGTCCTCCTCCTCGGTCGTGGTGCCGAGCACCAGCCCCGCCTCACGCAGCAGGGCCAGCGCCTCGTTCTCGCTGCGCCCGGCCAGGCGGGGGACCGCGACCAGTTCCTCGCCGCTGGAGACGACCAGGTCGACGGCCTGGCCCGGCTCCAGCTCGGTGTCGGGGGCGGGGGACTGGCGGATCACCCGGCCCTCGGCGACCTCGTTGCTGGGCTCGGTGGTGACCGTGCCGAGCTCGAGCTCGGCACGCGAGAGACGGACCTCAGCGACGTCGAGGAGCTCACCGCTGACGTCCGGCACGGCCACCAGGACGGGCTCCTCGCCGGCCAGCAGGTTCGCGAGCACGACGCCGCCACCGGCCAGGGCCGCGATCGCGAGCAGCACCAGCAGCGTCACCAGCAGCCCACGGCGACGTCGCTGCTGCTCGTAGGAGCGGGCGCCGCGAGCCACCGGGTCGGCCGCGAGCAGCGCCGTCTCCTCGGCCGGGAGCACCGCTGGCGCCGTGACCGGCTGGCCGGCGCCGGCGTTGAGCAGATCACGCCGCATCTCGCTCGCGCTCGCGTAGCGGTTGGCGGGGTTCTTCGCCAGCGCCCGCATCGTGATCGCCTCGGCTGCGGTGGAGATCTGCGGGTCGAGCTCACGCGGGGGCCGGGGCTGCTCCTGCACGTGCTGGTAGGCGACCGTCACCGGCGAGTCGCCGACGAAGGGCTGTCGCCCGGTCAGCGCCTCGTACAGCACGACGCCGAGCGAGTAGACGTCGCTGCGCGCGTCGACCTCGAACCCCTGGGCCTGCTCAGGGCTGAGGTAGGCCGCGGTGCCGAGCACCGCCGCGGTACGGGTCACCGTCTCGTTGTCCACCGCCCGGGCGATGCCGAAGTCGGTGACCTTCACGGAGCCGTCGTCGGCGAGCAGGATGTTGCCCGGCTTGATGTCGCGATGGACCAGGCCCCGGTCGTGGGCGTACGCCAGCGCGGCACACACCTCGGCCACGACCTCCAGCGCTCGTTCCTCGGTGAGGCCGCCGGCCGCGATGGCCTGCTGCAGGGAGCGCCCCTCGACGAGCTCCATCACGATGTAGGGCTGGCCGTGGTCGGCGCCGGTGTCGTACACCGCGACGAGGTTGGGGTGGTTGAGCCGTGCGACGTGCCGCGCCTCGTCCTGGAAGCGCCGGGTGAAGCTCTCGTCCTCGCGGAAGCGCTCGAGGAGCAGCTTGACCGCGACCTCGCGGCCGAGGGTGCGGTCGTAGGCGGCGTGGACCTCAGCCATGCCTCCACGCCCGAGCACCCGCAGCAGCTCGTAGCGGCCGGCGAGGACACGACCCTCACTCACGGTGAGCCTCCGGGGTGTAGCGGAGCGTCGGAGGAGGCTACCAACGGGTCACCTCGACCCCGCGGTAGCAGCGACGAGGACGTCCCGCGCGATCGGTGTCGCGACACCGCTCGTCTCGGCGCCGGGCACCGCCACCGCGATCGCCACCTCGTCGCCGGCGAACCCGATGAACCAGGAGACGGGTGGGACGCCCGGGGCGGTCTCGGCCGTGCCGGTCTTGCCACCCACCTCGATGCCCTCGAGGCGAGCCGCGGACCCGGTGGCACCGGGACCCTCGACGGCGTCGACCATCAGGGCCCGCAGCTGCTGTGCGGTGCGGGGCGAGATGGGGCGGCCATCCCGGGGGGGTGACTCCCAGCGGCCGACGTCCGCACCACGGACGATCCGGCCGTCCGGGTCGCGCACGGTGGCGACCAGGTGCGGGCGCAGCAGCTGCCCGCCGTTGGCCACGGTGGCCGCCACCATCGCCATCTGCAGCACGGTCGCCTGCACGTCACGCTGGCCGATCGCGCTCTGGGCGGTGGCCGGGACGTCCTGCTCGGCGGGGACGGCGCTGGCCGCGACCGGCAGCTCCAGCGGTGGGGCGAGATCGAAGCCGAAGGCCTGCGCCTGCTCCGCGAGCGCCTCGTCGCCGAGCTCGATACCCAACCGTGCGAACACGGTGTTGCAGGAGCGGCGGAAGGCGGTCTGCAGGGTGGTCTCCTCCCCGTCCCCGCACCGGGCGTCCCCGAAGTTGGCGATGTCCTCGGTCGTCTGCGGCACGTCGAAGGTGCGCTCGTTCGGGAAGGTACGACCGGGGTCGCTGCCGGCCTCCAACGCCGCCGCGGCGGTCACGACCTTGAAGGTCGATCCCGGCGGGTAGAGCTCGCCGAGCGCCCGGTCCACGAGCGGTCGGTCGGGGGCGTCCCTGAGCGGCGCCCACGCCTCGTTGATCTCGCGGGTGTCATGGCTGGAGAGCGGGTTCGGATCGAAGGTCGGGTTCGCGTAGCTGGCGAGCACGGCACCGGTCCGTGGGTCGAGAACCACCACGGCACCTTCGCGTCCGCCGAGCGCGTCACGGGCGGCACGCTGCACCGTCGGGTCGACGGTCAGCTCGACCGCGTTGCCGGGACGCTGGGTGCCACCGAGCAGCTCGCCGAGGTTCTGGGCCACCACCTCGGTGGTGCGGCCGGTGAGCTCGTCGTTGAGTGCGCGTTCGAGGCCGGAGCGCTGCAGCACGATCGAGTAGTACCCGGTCAGGTGGGCGTACAGCTCGGGTTCCGGGTAGCGGCGCAGGTACCGGTAGGGCCCCTCCTCGGTGCGCACGCTGCGGGCGATCGCCTCCTCGCCGACGACGATCGGGCCGCGCTCGATCGCGTACTCCCGGATGATCACGCGGCGGTTCGCGGGGTGGTTGGCGAGCTCGTCGGCCTGGAGCAACCCGATGATGTTGAGGTTGAGGAACAGCGCCCCGAACAGGACCAGGGCGACCCCGCCCAGGCGGTGGATCTGACGTGTCATGAGCGCGACCGTCGCGTGAGCGGGCCCGCGGAGGTGTGCCCGAGGGCGGTGCCCCGTGACTCGTGGCTGATGCGCAGCAGGAGCGCGAGGAGCAGGTAGTTGGACAGCAGCGACGAGCCACCGTAGGAGACGAAGGGCAGGGTGATCCCCGTCAGCGGCAGGAGCCGGGTGAGGCCACCGATGATCAGGAAGGTCTGCAGGGCGAGCAGGCTCGTCAGCCCGGTCGCGAGCAGGCTGGAGAACTCGTCCCGAGCGGTCTGTCCGATGCGCAGTCCCCGGACCACGAGCGTGAGGAACAGCAGCAGGATGGCCGTGGCGCCGAGCAGACCGAGCTCCTCGCCGATGACCGAGAAGATCGCGTCGGTGGCGGAGAAGGGGATGTCCTGTGGCCGACCGAAACCGAGCCCGGTGCCGGTCAGACCACCGGTGGCGAGCGCGAACAGGCTCTGCGCGAGCTGGTAGCCGGCGCCGGACACGTCCGCCCAGGGATCGAGCCAGATGCTCAGCCGCACCCGGACGTGACCGAAGAGCTGGTAGGCGATCGCCGCGCTGATCGCGAACGCCACGGCCCCGAGCGCGGGGTAGGCGAGCCGGCCCGTGGCGACGTACAGCATCGCGACGAAGGTCCCGAAGAACAGCAGGGCGGAGCCGAGGTCGCGCAGGCCGACCATGATGAGCAGCGCCGTGCCGGTGGCGACGAGCAGCGGCGCGAGGTGCCGGGGTGCGGGCAGCAGCAGGGGACCGAACCGGTAGGTCGCGACCGACAGCAGCGCGCGGTTGCGCTCGAGGTAGGCGGCGAGGAAGACGACCATCGTGAGCTTGGCGAGCTCGCCTGGCTGGAAGCGCATCCCAGCGACCTCCACCCACAGCTGCGCGCCGTTGATGACCCCGGCGGTGATGCCGGGCACCAGGGGCGCGAGCAGCAGCGCGATCGTCGCGAGCGCGAAGGTGTACTGGAAGCGGCTCAGCACCCGGACCTCGCGCAGCACGAGCAGGACGAGGCAGAAGGCCCCGACCGAGACCGCGGTCCAGACCGCTTGGGCCGCGGCCAGCTCGCTGCCGGTCGCGAGGTCGACGCGCTGGACGAACACGAGCCCGATGCCGTTGAGCAGGAACACGGTCGGCAGCAGGGTGGGGTCCGCGTCCGGGGCCATGGCCCGGACCGCGAGGTGGGCCACGATCGCGATGACCGCGAGGGCGAGCCCGGTGATGAGCGTGGCGGGTGGCAGCTCGCGGGAGGTGGACCAGCCGAGCAGGATCCCCGCTGCCGAGGACAGCACCACCGCACCGGCCAGGAGCCTGGCCTCGGTGGCTCGTGGGTCGTCCCCGGCGACCACCGACGCCGCGGTCATGCGTCGCTATCCGGCGCTTGCTCGTCGGCCTCCCCACCGTCACGTTCGCGCAGCGGGATGTTGCGCACGATCGCCCGGGCGTCACCGAGGTCCGCGGCCGGCCGACCGGCCTCGAGCTGCGGCTGGTACCACAGCGGGATGTCGTCGAGGGTCAGCTCGGAGCGTTCCGTGACCCGGTACAGCTCGAAGGGTCCGAGCTCGCGGTTGATGCCCTCGAAGATCACGACCTGCGCGCCGTCGAGGCCGACGAAGTAGCTGCGGGAGAGCAGGAACTGCGTCCCGCCGAACAGCAGCCCGCCGATGACCGCGAGCGCGAGCACGATCACGCTGGCACGGCCGAGGATCGCCCCGACCGAGCGGCGCTCCGGGTCCTCGGGTTCGCCCCCGAAGGGTCGATCACGCGTGAGCGAGGCGTAGCGACCCATCTCGCCGGCCCACGGGCGGTCCTCGGACTCCACCCGGCTGGAGATCGTGATGGTGTTGGACCGGCTCGGTTCGGCGGCGTCGGGGTCCTCGTAGCGCAGCAGCAGCACGGTGATGTTGTCCGGGCCACCCGCCTCGTTCGCGTGATCGATCAGGGCCGTCACGGCCGCGTCGGGATCCTCGGTCTCCTGCAGGGTGCGGGCGATGACCTCGTCCTCGACCACCCCGGTCAGCCCGTCCGAGCACAGCAGGAGCTGGTCACCGGCCTGCAGCTCGAGGGTCATCGAGTCGACGTCGACGTCCCACGACACCCCGATCGCCCGGGTGATGACGGAGCGCTGCGGGTGGTGCTGCGCCTCCTCGCGGGTGATCTGGCCCTCGTCGACGAGGTGCTGGACGAGGGTGTGGTCGTCGGTGAGCTGGCTGAACTGGCCGTCCCGCAGCAGGTAGGCGCGCGAGTCCCCGACGTGGGCGACGTGCAGCCGCCGGCCCTCGACCAGGGCTGCCGTCAGGGTGGTCCCCATCCCGCGGTAGTCCGGGTTGGCGGTGGCCAGCTCCGAGACCCGCTCGTTGGCGGCGACCACCGCCTCCTTCAGCGCGGTGACCGCTGCCGCGTGGTCGGGGAAGATGCGCCCGTCGAGCTGCTCGAGGGGCTCGAGCGCGGTGGCGGAGGCGACCTCACCGGCGAGGTGGCCACCCATGCCGTCAGCGACCGCGTACACGCTGTCGCGGATCAGCAGCGCGTCCTCGTTGCCCTGACGCACCCGCCCGACATCGCTGCGTCCCGTCGCCACGAGACGCCTCATCGGCGGACCTCGATGCGTGTCTTGCCGACACGGACCTGGTCACCCACGGTCAGCGGCGTCGGGCGGGTGACCTTGGCGCCGTTCAGGAAGGTGCCGTTGGTCGATCCGAGGTCGCGTACCGACCAGCTGCCGTCGTCCGGCAGCACCTCGGCGTGCTCGTCGGAGACGTAGACGTCGTCGAGGTTGACGTCCGCCGAGGGCCCCCGACCCAGGATCACCCCGTGCCCGCGCAGCGGGACCACGACCGGACGGCCGTTGGGGGTGTGGATGACGAGCTCCTTCGGCAGGCGGCGGGAGCGGCGGTTGGGCTCCGAGGGGGTGGCGACGGCGGGACGGGGCGTGGCCGAGGCGGCGGTCCGGCGGGCCGGCGCGAGCTCCGCGGCGAACACCCGCACGGTGCGGGCCACGAACAGGTAGAGCAGCGCGAGCAGCCCGAACTTCAGCAGCGTCAACAGCTCGATCGGCACGTCAGCCCCCCACGAGCTCGACGAGCACGTCGCCGAGTTCGATCTGGTCACCGGGGCTGATCGGGTGCTCGGCGGCACGACGACCGTTCACCTTCGTGCCGTTCGTCGAGCCGAGGTCGACCACCCACCAGCGATCCCCGCGCCGGACGAACGCGGCGTGCTCGCGCGAGACCGTGCTGTCGGCGATGGTCAGGTCGCAGCGGTCCAGCCGCCCGGCCGTGAGCCGCGTGCCGTGCAGGTCCAACGTGCTGCCGATGCTGCCCTGCGCCCGTCGCACGACGAGGTGATGGCGGGCGACAGCGGGGCCGGCCACGACCTGGGTGCGATCGAAGGCGCTGCGTGCGGCCGCCTCGGTGCGGTCCGGTGGTGGGGTGACCAGGCCGCTGGCGGGAGCGTGTGGCCCGGCGGCCATCGAGGTGGACGGGGGCGGGGTGTCCACGGCCTCGACCCGACCTGTGAGGCGGAAGCGACCGAACCTGACGTCGTCGTCCACGACGATGCGGGCCTTGGCCGGTCCCCGCAGCAGCCAGCCACGCTCGCCGGCGGTACGGACCACCACCTCGGCGAGCTCCCGGGGTAGGGAGGCGCCGAAACCCTCGAGCCGCTCGTGGTCCTTCGGTCCGACCGTGATGCGGTAGACGTTGGGCACCACGATGCCGTCGGCCGTGACGTGCTGGTTGTCCTCGGCGTAGCGCTGCACGGCCTTGGCCAGCTCGATCGGCTGGATGCCGGAGCGGAAGGCGCGCGAGAAGAAGCCCTCCACGGCACCTTCGAGGCGCCGCTCGAACTCCTGGAGCACGCCCATGGATCTCCACCGTGCCGGTGCTGTCGCGGGTCGGGCCGACCCGGACGCCGTCGCGCCGGGAGACCCGGCGACCATCCGCCGGCGGGGGCTCTCGCACCGGGCGGCGGTGGCCACGCGCGAGGGTAGCCCAGCAGGTTCGCGCAGCGACCCG
Organism: Nitriliruptoraceae bacterium; assembly: GCA_046540855.1. Classification (GTDB taxonomy): domain Bacteria; phylum Actinomycetota; class Nitriliruptoria; order Nitriliruptorales; family Nitriliruptoraceae; genus T1Sed10-7. The sequence goes on from JBKHEJ010000046.1 coordinate 14,297, forward strand.
TCCGAACGGAGGTTCCCGGGCAGCCGGGACACCGAGAGGCGCGCGTGGCCCCTGCTCGGCGCGTTGGCCCCCTGCTCAGCGCGTTGGTACAGTCCCCGCTTCACCCGGGCGGGTGGCGGAATTGGCAGACGCGCACGGTTCAGGTCCGTGTGTCCTTATGGACATGGGGGTTCAAGTCCCCCCTCGCCCACCACCTTCGTAGGCCGGTCTAGCACCCCGTACAGGCCAGATTTGCTCGAGCGCCTCCGCTTCCCAGCGGGGGCGTTTCTGCGTCCGTGACACCATCTTGACACCAGTAGGGGTCGTGACACCGCGTTCCTGCGGGTCT
>JBKHEJ010000047.1:0-14317 GCA_046540855.1 Nitriliruptoraceae bacterium
CGTAGGCGAGCGTGCGGGCGTGCGCGAGCGCCGCGGCGTACAGGGCAGCGTCGACCTCGCGCTCACCGACGGTGACCTCGACGACCGCGCGGACCACCTGGCTCATGATCACACCGGAGTTGCCACGCGCCCCCCGGATCGCCCCGCGGATCACCTCCTGGGCCAGCGCGTCGCGGCCTCCTGCGGGCCGCGCCGCCCGGGCGGCCGCGAGCGCGTCCCGACCGGCGCGCACGGTCAGGGTCAGGTTCGTGCCCGTGTCCCCGTCGGGCACGGGGAAGACGTTGAGGTCGTCGATCGCGTGCCGACGAGCCTGCAGGGCCGCGTGGACGCGATCGAACAGCGCGGGGAGCTCCCGCGCCGCCAGCGGTGCCGCTCGTGGTGCCGCCACCCCTTCCGCTTCCCATCCCTGCGCGTCCCGGCGCGCGCCGCCCAGCCTAGCGACGGGTGGTGACGGGCCCGTGCCGCGCTGGTCGCCGGGCCGACCGGCTGCTACCCTGCCAGCCGATCGCGGGGCTCGCTGTGCCACGCGTCGCCCCAGCACCCGTGCCCGCTGCGCGTCGACCTCATCCTCCCGCGCACGTCCGCACCTCCCGGAAGGCAGCACCATGGCGTCCACCTGCCAGCTCTGCGACAAGAAGCCGTGGACCGGCAAGCAGGTCTCCCACTCCCACCGCCGCTCGAACCGGCGCTGGGAGCCCAACGTCCAGCGCGTCAAGGCCTACGTGGACGGCCGCACCGTGAAGCTCGACGTGTGCACCTCCTGCCTGAAGGCCGGCAAGGTCACCCGGCCGCCGGTCAAGGCCTGAGCCGTCCCGCTCCCCCACGCGCGCCCCGCTCCGGCAGGGCGCGCGTCGTCGTGTGCGGTGTAGCGTGGGCAGCGGGAGAGCCGGGAGGTGCGCCGTGGTGTCCGCCTACATCCTCATCCAGACCGACCTCGGCGCGGCCGCCGAGGTGGCCGCTGCCGCCAAGCGCATCCCCGGGGTGTCAGCGGCCGACGACGTCGCCGGACCGTACGACGTGATCGTCCAGGCCAGCGCCGAGAACGTGGACCAGCTCGGCCGGCAGGTCGTGGCGGCGCTGCAGGCCACCCCGGGGATCACGCGCACGCTGACCTGCCCGGTCATCAACCTGTGAGCCCGGTGCCGCCGCCCCGGCGCCGGTGGACGCGGGCTAGGGGCGGGCGGAGGTGAGCAGCCGGTCGATGAGCTGCGGGTAGCCGAGGCCCTCCGCGGCCCACAGGCGGGGGAACATCGACGCGGGGGTGAACCCCGGGATCGTGTTGATCTCGTTGACCAGGAGGGTGCCGTCGGCGGTCAGGAACAGGTCGACCCGGGCGAGCCCCCGGCACCCGATCGCCCGGTAGGCCCGGCGGCCCAGCACGAGGCAGCGCTGCACCACCTCGTCGCTGACCGTGGCCGGGATGCGCAGCTCGGAGGCGTCGAGGTACTTGGCCTCGAAGTCGTAGAACTCGTGGGAGGGCACGATCTCGCCGGGGCGGGTGACCTCCAGGTCGGCGTCGCCGAGCACGCCCACCTCCAGCTCGCGTGCTCCCTCGATGCCCTGCTCGACCACGACCACGTCGTCGTGCCGCAACGCCTCGTGGACCGCGGTGTCCACGTCGCCGATGGACGTCACCTTCGTGATGCCGATGGAGGAACCCTGGCGCGCCGGCTTCGTGAACCACGGCAGCGGCAGGGCGTCGAGCAGCTCGGTCAGGACGCTGTCGGCCTCCAGCCGCCAGCGCGATCGGTGCACCGTGCGGTACCGCGTCTGCGGCAGCCCGGCCGCGGCGAAGGCCGCCTTCATGGCCGACTTGTCGATCCCGATCGACGACGCCGTGACGTCCGCACCGACGTAGGGCAGGCCGACGGTGGCGAGCATCCCCTGCACCGTCCCGTCCTCCCCCCAGGGGCCGTGCAGGACGGGGAAGGCCACCTCCACCGGTCCGAGCGCAGCGACGCGGCCACCGTCGTCGTCGAGGTGGACGAGCTGCGGTCCCCGGCGGGTGCCCACCAGCGCCGCCGTCGGCCCAGCCGGATCCACCTCGGGCAGCTGGCGTGGGCCGGGGGGTGGTGGCACCCCGTCGGTCAGCGTCCAGCGACCATCCCGCGCGATGCCGACGGTCAGCACCTCGTAGCGGGTGCGGTCGATGGCCGCCAGGACGGAGCCGGCCGACAGGCAGGACACGCCGTGCTCCTCGGAGCGGCCCCCGTACAGCAGCAGCACCCGTGTCATCCTGGCTCCTGGCCGCCCGGGCCGGGGGCGGGGCGCCCGGCGCACCGGCGCCCGCAGGGCGGACGGCGCGGAGCGTAACGGTGCCCGTCGGCTGCGGGTGCCACCGCCGGCTTCTGTAGGGTCCGCACCACCGGATGGAGCCGTCCGGGGACGTGTGAGCAGGGAGGGCACCGAGGTGGCAGGCATCGAGTTCGAGGGACGGGTCGCGGTCGTCACGGGCGCCGGCGGGGGCCTCGGCCGCAGCCACGCGCTGCTGCTGGCCAGCCGCGGCGCGAAGGTCGTCGTCAACGACCTCGGGGGGGCACGGGACGGCACCGGCACCGACGCCTCCATGGCCGAGAAGGTCGTGGCCGAGATCGTGGCCGCCGGCGGCGAGGCCGTGGCCAACCACGACGGCGTCCACACCTGGGAGGGTGGCGAGGCCATCGTCGCGCAGGCCCTCGAGGCCTTCGGCCGCGTCGACATCGTGATCAACAACGCCGGCATCCTGCGGGACGTGTCCTTCGCCAAGCTCACGCCCGAGCACCTCGACCCGGTCCTCGACGTGCACCTGAAGGGGGCGTTCCACGTCACACGGGCGGCCTGGCCGCACCTGAAGGAGCAGGGCTACGGTCGGGTCATCTCGACCACCTCGGGCTCGGGGCTGTACGGCAACTTCGGGCAGTCCAACTACGCCGCCGCCAAGCTCGGCCTGGTCGGCCTGACCCGGACCCTGGCGCTGGAGGGCGTGCGCTACGGCATCACGGCCAACGCCATCGCGCCGGTGGCCCGCAGCCGCATGACCGAGGACATCATGCCCCCGGCGCTGCTCGAGCGGCTCGAGCCCGAGTACGTCTCCCCGCTCGTCGCCTTCCTGGCGAGCGAGGCCTGCACGGAGACCGGCCGGATCCTCTCGGTCGGCGGCGGCTACATCGCCCGGGTCGCGCTCCTCGAGGGCGCCGGCGCGACCTTCGACCACGTCCCCACCCCCGAGGACGTCGCCGACGCCTGGGCCGGGATCACCGAGGTCGGACCGGACGCTGCGGAGCTCACCCAGGGGGTGATGGAGCAGACCGGCAAGCTCGCGCGGGCCCTCGGGATCGAGGTCGGCTGAGCCGCGCTCCCGAGGCCGGCGCGAGCCGCGCCCGCGCGCCCACACGCTCGAGCCACAGGGACCCTCAGCCGCGCAGCGTCGTGGCGACGGCCGCGAGGATGACCTCGACGAGCTCGGAGGTCGTGGCCTCGCTGGTGTCCACCACCAACCCCGGCGTGCCGACCTCGCGCTGCGCCTGAAGCTGCGCGACCGCCAGCCCCCGGAACACCTCGCCGGCCTCGCGCTCGCGGTCATCGAGCACCTCGGCATCGCACACGAACCTCACGTGCAGCACCGTCAGGTCCGCGAAGCAGCGTGTGAGGTCGGTGAGGGTCGCCTGGTCGAACAGCGTGTGGTCCATCCCGACGTCCACGCCGGCCCGGACCCAGCTGGCCGCGGCACGGTGCATCCCGCGTACGAGCTCACGCCCGAGCGGCCCCCAGGCCAGGTGGGGGTGGGCCGGATCGCGGGGTGGCGCTCCCGGCAGCACCAGCTCGGACCACCGCCGCCGGCTCGGTCCGAGCGCCGTCAGGGTCGCGTCCAGGCCGGCCTCGAGCAGCGGCCCGGACCGCACCCGGGGCCAGGCGTGCTGGAGGGCCGCCAGCGTCGTGGAGCGGCCGACGTGCCGCGGGCCGTCCAGCACGAGCGCGAGCCCCGGGCCGCTCATAGCCCGTACAGCTCCGGCTTCGCCTCGCGGCTGAGCAGCAGGTCGACGAGCTCGTGGGGGTCGTGCCCCTCGTGGCAGACCGCGACCACGCCGGCGGTGATGGGCATGTCCACCCCGACCCGCTGCGCGAGCCCGTACAGCGCCCGCGAGGACCGGACACCCTCGGCCACCATGTCCATGGACGCGACGATCGCCTCCAGTGGCTCCCCACGACCGAGCCGCTCGCCGACGGTCCGGTTGCGCGACTGCGGCGAGGAGCAGGTCGCAGCGAGGTCCCCCACACCCGCGAGCCCCCCGAAGGTCAGGGGCTGCCCGCCGAGCGCGACCCCGAGCCGGGTCATCTCCGCCAGCCCCCGGGTCAGCACCGCCGCCTTCGAGTTGTCCCCGAACCCCAGCCCGTGCGCGATGCCGGCAGCGATCGCGATCACGTTCTTGACGGCACCGGCCACCTCGACGCCGGTGCGGTCGTCGTTGGTGTACACGCGGAAGTACGGCGCCATCACCGCCGCCTGCACGCGCTCGGCCCGCCACCGCTGGGGCGCTGCGGCGACGGTCGCGGCGGGCTGCCGCGCCGCGCACTCCCGAGCGAGGTTCGGTCCGCTGACCACCACGATGCGGTCCGCGTCGCTGTCGAGCGCGTCCGCGATGAGCTGGCTGCCGAACCGGAGGGTCTCGACGTCCACCCCCTTGATCAGGCTGACCAGCGTGGCGTCGACATCGATGGCCGCGCCCCAGGCGGCGAGCTGCGTCCCGATCCCGGTGGACGGCACGGCGAGCACGACGACGTCGGCGCCGTCGAGCGCGGCCTCCGGGTCGGCGGTCGCCCGCAGCGTCCGCGGCAGCACGACCCCGGGCAGGTAGCGCTCGTTGGTGTGCTGGCCGCCGACCTCCGCGGCCACCTCCGACCGCCGGGCCCACAGGGTGACCTGCTCCCCGGCATCCGCCGACATGGCAGCGAAGGCGGTGCCCCAGGACCCCGCGCCCATGACCGCGACCCGTCCCATCGGGACCTCCTCACCTGCCACCCCATCCTGCTGGCGGGGCGCTCCCTGGCGCGACCCTAGCCGGCCCCGTCAGTAGCATCCGGGCGATGAGCTCCCCCGTCGCGATCGTCCCGCTGAAGACCCCGGGGGCCGGCAAGCGCCGGCTCGCCGGGGCGCTGGATCGTGACCAGCGCGCCACGCTCGCTACGGCCATGCTCGCGGACGTGGCTGCGGCCCTCCGGGGCGCCGGGGTCGCCGAGGTGGTGGTGGCTGCGGCCGGCCCCGGTGCCGCCGCCTCAGCACGTGACCTCGGGCTCGAGGTCCTGCTCGACCCGCCTCAGAGCCGTGGCCTCAACGCCGCCCTGGCGGCGGCGACCGCACGCCTCGGCGGGCACCGCTCGCAGCTGATCGCCGCCGCGGACCTGCCCTGCCTGTCCGCGGCGGATGTCACCGCGGTGCTCGCGGCCGACGCCGAGGTGGTGGTCGCCCCGACCTCGGCGCGTGGCACGGGCCTGCTGCTGCGCCGGCCGGGGCGCGTGATCGGGACCGCCTACGGACCGGCCTCCGCCGACCGCCACCTCGCGCTGGCCGCGCTCGCGGGCGTGCGGGGCGAGAACGTGGAACGGCCGGGGTGCACGCACGACGTGGACACCCTCAGCGACCTCGCCGCGCTGGTCGAGCTCGAGCTCGCCGTCGCGCCCGGCGCAGCCACGGCCCGGGCCCTGCCCCAGGTGCTCGGTCGCCGGGCGGGCTGAGCGACGGGGGTCAGGCGGCGCTCCCACGCCCCTTGCGGCCCTTGCGGCCCTTGCCGTCCGCCTCGCTCGAGCGCTCCGCGCTCCGACGCCGGGCCCGTCGACCGCGTGAGACGAACAGCTCGGTGAGCAGGGTGACCACGGCGCCGATCGCGAACGCGGCCACGAGCAGCAGGATCAGCGGGACCCCACCGGTCGCCTCGCCGGCTGCGTCCTCACGCACGAGGGTCTCGCCGAAGACCCAGGAGAAGTCGACCCGCTGGCTGTTGGCCACGGCGAACACCCCGAACAGGACGGCCAGCACCACGATCGTGAGCCGCCCGAGCTGCTGCGTGAAGGGCGTGGGCGCCGGGCCAGCGGCCTGCTCGTCGCCGCCGCCCGGGTCCGAGGCACCGGCGGGCTCCGCCGGGCCGGTCGGGTCCGGGTCGCCGTCCCGGTCGTTCGGGCCGGTCTCCATGGTCTGCTCCTCGGGCTGCGGGGCGCTCGGTCCACACGGCTATCCTGCCGCAGCCGACGCTACGCCGCGAGGAGCACCGATGCCGCAGGGCACGATCAAGGACTTCGATCCGGTCGAGCACACCGGCACCCTGCTCGACGACGGGCTGCGGCTGCACCACTTCGACCGCGAGGCCTTCCGGGCCTCGGGGCTGCGGGAGTTCCGCATCGGGCAGCGGGTCCGGTTCGAGCTGGATCCCGCGCACGACCCGGCGCGGGTCACCCACCTCAACATCGTCAGCCTCTAGCCCCCGACCGCCCCTGACGGCCGCCGCACACGGCGTGGCAGGTCAGTCGTCGGCTGCGGCGAGGTGGCCGGGCAGCTCGTCCAGGACCGCCGACGCCCGGGCGAACAGCCCGTCACCGTGGGCGAGGCCCTGCTCATCGGCCCAGGTCCGCGTCTCCTCGAGCTCCTCGCGCAGCCGCGCCACCAGCTCCGGCGCCACGGCGCTCTGCTCGGCGAGGACGGCGCTGACCACCTTGTCCGGGTCGAGCTCGTGCAACTCGCGCAGCAGGCGGTCCGGGTCGGGCTCGTCGCGCCACGCCAGCGCGCACGCGGCGGCGAAGTCGACGCTGTCGAAGTCCGCGTCCGACGCGATGAGCGCGAGGTGCATCAGCGCCTTGGCCGCGAGGCGGTCCTCGTCGGCGACCGCCGCCACCACCGGGGCGTACTCCCCCAGCTCCTCCGCGCCGAGCAGCGGCGCCTTCAGCTGCAGGCGCTTGGCCCGGACCCCGACGTTCTGGTGCACCTCGAGATCGTCGGGGGGCGTCCCGTCGGCGAGCCACGCCGCGAGCGGCCGGGCGGACCCCCAGTACGCCGCCGGGTCCTGCTCGCGCAGGCTGGCCCGGTTCGCCAGCACACGGGCCGGATCGACGTCGTAGGTGACGTACCCCCCGCCGAAGGTCGCGACGCGCTCGCGCAGGCCCTGTGCGGACAGCCAGCCCGACACCCGCTTGCCGAAGGCGTAGGTACCGGGGGCGGCGGCGTCGAAGGGTCCCGGCGGGCCGTAGTACCCGGACAGGTCCGCCCGGGTCCGCAACCCCTCCTGCTCGATCATCGGCAGGCGCTTCGGCAGGGTCAGGTGGTGCAGGGTCACGCGTGGCACGTCGACCTCCGGGGGTGGCGGGCAGCCGGTGGCGGCTCTCGTCGACCGGGGCGCGAGCGTAGTGGCCGCGGGCTCGGTGGGTGCTCGCCGACCCGCCGCCGACGGCTCAGCTCGGCGTGGCCAGGGACACCTCGTGCGCCTCGGCGACCTCCACCTCGTCGCGCCGGATGCCGAGCAGGAACAGCACCGCGTCGAGGTAGGGGACGCTGACCGCCGTGTCCGCCTGCTCGCGCACGACCGGCTTGGCGTTGAAGGCGATCCCGAGCCCCGCGGCGGCGAGCATGTCGAGGTCGTTCGCCCCGTCGCCCACGGCCACGGTCTGCTCCAGCGGCACGTGCTCGGCCGCGGCGATCCGGCGCAGCACCTCCGCCTTGCCGGGCCGGTCGACGACCGGACCGAGCACCCGCCCGGTGATGACGCCGTCGACGATCTCGAGCTCGTTGGCCACGGCGTGGTCGATGCCGAGGTCGGCAGCGAGCCGGTCGGTGACGACGGTGAACCCGCCGGAGACGATCGCCACGGTGTAGCCGAGGCGCTTGAGCGTGCGGACGAAGGTGCGCGCACCGGGGGTGAGCCGGATCAGGTCGCCGACCTCATCGAGGACCCTCGCCGGGGTGCCTGCGAGCTTGGCGACCCGCTCGCGCAGGCTCTGCTCGAAGTCCAGCTCCCCCGCCATCGCGCGGGCGGTGATGGCCGCCACCTCGTGCTCGCACCCGGCCTCGGCGGCGAGCAGCTCGATCACCTCGTCCTGGATCAGGGTGGAGTCCACGTCGAGCACCACGAGCCGCTTCGCGCGTCGCTCGAGGTTCTGGGGCTGCAGGGACACATCGACCCGCTGCTCCCGCGAGGCGGCGACGAGCAGCGTGCGCATCCGGTCCAGCTCGCCCCCGAGCACGGTGAACTCGAAGGCGGTCACCGGCTCCGCCGCCAGGCGCACGATGCGGTCGATGTTGCCGCCGCCCTCGGCGATCGCGCGGGTCACCGCGCGCAACCCACCGGGGGTGAGCGGCTTACCGATCACGGTCACGATCGACCGGGTGCTCGGTGTGGGCGGCTCGGCGGTGGTCACCACCTCGAAGTCGAGCTGCAGCTCGTGCTCCCAGCCGTGGTAGAGCAGCTCCTTGAGCACGTCGTCGGAGGTCCCGAGCCCGATCGACAGGTCGAGGGTGAGCCGGCCGCGCACGACGACCTGCTCCATGTCGTACAGGTCGGCGCCCGCCTCCTCGAGCACCCCGAGCAGCCCGGCGGTGATCCCCGGGCGGTCGCGGCCGGTGCAGCGCACCAGGATCGTGCGGGTGTGCTCGTCCATCGCCGTCGAGCCTAGCGGTGGGGCCGGTCCGAACCGCCCGCGTAGGCTGGGCGCCATGGTCACCACCAACCCCGCCCTCGCTGAGCTCGGCAGCAACCGGCTCGCCGGGCTGCAGGAGCTCGCCGCCCGTCTCCGGGCCGACGGCGCCCCGCTGCACGACCTGTCGATCGGGGACCCGGACGAGCCGACCCCGGCGCCGATCCGCCAGGCGCTCGTCGACGCGCTCGGGCCGGTCTCCAGCTACCCGACCGCGGCCGGCCAGCCGGCGCTGCGGGCGGCGGTGGCCGGGTGGTTCGCCCGCCGCCACGGGGTCGAGGTCGACCCCGACACCGAGGTGGTGCCGACCTCCGGCAGCAAGGAGGCGATCTTCCACCTGCCGCTGGCGGTCGTCGACCCGGCCGGGCCCCGCCGTCACGTGGTGTGGGGCGAGCCGGGCTACCCGACCTACGCCAGCGGCACGGTGTTCGCCGGCGGCGTGTCCGACCCGGTGCGGCTGACGCCAACGGGCGGGTGGCGCCTCTCCCTCGCCGACCTGCCCGCCGAGCGGTTGGCACGGGCCTGCCTCGCCTGGGTCAACCACCCCCACAACCCGACGGGCGCCGCGGCGGACCTGGCCTGGTTCCGGGAGCAGGTCGAGGTCGCCCGCGCGCACGACGTGCTGCTGGTGTCCGACGAGTGCTACCAGGAGCTGTGGTTCGACACCCCCGCCCCCTCGGTGCTGGAGGCCTGCGACGGCGACCACCAGGGGGTGCTCGCGGTCGTGTCCCTGTCGAAGCGGTCGGGGATGACCGGGTACCGCTCGGGGGCGATCGTCGGTGATCCAGCGCTGATCGCCCGCCTCAAGCTCCTGCGGCCGCACGTGGGGACCGCGTCCCCCGACTTCGTCCAGGCCGCAGCGATCGCGGCGTGGGACGACCAGAGCCACGTCGACGAGCGGCGGGAGGTCTTCCGCGCCAAGCGCGAGGTCGTGCTCGATCACCTCGCGGCTGCCGGCATCGAGGTGTCCGGCTCGGACGCCTCCTTCTACCTCTGGTTCCGCGCTCCCGGAGGGGACGACGCCGCCTACGCCGAGGCGTTGCTGCACGAACGCATCGTGGCCTCCCCCGGACGGGCGTTCGGGCCGGGAGGGACGGGGTGGCTGCGGCTCGCGCTGGTCCCGACCCTCGAGGGCTGCCGGGCCGCGGTCGCCGCCTGGCGTGCCGCCATCGACGCCGGCCGGCTCCCGACCGACTGAGACCACCGGCGAGGTCTCACTCGTACGGCAGCTCCGCCCCGCCGGCCAGGCCGGCCTTGCGCGCCGCACGGCGGTCCCGCCACCGCTGCACCGCGCTCGCGGTCAGCCCGCCCATGTAGACGAGCGAGAACGCGACCAGTGCGAGGGCGAAGGCGAGGAGGGCTTCGCTGCCCTCGGGGGCACCGAGCTCGGCGGAGCCGCCGACCCCGGCGTCCGAGGGCCACGGCCACAGCACCCGCACGCTGCCGACCATGAAGCCGAGCAGCACGGCCAGCACCGCATCGTGCGCTCGTGCCAGCAGCCAGTTCAGGGCGGTGGAGAAGGCGGCGAGCCCGAGCACCGCCCCGATCGTGAAGAAGGCGAGCAGCCCGACGTCACGGTCCGCGGCCGCCCCGATGATGGTCGGGTAGAGGCCGAGCAGGAGCAGCAGGAACGAACCGGACACCCCCGGCAGGATCCACGCGGTGACGGCGACAGCCCCACCGGCGACCACGAACAGCAGGTTCGGCTCAGCGACCGTGCCAGGGCTGAAGCCGAGCATGACGAAGGTGGCTGCCGCGGCGACGAGCACGACCAGAAGCTGCCAGGCGGCGGGGTTGCGCAGCCGCCGGGCGGCCACGACCGCCGCCCCGAGCACGAGCCCGAGGAACACCGCGGACATCTCGACGGGGCGTTCCTCCAGCAGGGTCCGCATGGGGCCCACGAGGGTGAACAGGACCCCGAACATGCCGACCGAGAGCACCGCGATGAACAGCCAGTCGATCAGCGCGAGCGCCCGGAGCGCGTCCCGGGGGCGGGCACGCACGAGCAGGGAGAGGCCGCGAGCACCCTGCCGGATGTTGACGATCAGACGCTCGTAGATCCCCGCGACCAGCGCGACGGTGCCTCCGGAGAACCCCGGCACGATCTCCGCAGCGCCCATGAACCCGCCGGCGAGGAAGGTGCCGAGCAGCGCGGTCGGACGGCGCATGGGCGCCAACGCCTCCAGCGGCCGCTCGACCTCGAGGAACTCCTCGGGGAGCGCGCCGTCGGGGATGTCCTCGAGCGGGTCGAAGGACGGGGTGGTGTCGGACGGCGCAGGAGCTGCCGGCTCGTCGGAGGTCACCTCGGCCGGGTCGTCATCACGCATGGCACCCTCCTGTCGGGGCGAACGCTACCGCCGACCGACGCCGCTGCCACCCACCGCCGGGCGGCGCTCACCCGCCGAGCATGCCCGCGATCTGCTTCGTGCTGGGCACGCGGCCGGAGACCACGACGGTGCCGTCGACGACCAACCCCGGGGTCGACATGACCCCGTAGCTCATGATCTCGGCGGTGTCGGTGACCTTCTCGATGGTCGCGTCCTTGCCGAGCGCGGCGAGCGCCTCGCGGGTCCGGGCCTCCAGGGTCAGGCAGTTGTTGCAGCCGGGGCCGAGCACCTTGATGTCCATGTCCTGCTCCTTGACGTCTCGTGCGGTCGCGGTCGTGGGGGTCGGATCAGGCGATGAGGTCGAAGAGGAACCCGATCCCGATGATGCCGGCGGTGACGGTCGCGACGTAGATCGCGAGCAGCGGGAGCTTCATGACGCGCTTGAGGAGGATCATCGCCGGCAGGGACAGGGCGACGATGCTCATCATGAAGGCCATCGCGGTCCCGAGCCCCAGCCCCTTGCTGTAGACCGCCTCGATCAGCGGCACCACGCCGGCGACGTTGGCGTAGAGCGGGATCCCGGCGAGCGTGGCGACGGGCACCGACCAGACGCTGTCGGCGATACCGGTGGTGACGAAGAGGTCCGCGGGGACCCAGCCGTGGATCCCGGCGCCGAGCGCGATGCCGACCAGCACGTAGATCCAGACGCTGCGAACGATGTCGACGGTCTCCGCCTTGGCGAAGTCGATCCGGTCGGCCAGGGTCGGCTTGCCCCCCTCGATGCTCGCGGGTGCGGTGATCTGCTTGACGAAGGGATCGACCCAGCGGTCGAGGTCGAAGCGCGAGAGCAGCACCCCGGCGACGACCGCCATCGCCATCCCGGTCAGGACGTACAGCGCCGCGATCTGCCAGCCCACCATCCCGGCGAGCATCACCACGCCGATCTGGTTGATCAGGGGCGAGGTGATCAGGAAGGTCAGCGTCACCCCGAGCGGCACCCCTGCGGCGACGAAGCCGATGAACAGCGGCACCGACGAGCAGGAGCAGAACGGCGTGATGGCCCCGAACACCGCCGCCAACGCGAACCCGACCGCGACGTGCCGTCCGACGATCAGGTCGCGCACCTTCTCCGGTGGGACCGCGGATCGGGCCAGGGAGATCGCGAAGATCAACCCGACGATCAAGAGCATGATCTTCGCGGTGTCGTAGAGGAAGAAGTGGACGGCGCTGCCGAGCCGGGTCTCGGGATCGAGACCTGCCAGGTCGTAGACAGCGACGTCCCACAGGCGCTCGTTGACCGCGTACAGCACGACCCAGGCACCCGCGGCAGCGAGCAGCCCGGCGAGCAGCCGCGACCTCCTGGGCGGCGCGGTCCCACCCTCGGCGAGCGGCGAGGGGGCACCGTGGCCGACCTGGCCATCCGGGGGCGGCGCGCTCATCGACGATCCCGACCGGGCGTCGCGCAGACGACGCGCGTGGTGGCGGACGGCAACGCCACCTGCCCGGAGGGCAGCGCCGACCTCAGCCGCGCGAGCGCTCCGGGCAGCAGGTGGTAGTGAGCCCACCGGCCGCGTCGCGTGGTCCCGACCAGCTCAGCGTCCCGTAGCACCTTGAGGTGGAAGGAGAGCCGACTGGCCGGCACGTCGAGCGCGGCTTCCAGGTCACAGTGGCAGCGCGAGTCGGTGGCGGCGAGCAGTTCGAGCACCGCCAAGCGCGTGGGATCCGCGAGCGCCCGGAACAGCGCGACCCGTGCCGGAAGATCGAGGCCGCTCTCGGGGGCGTCTGCCGGGGTCCGGTCGGCCGCCGGGGCGACCTCCGTCATCGTCGTTCCAACCATGCTTGGAACGTACCGCGGGTGAGACCGCGGCCCGGCCGCCGAAGGTCCTCACCTCACGGGGCCTGGGACCCGGGTCCTCGAGCGGACCGCAGCGATGAGACCTCGCTCTCCCCCGGCCGCTCAGGCCCGTCCATCCCGGCGACGCTCGAGCCGCAGTTCCAGCCGGTCGGGGTCGTCGACCCCGCGCAGCGCCGCGGTGAGCCCGCGCACGGTGGAGGCCACGACGCTCTGTGCGAAGCCCCTCAGCGGCACCTCGCGCCCATCGGCGTGCAGGCTCGCCCGGTCGGGACCGATCCGGTCGCGCTGCTCGGCGAGGAGCTTCACCACCGCGCGGACGACGTCGTCGGGGAACGGCCCGTCCGCCGGGCGGCTCACGTCGGCGAGCACCGGCTCGGCCACCTCCCGCGGGGCGGCCCCAGCGAGGCTGACCCGGACCTTGGGCCACGGACCGGCGCTGAACCCCTCCAGCAGCACCACCTCGCCACGCAGCCCCGTGAGCACCTGGGTGAGCAGCTCCTCGGCGCTGCCACCGCCAGCGTGCACCTGCAGCAGACCGCCCGGCCCGAGCACGGCGACCGGGTCGGCACCGGCGGCACGCACCCGTTCGCTGTCGGAGCCCACCCGGCCGGGGTCGAACCCGTGTGCGGCGTGCTTGACGTAGGCGACGCGGAGCCCGTCGTCGACCAGTGCCGCGGCGACCTGCTCGCACAGCAGCGTCTTCCCGCTGCCGGAGTTCCCGACGACCGCGAGCAGGGACATGATGGCTCCTCAGGATCCGACCGCGGGGTCGCGCCCCGGGGTCCGGAGGAACGTAGCGAGGCCCGGCGCCCGTACCAGGACGGGCGCGGCGGTGGCGGGCCTCTCGGAGGCCGGGACACGCCGCGGGTCCCCTACCGTGCAGCCACCGAGACGGAGGAGCACCCGGTGAACGAGCACGTCCCTGACATCTACACCAGCTACCGCGACCGGTTCCCGGAGGTGACGGCCGCGACCGACGCACTCGGCATCGCCACCGCGGCGGCCGGTCCGCTCGACGAGCGCGAGCGGCGGCTGGTGACGCTGGGGATCGCGATCGGCCGCGAGGCCGAGGGGGCGGTGCGCTCCAACGCACGCAAGGCCCTCGATCTCGGTGTCAGCCCACAACAGCTGCACCACGTGGCGATGCTCGCGATCTCCACCGCGGGCTTCCCCGCCGCCATCGCCGGGTTGCAGTGGATCGACGAGGTGCTCGCGGCTCGGGCGGAACGCTGACGGACGAGACCGGGCCCCGGGGCGCGGCGCGCACCCGGGACCCGGTGAGCGGAGGGGCGGGCCCCGCACGGTCCGCCGCTCCGGTCCTATCCGTCAGGTCAGCCGCTCAGGACGCGACCACCTCTCCGGCTTCCTGCCAGGCGGCGAAGCTGCCCGGGAACCCGACGGCGTTGGTGTAGCCCAGCAGGTGCCACATCGGCAGCGCGAGCGCCGCGCGGTACCCGGACAGGCAGTAGACGACCATGGG
>JBKHEJ010000048.1:0-14267 GCA_046540855.1 Nitriliruptoraceae bacterium
ACCGCACCATCGTCCCGATCGAGTGCGTCGCCGACAAGCATGAGAGCTATCACTACGCCAACCTCACCGACCTGCAGATGAAATACGCCGACGTGGTCGAGGTGAAGGAAGTCTATGACTGGCTGAAGGGGTACAAGGCGGCGTAGGGGCCCTGTGACGCTCCTGAATTCCCGGCCAAGGGCGCAAGCCCGCCGAGCCGGGACCTGAGTCAGGACAAGGCGCCCTTTTCGGCCCGGCGTCCCGGATCTTCGGCCCCCGGCCTCGTCCGGGAATTCAATACTGACAGATGAGGCCAAGCTTCATGACCCACCCCAATCTCTACGATTACAATCCCTACGCTTCCCGCCCGAAGATCGAATGGCCGGGCGGCAAGAAGCTCGCTTTCTGGGTGGCGCCCAATATCGAGGTCTACGAGTTCGACCCGCCGAAGAACCCCAAGCGGCCCGGCTGGCCGGGGACCTCCGTCCCTAGGGCGGCACGCACCGGGTGGCGACCCTCTGACCGGTCCGGGTCCGCACCCCCGGTCAGGTGAGGAGCCATGCCGCAACCCGCAGCCGCCACCGTGTCCGGTGGCACCGACGATCGCCCTGCCGAGCCGCGGGGCCGCCACGTCGCCGTCATCGGCGCCGGGCTCACCGGCCTGGTGGCTGCCCGCCGGCTCGCCCAGGCCGGGCACCGCGTCACGGTGCTCGAGGCGAGCGACCACGTGGGAGGCCAGCTGGACGCGGCGGAGGTCGCGGGCCACCGCGTCGACGTCGGTGCCGAGTCGGTGTTCACCGCCGCACCCGGACCGCTCGAGCTGATCGAGGAGCTCGGGCTCGCCGACGAGCTCGTCCCGGCACGCAGGGCCACGACCTGGATCGCGACCCCCCGCGGCCTGCGGCCCCTGCCGGAGGGGTTCACGCCCGCCGGCCCGAGCCGACTGTGGCCGGTGGTGCGCTCGCGGGTGCTGTCGCTGCGGGGGATGCTCCGAGCCGGCCTGGAGCCGCTGGTCGGCGCCCCCGACGGGGACCGGGACGTGGCGGTCGGGGTCGAGCTCGAGCGGCGCTTCGGTCGCGAGGTCACCGACCGGCTCGTCGATCCGCTGCTGGGCGGGCTGCACGCCGGCGACGTCCGCGCGCTCAGCCTCGAGGCCGCGACCCCGCAGCTCGCCGCGCTCATCCGGCGGCACCGGTCCCTGCTGCTGCGCCGCCGACCGGCGCCGAGCACCGGTCCGGCCTTCGTCACCCTGCGCGCCGGGATGGGCCTGCTGCCCGAGCGTCTGGCCGACGAGCTGCGCGCGGAGCCTGACGGCCGGGCGCAGGTGCGGCTCGGGACCGCCGTGCTCGGCCTCGAGCACGTGCACGGCCGGATCCACCTCCACCTCGACGACGACGCCTCGCTCGAGGTGGACGGGGTGGTCGTCGCCACCACCGCCCGGGCCGCGGCGGCGTTGCTGGCTGCCGGCAGCCCCGCGGGCGCAGGCGTGCTCGGTGAGCTGCGTGCGGCCTCGGTGGTGGTCACCGCCCTCGCCTACCCCGCCCGGGTCGCGGCGCTGCCGACGATCGCGCAGGGCACCGGCCTGCTGGTCCCGAGCACGAGCCCGCAGCTGCTGAAGGCGGCCACCTTCCTGTCCACGAAGTGGCCGCACCACGCCCACGACGACGTCGTGCTCGTGCGCGCCTCGGCGGGTCGCGCCGGGGACGATCGCGCCATCGGGATGGACGAGGCGACCCTGGTCGAGACCCTGCACCGGGAGCTCGCCGCCGCCACCGGGCTGCGTGACGCCCCCATCGACGCGGTCGTCCGGCGCTGGCCGTCGACGATGCCCCAGCTCGAGGTCGGCCACCGCGACCGTCTCGCCGCCCTCACCACGGCGCTGGAGACGGACCTGCCCGGCGTCGCCGTCGCCGGTGCGCCCTACCACGGCCCCGGCCTGTCCTCCTGCCTGCGGTCGGCGGCGGGCGCCGTCGACCGCCTGCTCACCCACCTGACCGAGGAGCCCCGCTCGTGAGCCCCCACCCCCACGGCCGCACCGCGATCCGCCGCATCCGGCACGACGTCCACGAGCGGCCCTTCCTGGTCATCTGGGAGACGACCCGGGCCTGCCAGCTGGTGTGCCAGCACTGCCGGGCGGACTCCCAGGACCAGCCGCACCCGCTCCAGCTCAGCACCGAGGAGGGCGAGCGCCTGCTCGACGACATGGCGGCCTTCGGCGCCCCGAGCCCCATGGTCGTCCTCAGCGGCGGGGACCCCTTCGAGCGCCCCGATCTCAACCACCTGCTCGCCTACGGCGACCGGGCGGGCCTGAGCATGTCGCTCGCCCCCTCGGTGACGCCCAAGGCGACCCGGGCCGCGTTCGCCGCCGCCGCCGAGGCCGGAGCCAAGGCCGTCTCCATCTCGCTCGACGGTGCCAGCGCGGTGACCCACGACGGCTTCCGCGGCATCGAGGGGGTGTTCGACGCGACCCTGCCGGTCTGCCGGGACATCGTCGACCTCGGCCTGCGGCTGCAGATCAACACCACGGTGACCAACGGCAACGTCGGTGAGCTCCCCGACCTGCTCCGGCAGGTCCTCGACCTCGACGCCTTCCTGTGGAGCGTGTTCCTGCTGGTCCCGACCGGGCGCGGCGAGGCGCTCCAGGCCCTGCCGCCCGCCGAGGTCGAGGACGTGCTCCACTGGCTCGTGGACGTCTCCCACCACCTCGCCGTCAAGACCACCGAGGCGCCGCACTTCCGGCGGGTCGTGCTGCAGCGGCGCGCCGCCGGAGAGGTCGACGCCGCCGAGGCCTTCGGGCTCGGTCCGACCTACCGACGGCTGCGCGCGGCCCTCGACGAGATCCGTGCCGAGCGTGAGCTGCCGACCCGGGTGCCGCGGCCGCCGCTGGACATCAACGCCGGCCGCGGGTTCGTGTTCATCGACCACATCGGCAACGTGCACCCGAGCGGGTTCCTGCCCGTGCCGGTCGGCTCGGTGCGGGAGCGGCCGCTCGCGGAGCTGTACCGCGAGGCGCCGCTGCTGCAGCAGCTACGGGACCCCGCGCTGCTGACCGGTCGGTGCGGTCGGTGCGAGTACCGCTCGGTGTGCGGCGGGTCCCGCTCCCGCGCCTTCGCGGTGACCGGTGACCACCTCGCCGAGGAGCCCTACTGCGTCTACGAGCCCCTCGGCGGGCCGCTGCTCGACACCTCCGGGGCACCGGTCCCCGTCTGAGCGCTGCCGCTCAACGGCGGTGCGGGACGACCGTGACCGGGGTCGGGCTGTGCTGCAGGACGGAGCTCGAGACGCTGCCCAGCAGCAGCCGCGAGACCGGCCCGAGCCCGCGTGAGCCCACGACCACCAGGTCCGCGTCCCGCTCCTCGGCGACCTCCAGCAGCGCCCGGCGCGGGTCGGCCTCCACGAGCACGGACTCGTGGTCCTCGAGCCCGCGCTCGTGCAGCGGCTCGCACCACCCCTCGAGCAGGTCCGGCAGGTTGCGCCGATCGACGGTCAGCGGGGCCACGGAGGCGTCCGCCAGGGCGTCGCCGGCGGCCGCGTGCACCGCGATGATGCGCGCGTGGGAGCGCACGGCGAGGTCGGCGGCGACGCACAGGGCCCGCTGGGCGTCCACGGAGCCATCCACCCCGACCACGATCGTGTCGAGCCGGACCGGCCGGTCGGCCGGGAGGTTGCGCACCACCGTGACCGGGCAGGGGGCGTGCTCGCACAGCTGCCGGCTGACCGACCCGAGCAGCAGCCCACGGAAGCCGCCGAGGCCGCGGGAGCCGACCACGATCATCGAGGCGTGCTCGTCGGCGAGGTGCAGCAGCGCCTCGGAGGTCGGTCCGCGCACGACGTCGACGTCGACGTCGAGGCCCTCGTGGTCACCGAGCTCCTCGGCGACCAGCTCGGTCAGGTGCGTGAGCAGGATCGCGTCGGCGTGCACCGGGTCGGGGAGGTTCACCGATCCGAGCCGCACCGCGGTGTCGGTCGGGTAGTGCCACGCCTGCACGACCCGCAGCGGCCGCTCCAGGGCGCGGGCCGCGCCGGCGGCCCAGCGCAGCGCGAGCCGTGAGCACTCGGACAGGTCGACACCGACGAAGATGCTGCCAGCAGGGCTGGTGGTCCGGTCCGTGGTCATGACGCTGCCTCCGTCCGGGTCTCCATGGTGGCTCAGCGCGGCCGCCCGCCACAAGGGACCGAGGTCCCCGGCCGCGCCGCCGGGGAGCTCAGCGGCCCTCGGTCGACCGTCGAAGGTCGGCGGTGGAGGCCTGACCGGCGTGCCGCCGGGGGCTAGCGTCGCGGGCGGTGCGTCCCCCCTCCCCCGAGCCCGCAGGAGCCACCATGTCCGACGTCGCTGCCGTCATCCTGGCCGCTGGCAAGGGCACCCGTTTCCGCTCCGAGACCGCGAAGGTCCGGCACCGTGCCGCCGGTCGGAGCCTGCTGGGGCACGTGCTGGAGGCGGTCCGGCCGCTCGACCTCGCGCAGGTGATCGTGGTCATCGGGCACCAGGCCGAGGACGTCCGCGCCGAGGTCGAGGCTCTCGCGCTGCCGCGCGTGACCACGGTCGTGCAGCACGAGCAGCACGGGACGGGCCACGCGGTCCAGGTCGCGCTGCCGGCGCTCGATCCGGGCATCGAGCGGGTGCTGGTGCTGCCGGGTGACACGCCGCTGCTCACCAGCGCCACGCTGCGGCGCCTGGTGGACGTCCCGGGCGGGCCCGCCATGCTCACCGCCCACCTCGACGACCCCACCGGCTACGGCCGCGTCGTCCGTGCGGCCGACGGCACCGTCGCACAGGTGGTCGAGCACCGCGACGCCACGGACGAGGAGCGGGCGCTCACCGAGATCAACGCCGGGATGTACCTGCTCGACCGGGGTCCGCTCACCGTGGCGCTGGAGGCGCTCGGCGCGGACAACGCGCAGGGGGAGCGCTACCTCACCGATGTGCTGGCCCGGTTCGCCACCGACGGCGCGCCGGTCACCCCGGTGGTCGCTGCCGCCAGCGAGATCGCCGGGGTCAACGACCGCGCCCAGCTCGCAGCGGCCGCGGCCGAGCTACGCCGCCGCCACCTCGAGCACCTCATGGTCGAGGTCGGGGTCAGCGTCACCGATCCCGCCACGACCTACGTCGATGTGGACGTCGAGGTGGGGCGTGACGCCCAGCTGCTCCCGGGCACCATCCTCGCGGCCGGGACCCGTGTCGGACCCCGCGCGGTGGTCGGTCCCCACAGCCACCTGATCGGCTGCGAGGTCGGGGCCGACGCGAGCGTCCACTCGACCCGGGCGGAGCAGGCCACGATCGGTGCGCACGCCAGCGTCGGGCCCTTCACGCACCTGCGACCCGGCACGGTGCTCGGCGCCCGCACGAAGGTCGGGGCCTTCGCGGAGACGAAGAACGCGACGGTGGGGGAGGGGTCGAAGATCCCCCACCTCGCCTACGTCGGCGACGCCACCGTCGGGGAGCGGGTGAACGTGGCCTGCGGGGTCATCACGGTGAACTACGACGGCCAGAGGAAGTCGCACACGACCATCGAGGACGGGGCCTTCGTCGGCTGCGACACGATGCTCGTGGCGCCGGTCACCATCGGAGCCGGGGCCTACACCGCGGCGGGCTCGACCGTCACCGAGGACGTCCCGGCCGGGGCGCTCGCGATCGCCCGCGCCCGCCAGAGCGTGAAGGAGGGCTGGGCCGAGCGCCGACGCGCGTGATCGGCGGCGCGCCGCCGCGGGTGCGCGTGATCGTGCTGGCCACCGGCGCGGGTGCGGCCGGGCGGGCTGCGGCGGGCTAGCGTCAGGGGACCCATCACCGGCTCGGGGAGCCCATGGAAGTCACCACCAGGAAGCGGATGATGATCTTCTCCGGGTCCTCGTACCCGGAGCTGGCCCGTGAGGTCGCCGACCACCTCGGCATGCGCCTCGGGCAGGTCAAGCTGTCGCAGTTCGCCAACGGGGAGCTGTACGCCCGCTTCACCGAGTCGGTCCGGGGCGCGGACGCCTTCGTGCTCCAGTCGCACCTGAGCCTGCCCGACGGCATGAGCATCAACGACTACATCATCGAGCAGTTGGTCATGCTCGACGCGCTCAAGCGCGCCTCGGCGAAGCGGACCGTGGCCGTCATCCCCTACTACGGCTACGCGCGCTCCGACAAGAAGGCCCGCTCCCGGGAGTCCATCTCCGCGCGGATGATCGCGGACATGTACGAGTCGGTGGGCGTGGACCGGATCATGTCCGTGGACCTGCACACCGGGCAGATCCAGGGCTTCTTCCACGACCCCTTCGACCACCTCACGGCGCTGCCGCTGCTGAAGTCCTGGATCGTGGAGCACACCGACCCCGAGCGGCGGGTCATCGTCTCACCGGACGCCGGGCGGGTGCGGCTGACGGAGAAGTTCGCCGGACAGCTCGGCGCGCCCATCGCGATCCTGCACAAGCGGCGCGACCCGGACCGGCACAACGTCTCGGAGACCCTGGACGTGATCGGCGACGTCGAGGGGCGCGACGCGATCCTGGTCGACGACATGATCGACACCGCCGGCACGATCGTCGGTGCCGCGGAGCTGTTGAAGCAGCGCGGCGCCCACCGGGTGATCGCCTGCGCGACCCACCCGATCTTCTCCGGTCCCGCAGCCGAGCGGCTCGAGGGGTCGGTCATCGAGCGGGTCGTGGTGACCAACACCATCCCCGTGCCGCCCGAGCGGCGCAGCTCCAAGCTCGTGGTCCTGTCGATCGCGCCGATCCTCGCCTCCGCCCTGCGCGCGGTGTTCGAGGACCAGTCGGTGTCGGAGATCTTCCAGGGCGAGAACGTGTGACGGTTGCCGCCGGGGACCGCCCGGCGGTACCGTGTCGCGACCGGCCCGCGTTCGTCGCGGGCCGAGCGCGTGTCACCGGACGGGTTCGATCGCCGCGCCGAGCAGGCCAGGCCGCCGCGGGACGCGCGCACACCCCACGTGACACCTCGCCGCCGTCATGCCGGTGACCGACCCGCGCTGGGGACCTGCCACGCGAAGGAACCGCGATGTCCGATCAGATCCGCCTCACCGCTGCAGCCCGGACCGACCTCGGCAAGGGGGCCTCCGGGCGGCTGCGCCGCGAGGGTCGCGTCCCCGGGATCCTGTACGGCTACCAGGTCGACCCCACCCCGGTGCACGTCGACGCCCTCGAGCTGTTCCACGCCCTGCACACCGAGGCCGGGACGAACGCCCTGATCCGGCTCGAGGTCGAGGGTGAGACGCACCTGACGGTCGCCCGCGACCTCCAGCGCCACGTCGTCAAGCGCGAGCTGCAGCACGTGGACTTCCTCGCGGTCAACAAGGACGAGCAGATCTCGGTGGAGATCCCCGTCCACCTCGTCGGGGAGGACGACCTCGGTGACGATGCCGGGGTCGTCAACCAGATCCTCTACACCGTGCCGATCCTGGTCAAGCCGCTGGACGTGCCGAACTCCCTCGAGCTGTCCATCGCCGGGCTGGAGATCGGGGACGTCAAGCGGGTGGAGGACCTCGGCGACATCCTGCCGGCCGGTGCGGAGTTCGACATCGAGCCCGAGCGCACGATCGTCACGATCAACGCGCCGATCTCCGAGGAGGCCCTGGAGGCCCTCGAGGAGGGCGCCGGCATCGAGACGGAGGAGCCCGAGCTCATCGGCGAGGCGGCGCCGGAGGACGAGGCACCGGCCGACGAGGCCTGATCGGCCGTGGACCTGTCGCGGTGGCGACGGCGCGCCGCAGCCGGGGAGGCGACCGTGGCCGACGACCGGTGGCTGGTGGTCGGCCTCGGCAACCCCGGCGAGCGCTACGACGGCACCCGGCACAACGTCGGGGCCGACGCCGTGCGGGTGCTGGCCGAGCGTGAGCACGCCAGCTGGTCGCGCAACAAGCGCGCGCGCTGCACCGTCACCGAGGTCCGGCTGCCGACCGCGCGCCTCGTGCTCGCGATCCCGGAGACCTACATGAACCGCTCCGGGGACCCCACGCAGGCCGCGGCAGCCTGGTACAAGGTTCCGGTGGAGCGGATCGTCGTCTGCCACGATGACCTCGACCTCGAGCCCGGCCGGCTGCGCCTGAAGCGCGGTGGCGGCCACGCCGGGCACAACGGCCTCAAGGACATCGACCGGGCGCTCGGCTCCCCGGAGTACCTCAGGGTCCGCATCGGGATCGGTCGGCCCCCGGGACGCATGCCCGCCAAGGACCACGTGCTGCGCCGCTTCGCCCCCGCGGAGCGGGAGGCGATCGACGTCACGCTCGCCGAGGCAGCGGACGCGATCGGCCTGCTGGTCACCGAGGGGCTGGAGCCGGCACAGAACCGCTACCACGGCCGCTGAGCCGTCAGGCAGGAGGACGACGTGAGGGAGAGGGTGCAGCAGTACGTCGAGGCCTTCCGGCGGGTCCGCGCCATCGACCCCAAGCTCGTGGTCTGGGTGCTGCTCGGCGGCACCCTCGGGCTGCTCGTCGGTGTCGGGATCGGCGCGATCAGCCCCTTCTGGACCATCGCCTCGATGGTCATCTTCGGGCTGCTGTTCGGGCTGCTCGGGGCGCTGCTCGTCTTCAACCGCCGGGCCACCTCCGCCCAGCTCGGGGCCATCGAGGGCCAGCCGGGCGCCGCGGCCGCGGTGCTGCAGACCCTGCGCGGGCAGTGGTTCCTCACGCCAGCGGTGGCGGTGAACGCCAAGCAGGACATGGTCCACCGGGTGGTCGGCCGGTGCGGGGTCGTGCTGGTCGGCGAGGGGGCGCCGCAGCGCGTGAAGGGGCTGCTCGCCAAGGAGCGCAAGCGCATGAGCCGCGCGGTCGGCGACGTGACGGTCACCACCATCGTCGTCGGTGACCGGGACGGCGAGGTCCCCCTGCGCAAGCTCCAGGTGACGCTGACGAAGCTGCCACGCGAGCTGCGCAAGGGCGAGGTGCCCCGGCTGGAGCGCAAGCTGAAGCCGCTGGATCGTGACCTGCCGATCCCCAAGGGCGTCGACCCGATGGCGGCCGCGAGCCGCCGACGTCCCAAGCCGCGCTGAGCCCGATGGCCGCCCCCGGATCCCGTGGGGTCGCGCCCACCGAGCCCCCCCGTTCCGTCGACGACGTCCTCGATCCGGGGGCGGCGGGCGGACCCCTGGCTGCCGCGCTGCGCCCCGGGCGTGCCACCTGGGACGACCTCGTGCCCGGCCAGGACCTGGTGTGCGTCCCGGCGGCACGGCCCTACGTGCTGAGCCTGCTCGCCGAGCGGACCCACCCCCTGCTCGTGCTGACCCCCCGGACCTCCGACGCCGAGGCGGTCGCCGATGGGCTCACCGCCTACCTCGGCGAGCGGCGGGTGGGCGTGTTCCCGGCCTGGGAGACCCTGCCGCACGAGCGTCTCTCCCCGCAGCCGGCCACGGTCGGCCGCCGGCTCGAGGTCCTGGACCGTCTGACCCACCCCGAGGACCACGCGGAGCCGCTGCTCGCGATCGTCGCGCCGGTGCGCGCGGCGCTGCAGCCGATGGACCCGAACCTCGCTCGCCAGCGGCCGGTCGTGGTGACCGGGACCTGGGAGGGGTTCGACCGGCTCGTGGACGCGCTGGCCACCCTCGGCTACAGCCGGACGCCGCAGGTCGAGGCCCGCGGCGAGTTCGCCGTGCGCGGCGGCATCATCGACGTCTTCCCCACCGCCGGCGACCACGCCGTGCGCATCGAGTTCTGGGGGGACGAGGTCGAGTCGTTGCGGACCTTCTCGGTCGGTGACCAGCGCTCGGTCGAGCCCCTCGAGCGGGTCGTGCTCGACGCCGCCCGCGAGCTCGTGCTCGACGACGCGCTGCGCGAGCGTGCCCGCGCCGCGGTCACGACCTGGCCGCACCTGACCGATGAGCTCGACCGGCTGGCGGCGGGTCAGACCTTCGAGGGGGTCGAGTCGCTCGTCACCATGCTGGCCGAGGAGCCGGCCCTGCTGGTCGACTACCTGCCGAGCGGGGCCGGGCTCGCGCTGCTCGACCCGATGCTGCTGGAGGAGCGGGCCGGCCAGCTCGCCGAGGAGGCCGAGATCCTGGCCGACACGGCTTGGCGCACGGCCGCCTCCCTCGGCGAGGAAGCGGCGCCCCGCAGCCGCGGGCGGGACACCGAGGGGCACGCCCGCCCGACCGGGTTCGCTGACCCCGCCGCGCTGCTGGCTCGCGGGCCGGAGCGGACCTGGCGGCTCAGCCCCTTCGGTGCCGCGGGCGGGGACCGGCTCGACACCGCGGCCTGGGACTCCTTCCGTGGGGACATCGTGACGGCCGCGCAGCGCTTGCGGCAGCTGCTGCGCGACGGCGACCGCGTGGTGGTCTCCGTCGACGCGGACGGCCCGGCCCGTCGCATCGTCGACGTGCTCCGGGAGCAGGGTGTGCCGGCCACCCTCGCCGACCACCTGAGCGCCGAGCGGGACGGGGAGCGCGTCGAGGTGGCGGTCAGCCGGCTGCGGAGCGGGTTCCGTTCCGAGGAGCTCCGGCTCGCGGTGCTCGGCACCTGGGACGTCTTCGGGCCGCGCCGGCGCCGTGCCAGCCGGCGGCTCGGGACCCGCTCGACCGCGGCCGACACGGCCCTGCAGCTCGAGGTGGGCGACGCGGTCGTGCACCGCACCCACGGCGTCGGGCGCTACCGCGGCATGGTCACCCGTGAGCTGTCGGGTGTGGACGGCCGCACGGCCAAGCGGGACTACGTGCTGCTCGAGTACGCCGACGGTGACACGCTCTACGTGCCCTCCGACCAGGTCGACGCGATCGCGCGCTACCAGGGTGGGGAGACCCCGAGCGTGATGTCGCTCGGTGGCGCGCAGTGGGAGCGGGCGAAGAACCGGGTGCGCAAGGCGGTCCGCGACATCGCCGCGGAGCTGATCCGCCTCTACGCCGCCCGCATGCACGCCCCCGGGCACGCCTTCGCGCCGGACGGGCAGCTCCAGCTCGAGCTCGAGGACGCCTTCGCGCACGTCGAGACCCAGGACCAGCTCACCGTCGCCGAGGAGATCAAGCGCGACATGGAGGCGCCGCTGCCGATGGACCGGCTGCTGGCCGGTGACGTCGGCTTCGGCAAGACCGAGGTGGCGGTGCGCGCCGCCGGCAAGGCGGTCTTCGACGGCAAGCAGGTCGCGGTGCTCGTGCCCACCACCATCCTCGCCCAGCAGCACCTCGAGACCTTCCGGGAGCGGTTCTCCGGCTTCCCGGTCGTGGTGGAGGAGCTGAGCCGGTTCGTGACCGACAAGGACAAGCGGCGCGTGCTCGACGGGCTCGCGGCGGGCACCGTCGACATCGTGGTCGGCACGCACTCGCTGCTCGGAGCGCGGGTGCGGTGGAAGGACCTCGGGCTCGTGATCGTCGACGAGGAGCAGCGCTTCGGGGTGTCCCAGAAGGAGCGGCTCAAGCAGCTGCGCACCTCGGTGGACGTGCTGTCGATGTCGGCGACGCCGATCCCGCGCACGCTGGAGATGGCGGTCTCGGGCATCCGGGACCTGTCGGTCATCGAGACCCCGCCGGAGGACCGCCAGCCCGTGTTGACCTCGGTGCAGCCCTACGACGAGGCGCAGGTGGTGCTCGCGATCCGGCGCGAGCTGCTGCGTGATGGCCAGGTCTTCTACGTCCACAACCAGGTCGACACGATCCACCGGGTAGCGGCCGGGCTGGCGGAGCTGGTGCCCGGCGCCCGCATCGAGGTGGCGCACGGCCAGATGGACGAGCGCCAGCTCGAGCGGGTCATGGTGCGGTTCTGGGAGCGGGAGATCGACGTGCTCGTCTGCACGACGATCATCGAGTCCGGGCTCGACGTCCCCAACGCGAACACGCTCATCATCGAACGGGCCGACCTGCTCGGCCTCTCCCAGCTCCACCAGCTGCGTGGCCGGGTCGGGCGGTCCTCGGAGCGCGGGTACGCCTACTTCCTGTTCCCCGAGGGTGCGTCGATCACCGAGCCGGCCTACGAGCGCCTGAAGACCATCGCCGAGCACGCGCGACTCGGCTCCGGGCTCGCGATCGCGATGCGCGATCTGGAGATCCGCGGCGCCGGCAACGTGGTCGGCGCGGAGCAGTCCGGGCACGTCGCCGCCGTCGGGTTCGACATGTACTCGCAGCTGCTCAAGGAGGAGCTCGGGGACCTCACGGGCGAGCCCGTCGAGGAGGAGGTCGAGATCAAGGTCGACCTGCCCGTGGACGCGCACCTGCCCCACGACTACGTCGAGGACGCGACGCAGCGGCTCGAGCTGTACCAGCGCATCTCCGCGGTGCGGGACGCCGCGGGCGTGCGGGCGGTGAAGGAGGAGCTGCAGGACCGCTTCGGACCCCTGCCGCCGCCGGCGGAGCGGCTGCTCGTGGTGGCGGCGCTCAAGGCCGCGATGCGACGCTGGCAGGTGACCGAGCTCGCGCTCACCCCGAAGGGCCAGCTGCGCGTCGCCCCGGTGACGTTGAGCGAGGCACAGCTGGTCCGGCTGGAGCGGCGCTACCCCGGGCACCGGGTCCGTGCCGACCAGCGGCTGCTGCAGATCCCGCTCCCGCGGCCGGCACCGAACGACCTCGTCGCCTGGGCCGCCGGGGTGCTTCGGGACGTGCTCGGGGCGCGCTGAGCGGGAAGGTCGCGACCGTCGACGAGCGCTGAGCGTGCGCTGCGGACGTCCTGCGCGCGTTCGGGGTGCGTGATGCGGACCTTCGGGTGGGGGCTGCGCCTGCTTGCGTGGCTCTCGCCACCTCGGGAGGTGAGAGGGCGGGCCGGTAGAGGTCCCGCGGGCCGGCACTGGCCCGGCAGACCCCCCGGCTCCCGCTGCCTGCTGCCGGCGGGCACCGGCGCGGCCACCCGTGGAACGGGTCCCGACCGGAGGTGGACCGTCGATGCAAGGCCGAGCCCGGAGGACCTCATGGCTGACGAACGCAAGCCCTTCGCGATCGCCGTCGGACTGCTGCGACGGACCACCCCGTTCCTGCTGCTCAACGTCGTGGTCTACGGCGGCTTCTTCCTCCTCATCCTCGCCTGGCTCGCGGTGTTCGGAGGCCTGGCCGCCTTCCTCGCTCCCCGCATCGAGGTGCTCGCGTTCCTCTTCCTGCTCATCGCGATCGGCGGGCCCGGCGCGCTGGTCGCGCTCGCGCGCCGCTACCTGCTCTACCTCGTCCAGGGGGCACACATCGCCGTCGCGACGACCCTGCTGTTCGACGGCGCCCTGCCCGAGGGCCAGGGGCAGGTGGCCTACGGGCGGGCCCAGGTGCAGTCGCGGTTCCGCGACGTGAGCGTCCTGTTCGCCGTCGACCGGGCGGTCCACGGGGTCGTGCGTGCCTTCACCCGGCAGTTCGTGCGCATCGCCGAGATGCTCCCCTTGGGCGAGGCCTTCGGGCAGGTCGCGCGCGTCGGCGCCAGCATCGTCAACCGCTCGGTGTCCTACGTCGACGAGGCGATCCTGTCCTACGCCATCGCCCGCGACGAGCCGAACGTCTGGCGCAGCGCCCGTCACGGGGTGATCCTCTACGCCCAGGCGTACAAGCCGATCCTCGGTGCCGCGGTGAGGATCTGGCTGCTCGGGCGCGTGGCCTTCCTCGCGCTGCTGCTCGTGCTCGGGATCCCGGGGTTCCTGCTGCTGCTCACCTTCGATGCGATCTGGTTCCAGGCCGTGGTCCTGGCTGCGGTCGTCATGCTCGCCTGGCTGATCATCGCGGCGACCTACGAGCCCTTCGCGCTGATCTACAGCCTGGTGACCTACCACCAGGCCATCGAGGGGGTGGAGGTGAACGCGGTCTGGGACCAGCGGCTCCAGCAGGTGTCCCGCAGGTTCAAGGAGATCGTCGGCAAGGCCCGGGAGGGGGGTGGCAGCGACCCGCTCGACACCGCGCCCGTGCCGCCCGAGACCGCGCAGCTCGAGGGTGGCGGCGGGCAGGGTGCGGTGCCGTCCGCAGGCACCAGCGGTGGACAGGGGGCGGAGCCGCCCGCAGGTGCCAGCGGTGGGCAGGGGGCGGTGCCGTCCGCAGGTGCCACCGGCGGGCAGAGCACCGGCTGGTCGGGGGGCACGGGGGCGGGCTCGAGCCCGGTGGAGAGCCTGCGTTCCGCCGGACGGGGTGGCCTCGGAGGCCTCGTCGGTGGGCTGCTGTCCCAGGTGGGGACGTCCTCGACCGGCCCGGAGCCGACCACCGCACCCGGCCAGGCACCGCCGCCTGAAGGCGACGGGCGGCCTACGCCGCCGCCTGGGGGTGACGTGCAGCCCACGCCGCCGCCCGAGGCTGGCGAACGGTCTACGCCGCCGCCTGGGGGTGACGTGCGGCCTGCGCCGTCCGGGGGTGACGTGCGGCCTGCGCCGCCGCCCGAGGCTGGCGAACGGTCTACGCCGCCGCCTGGGGGTGACGTGCG
>JBKHEJ010000049.1:0-14085 GCA_046540855.1 Nitriliruptoraceae bacterium
TGGGGCGTTGACCTGGCCCTGGAGACCGTCCTGGACCTGCAGTAACCAACGCCCGTTCTACGCGCCCTGTTAGGCCTATCCATCAACACCCGCTGCCGAACTCAGCGAGGGCTGAGCGCGGCGGGCCGTACGTCCGGGTGCGTCCTACCCCTCCGCGCGGCGTACGCCCCCGGCGCGCTCGTACGCCTCCCACAGCGGTGCCGCCAGCAGGTCGGTCTGCCAGCCGCGCAGCCCGGCCAGATCGCACAGCTCGCGGCCCTCCTGCGGACGCCCCGCGACCGCCCGCCACAGGACCTTCGAGGGGCACAGCACCCCGGGCTCGAGGCCGAGCTCCGCGGCGATCTCGGCGCGGCACCGCCGCAGCGCGTCGTACACGTCGCGCTCCTGTTCGGTGAAGCGGCCGCCGGGTGGCTTGGGCTCAGGCGGACCCGCCAGCGCGGCTTCGAGGGTGCGGAACAGCGTCGGGGCGTGCTCGCGCAGCAGGGGTCGCCGGCGCGGGCTGCGACGGACCAGCTGCGCCTCGGTGCGTGGTGGGTCCTGCGCGAGGTCGCGCAGCACGTCGTCGTGGACGAGCCGGTTCGGGGCGATGTCGTGGGTGCGGGCGAGCTCCTCCCGTGCCTCCCACAGCGCCTTGAGGACCGCTCGCTGGCCGGGGTCCAGCCGTCCCGACCCCTTCACCCGGGTCCAGTCGCGGCCGTCCTCGTCGGCGGCGGCGAGCGTGGCGGCGAGCTCCTCCTCGTACCACGTCCACCGGCCGGCGGCGTGGAGCCGTTCCGCGAGCTCCGCCCAGAGCGCGGGCAGGTGGATCACGTCCCCTGCGGCGTAGGCCGCCATGGCGGCCGGCAGCGGTCGCTGCTCCCAGTCGGCCCGCTGGTAGGCCTCCTTGTCCACGGTGAGCTCGACCTCGAGGACCTCGGCGAGCAGGTGGGAGAGCCCGGTCCGAAGGCCGAGCAGCGCGGCGGCGATCGCGGTGTCGGCGACGCGGGCGGGCCGCACGCCGAGCGCGGCGAGCGGCTCGAGGTCGTTCTCGAGCGCGTGCAGGACGGCGAGCCGGTCGCTGTCGAGCAGCCGGTCGAGCGCGGGCAGCTCGGTCAGGACGACGGTGTCGAGGAGCACGCACCGCTCCTCGACACCGACCTGCACGAGCGCCGCGCGGCGGAAGTAGCGGTCGGCGTCCGCACGCTCGACGTCGACGCCGACCACCTCGGCGTCGAGGTGGCGCAGCGCGTCCCGGACAGCCCCGGGGTCGTCCACGAAGGACAGCTGCGGTGCCACCGTGGTCGTCTCGGGTGCAGCCACGCGTCCGGTCCGGTTCGCTCGGGGACACCGCGAGGCTACTGCGCTGCACCGACCCAGCTGCCGACCGCGCCGACGGCTCGGGCAGGGCGCCGTCGCCGTCCTGCCTTCCGGGCCGTCCCCTCCGCCACCCGACAGGAGCCGCCATGGCCCCCACGCCCCGCACCCTGCTCAGCGTCCACCCGCACCCGGACGACGAGGCGATCGCCTGCGGCGGGGTCCTCGCGCGCGCTGCCGCCCAGGGGGTGCGGACCGTGGTGGTCACCTGCACCGGCGGCGAGGAGGGCGAGAACCTCGCCGGGATCGACCTCGGCGTGACGCCGCTGGCCGAGCACCGCCGTCGGGAGCTCGTGGCGGCGCTGGCCGAGCTCGGCGTGGACACCCACCACTGGCTCGGCTACCGCGACAGCGGGATGGCCGGCAGCGCCAGCAACGACCACCCGGACAGCTTCCACCGGGCGGACCTCGAGGAGGCTGCGACCCGCCTCGCCGCGATCGTGCGGGCCGAGCGCCCGGGTGTGGTGGTCTCCGACGACCGCGCCGGGACCTACGGCCACCCCGACCACGTCAAGGCCCACCACGTCACGGTCCGGGCCGTCGCGCTCGCCGCCGACCCGCAGGCGCCGGTCCCCGGCGAGGTGTGGCGGGTCGCCAAGCGCTACGTCCACACGATCGCGCGCAGCCAGCTGCTCGCGCTGCACCGCCAGCTGCTCGCCGCCGGGCTGCCGTCCCCCTTCGGGACCGAACCGATCGCCTCGGTCGACGACGTGCCCTTCGGGGTGCGCGACGAGGAGGTCACCACCCGGGTGGACGTGGGCCCGTGGCTCGCGCTGAAGCGGGCCGCGATGGCGGCGCACCGCAGCCAGATCGGCCCGGACTCCTTCTTCCTCAACACCCCGCTCGAGCTCGCTCAGAGCGCGTTCGGCACCGAGACCTTCGTGCTCGAGGCGGGGGTACCCGCAGGTGCGGACGGGTGCGAGGACGACCTGTTCGCCGGGCTGTGACCGTGACCGGGGACCCCCGGCGGCGCACTACCGTGCCCGCTCAGAGCCGACCAGGAGCCCACCATGACCGCTGAGCAGACCCCGGCTCCGGCCGTGACGCCCGCGAGCTTCCGGGCCGCGCTCGGCAGCTTCCCGACGGGCGTCACGGTCATGACCGCCGTGGTCGACGGGGTCCCGCACGGGATGACCGCGAACGCCGTCTCCTCGGTGTCGCTCGAGCCGCCGATGGTGCTCGTGTGCGTCGACCGCACCGCCCACATGGCCAGCGTGGTCGAGCGCGCGGGACGGTTCGCGTTGAGCATCCTCGCGGCCGACCAGGCCGCGCTCTCGACCCACTTCGCCGACCCGGCCCGCGGGCTCGGCCCGCACGAGTTCGACGGCGTCGAGGTGGTGACCGGCCGCCTCGGCGTCCCCCTCGTCGCCGGCGCGGTCACCCACCTCGAGTGCGAGGTGGACCGGGTCGTCCCGGCCGGTGACCACCTCGTCGTGCTCGGCGCCGTCGGGGCGCTGGACACCTCGACGCGCGAGCCGCTGGCCTACCTGAGGGGCCGGTACGGCACGGTCGCGCAGGCCCCGACCCCCGGCTGAGGAGCCCGCCGTGCGCACCCGCCGCTTCCACCTCGACACCGGCACCGACCGGATCACCGACATCACCGACCGGTGCCGCGCCTTCGCCGCCGAGCAGGGCGGTGACGGGCTGTTGCACGTGTTCCTGCCCCACGCCACCGCCGGTCTGGCGCTGCTGGAGGTCGGGGCCGGCTCCGAGAGCGACCTCGCCGACCACCTCGACACGCTGCTGCCACGCGACGAGCGCTGGCGGCACCGGCACGGCAGCCCCGGGCACGGCGCCGACCACGTCCTGCCGGCGCTCGTCGCCCCGACGCTCACCCTCGCGGTCGAGGCGGGGGCGCTCGTGCTCGGCACCTGGCAGTCGGTGGTGGTGGTCGACACCAACGTCGACAACCCGCGCCGCGAGGTGCAGCTGCGCTTCCTGGCCGGGTGACCGGCACGCCCCGCCGGGCCGGGGGACCGCCGCCGGTGCGAGCCCGCGCGGCCGGTGCGAGCTCGCGTCGTCAGTGCGGGGTTCCGAACAGCCGGTCGCCGAAGTCCCCGAGCCCGGGGACGATGTAGGCGCGGTCATCCAGCCCCGGGTCGATGGCTGCGGTCACGATCCGCACCCGCGGGTTGTCGTCGAGGATGCGCTGGACCCCGGTCTCGGTGGCCACGACCGACAGCACGGTGACCTGCTCCGCCCCCTCGGCGTCGAGCGCAGCCACGGCGTCGGAGGCCGAGCCCCCGGTGGCCAGCATCGGCTCCAGCACGAGCACCCAGGCCCCGTCCAGCGGCGGGATCTTGAAGTAGTACCGGCGTGCGGTGTGGGTCTCCGGGTCACGCTCCAGCCCGATCATGCCGACGAGCGCGGTGGGCAGGACGTCGTGCAGCCCGCCGAGCAGCCCGAGACCGGCACGCAGGACCGGCACGGCGACGATCTGGCGTCCGGGGCCGACCGTGGGCGCCTCGGCCAGCGGACTGGTCACGGTGCCGGCCTCGGCGGGGAGGTCCCGCACCGCGCGCAGGGCCAGGATCGAGCCGAGCCGGCGGGCATGGTGGCGGAAGTGCTCCGGGGAGGTGGTGCGATCCCGCAGCGCAGCGAGCTGCAGCCCCGCGATCGGGTCGTCGTCCAGCACGGTGACCTGGGACACGGTGGGCCTCGCGGTCGGTCTCGGGGGCGCTGGGTAGCCTAGAGCGACGTCCCGAGGAGGGCATGACGGCACCGGTGGGCGGCACGCCCCGACGACGCCGGCCGCACCGCGCGGCCGTCGCGGTGCTGGCGCTGCTCGCCGTCGGCTGCACGGGCACGGACGTCGACACCGAGCCCGTCCCCGACGAGCCGCCGCCGGTCGAGGAGGAGGCCACCCCGTCGCCTCTGGGGCGGGACGTCGAGGTGGTGCTGCCGCCAGCCACCGCGCTCGAGCCGGCGGTGCTCGACGGCCTCGAGGCCCGGCTCGGTGCGGTGGGATCGGCGCTGCCTGCGCAGCTGCGCAACCTCAACGTGCGGCGCCCCGACACCTCGCCCTTCGTCGGGGACCTGCTCGAGCTGGCGGCCGCGCGGCGGGCGCGGCTCGCCTGCGTGCTGGGGCCCGGTACCTGGGCGGTGGCGGACACCGTGGCCCAGCGGCACGGCGCCACGACCGTCTGCCAGCTGTCGGCTGCACCACCTCCGACCGCGGCGCAGCAGGACGAGGATGCTGCGGCCGCGGCGGTGACGGTCCAGGCCCCGGTGTTCGAGCTCGGGCTGCTGGTGGGGACCGCGGCCCGCCTCGAGGCGCTCGCCCGGACCCCGCCGCCCCCCGAGCCGGAGCCGGACGACCGCGACGATGACGCCGACGCCGACGAAGCTGGCGCGGGCGACGATGCCGACGCGGACGCCGACGATGCGGAGGCTGAAGCCGGCGCGGACGACGATGACGCGGCCGCCGACGAGGACGCGGACGCCGATGACGGTGCGGACGACGGTGACGCGGCCGCCGACGAGGTGGCGCCCGCCCCGGCGCCCCCGCCGGTCGGTCTCGTGCTGGCCGGTGACGAGCTCGACCCGGACGCCTTCCGCGGTGGGCTGCTGGCCGGGCTCGGTGAGGTCGAGGCCATCGAGGTCGCCGACGCGGCCGCGACGCCGGAGGAGGCCGTCACCGCGGTCCTCGCGGCAGGCGCCGAGGTGGTCGTGCTCGACGGCGGGCTGGGGACGGCCGAGGCGCTCGCCGCGGTCCCACCCTCGGTCGGGGTGCTGGCCCCGGACGACCTACCGGACGACCGCGCCGACGGGCCGGAGCCGGTGCTCGCGTACCGCATGCGCTGGGAGCGGTTGCTCGAGGAGGCCATCACCCGCACGGTCGACGGTGACCTCGAGGGCTGGCAGGTCCCGGTCGACGAGACCCTGTTCACGCTCGTGACGAGCCCACGGCGGCCGGTGCTGGCGAGCACGCTCCAGCAGGTGCTGGACGCCCTGGTGGCCTCCGGCGGTGGCGCAGCGGACACCGAACCACCGGCCGCGCCCGACGGCGGCGCCCGGGGGTGAGCCGACCTAGGCTCAGGCGCACCGCCCGTCTGCAGCGCGAGCCACCCGCCGGCGGACCGGTCGTGCCACCCACCACCGACCTGCGAGGTCCGCGTGCGCCGCGCCAAGATCGTCGCCACCCTCGGCCCCTCCCTGGACCCGCCCGACCGTCTGCGCGCGGCGCTCGCCGCCGGGGTCGACGTGGTGCGCTTGAACTTCTCGCACGGGACCGAGGAGGAGCACCGCCGGCGCCTGACCGCGGTGCGCCGGCTCGCCGACGAGCTCGGGCGCCCCATCGGGAGCCTGGGCGACCTGCAGGGGCCGAAGATCCGCCTCGGTCAGGTCCCGGACCCGGGGGTCGAGCTGGTGGAGGGAGGCGAGGTCATCCTCGTCGCCGGGGCCGAGGAGCTCGATGCCTACGAGCAGGACGGGACCCCGATGCTGCCGGTCGTCTACGAGCACCTCGCCCAGGACGTCGGGACCGGCTCGCTCGTGCTCATGGACGACGGCCTGCTGCGGACCGTGGTCTCGGAGGTGGAGGACAACCGCGTGCGGGCGCGGGTCGTGGTCGGCGGGCTGGCGAAGGCCCGCAAGGGCGTGAACCTGCCGGGGGTGGCCGTGTCCGCACGCAGCCTGACGGACAAGGACCGCGAGGACGTCGCCACGATGGTCTCGCTCGGCGTCGACTGGATCGCCCTGTCCTTCGTGCGGACCGCCCAGGACGTGCTCGAGCTGCGGGAGCTGATCGGCGAGCTCGGTGGCCGCCAACCCATCGTCGCCAAGCTCGAACGGCCGGAGGCGGTCGACAACCTCGACGCCATCGTCGACGTGGCCGACGCCATCATGGTCGCCCGCGGTGACCTCGGGGTGGAGATCGGACCGGAGCGCGTCCCGGAGATCCAGAAGGAGATGATCGACCGGGCCAACGCCGCCTCACGGCCGGTGATCACCGCGACCGAGATGCTCGACTCGATGATGCGCAGCCCCCGCCCGACGCGTGCGGAGGCGTCCGACGTGGCGAACGCGATCTTCGACGGCACGGACGCGGTGATGCTCTCGGGCGAGACCGCGGCCGGCCGCTACCCGGTCGAGGCGGTGCGGACCATGGCGCGCATCGTGGAGGTCGCCGAGCAGGAGCCCGGACGCGTCCACCAGGTCTTCCCCGACAGCCGCGAGGTCATCGGCTCGGTCGTCGCCAAGGCCGCGGTCCAGATCGCCAACGACCTCGACGCCAAGGCCGTGCTCGTGTTCAGCTTCTCCGGCAACTCCGTGCAGCTGGTGTCGAAGTACCGGCCCCGCCAGCCCCTCATCGGGTTCACGAGCGAGAAGGACACCCTGACCCGGCTGCCGCTGATGTGGGGCGTGGAGGGCGTGCTGACCGAGGAGGAGGACCAGTCGCGGGCGCTGATCCTCGCGGCGGACCGGGTGTGCCTGGAGCGCGGGATCGCGGACCGGGGTGACACGGTGGTGATCGTGTCGGGCATCCCGGGCGGGCGTGGCGGCACGAACCGGGTCGTCGCCCACCACATCGGCGAGCTCGACGAGCGCTGAGCGCTCAGCGGCCGACGTCGACCGGTTCCGCGGGCGGCCCGGCCGCCAGCAGGTGCTCGAGGTGGTCGGCCAGCGCGCTGGGTGCGAGCTCGGCGGAGGTGGTGCGCAGCTCGCCCAGGGTCCACCACCTCACCGCGACGGCGCCCGGGTCGTCGAGGGGCGCGTCCTCCACCTCGGGCGCGTCCTCGAGGCGCACGAGGAACCAGCGCTCCTCCTGATCGAGCCAGCACCCGCGGAAGTCGAAGGTGACGCGACGGGACCACACCCACGGGCCCGCCCCCGCGACCTGCAGCCCGATCTCCTCGCGCAGCTCGCGGACCGCCGCCTGCTCGTGGGACTCGCCCGGTCGCAGCCCACCGCCCGGTGCGGTCCACACCCGCCGCGTCGCGTCCGGGGCGTGCGCGACCAGCAGGACCCTCTCATCGGCGTCCAGGGTCAGCGCCCGGGCCGCAGCCCGGTACAGCGGTGCCTGCGGGGTGCCCACCTCGGGCTCGGGCTCGAGCTTCGGGTGCGGTGGCACCACCCGGGAGGTGAGGACCTCGTGCGGATCGAGGACGGTGAGCACCCCCGCGCGGTCGACCACGAGGAAGGCCTCCTCGTCGGCGGCGACGAGCCGGCCCACCACGTCGCTCGGCACGCTGCCCTTCTCCGGGTGCTCGACGAGCCGCCGGATCGACACCCGCTGGCCGACGTGCTCCGGGGTCACCCGGCGGCGGTAGCGGGCCCGCAGCTGGTGGATCTGGGGGGTGCCGCGGCGGTCACCCGGCGCCGACGAGGTGGCGTCGGACGTGGGGGCGTCGTCGCCGCTCGGTGTGTTCTCGGGGGTGGGGGTCATGCGGCCTCCGGGGTGCGGACGAGGACGTCGACGTCGAACAGCCGGGACAGCAGCCGGGTGCGGCGCTCGAGCTCGGCGGGGGTGATCGCCAGCGGTCCGCCCAGGGGCCGGAGCTCGACCGTGTCGGTGTCGAGGTGGACCTGCAGCCCGGTCACCGCCTGGTCACGCCCCCGGTCCAGCGCGTCGGCGACGTGCAGGAGCGCGAGCAGCCGCTCGGTGCGCGCCTTGTCGGCGCTCGACAGGGCCGCGAAGGCGGCGTGGTCGGAGGCGATGCCCCGGGACGGGTGGAAGCGGACCAGGGTCACGAGCATGGCGAGCTCGTCGGGGGAGAACCCCCGCAGCTCGGCGTTCTCGAGCAGGTAGGCGCCGTGGACCTGCTGGCGGCGCAGCGCCAGGGCCTCCCCGAGGGTGTGCAGCTCCGCGGCCTGGCGCAGCAGCGCCCGGTCCGCAGGTCCGAGACCGTGCAGGGGTGCCGTGCCGTCGAACAGCAGCCCTGCGAGGTGGGCGACGTGGACCGGGTGGGGGTCGTCGGGCACGAACCGGCGCCTGAGCCCGGTGACCTGCGTCGCCTTCAGCTCCAGCGCGCTCGGCGCCGAGCTGATGGCGTGGCGGTCGAGCAGCAGCCCCTCGCGCAGCCCCCAGTCGCTGACGGTCGTGGTCGTCTGCCCGAGCTGCTCCAGCACCCGGGTCAGGATCACCGCCGCGACGTGCAGGTGATCCGCCCGGCGTGACTTCATGCCGGGGATGCGCCCGCGGGTGACGGCGTCGACGCTCACGAGCCGGTCACGCTGCCGCTCGAGCCCGGCAGCGGGGACCTCGAGCTGGTTGATGGTGGCCGGCAGCCACCGCTGCTCGGCGGCGGCCACCACCCGGGCCAGCGCCCGCACCGTCCCGCCCACCGCGACGCAGGTCCGGGGGCCGAGCCCGAGCACCCGGTCGACGACCGGCTCCACCGCCGCGTCGACGGTGTCACGCAGCGCGCGGACCTCGCTGCGCTTCGGGGGGTCGGTCGGGACCGATGCCGACAGCCGGCTGACCCCCAGCGGCAGCGAGGTCGACCACTGCACCTGGTCGCCGATGCCCACGGCCAGCTCGAGCGACCCGCCGCCGAGGTCGAGGACGAGCACCGGCTCCTGCGCGATCGCGACGGCGGCACGGACGCCGAGGTAGGCGAGCCGGGCCTCCTCCTCCCCGTCGAGCACCTCCACCTCGACGCCAGCCGCATCCTCAAGCTCGGCGAGCACGGCGGCGCCGTCGGTCGCGTCACGGATCGCGGCGGTGGCCACGGCGGTGAGCTGCGCGGCACCGGCCCGGCGGGCCCGGTCGGCCAGGTGCGCGACCACCTCCCGCGCGGCCTGGCGCTGCTCGTCGGGGATGTGGCCGTGGGTGGCCACGACGCGGCCGAGGTGCAGCATCTCGCGCTCGCGCAGCACCGGCACGACGTCGCGCCGGTCCACGTCGGCGACGAGCACGTGGAAGGAGTTGCTGCCGAGGTCCAGGATCGCGGTGCGCACGCTCAGGTCCCGCTGGGGGCCTCGAGCTGCTCGACCCGGCTCGGGTCGGGCCAGCCCTCCACGACCCAGGTGACGACCTTGCGGGCGTTCGGTCGTTCGGCGAGGTGGCCGCGGCGCCACAGCGCCGTGAGCGCCGCGCCGATGACGTCGGCGTGGCTGCACAGCAACGCCTCCTCGGTCCCGATGTCGGTCAGCAGCGCGTCCAGGTCCTCGAAGGCGGCACCCTCGTCCAGCCGCAGGTCGACCTCGATCTCGAGCCCGGTGGCGGCGGCGAGCGGTGCCACGGTGTCGACGCACCGTTTGGCGGGGCCCGACAGGAGCCGTGTGAGCGGCCGCGTCGCGAGCAGCTCGGCCAGCGCGAGCGACTGGGCACGGCCGCTGGCGCTCAAGGGCCGGGCCAGGTCGTCACCGGTCCAGGCGGCCCGATCCCCCGCGTCGGCGTGTCGGACGAGCAGCAAGGTCACGGGGTGCCTCCCACATCGTGGCCGGCGAGCGCTTCCTCGAGCAACGCGACGTCGGCGGGGTAGCTCAGCACGGCTTGGGCGGTGGTGGCCGCGAGCCAGCGGGCGCGGTCGACCTCACGGTCCGGCGGCCGCTCGGCGGGATCCCCGTCGCGCGGTCGCATGGGGTACCACCGCACCCGCTTCAGCCCGGCGTTGACGGGGTAGACGAACTGGCTGAGCTCCGGCCCCGCCACCTCGGCGCGGACGCCGGTCTCCTCGAGGACCTCCCGCAGCGCGGCGGTGACGTGGTCCTCGCCGGGGTCGAGCTTGCCCTTGGGCAGGGACCAGTCGTCGTAGCGGACCCGGTGGACGACGAGGACCTGGGGTCCGTCCGGGCCGGGGCGCAGCACGACGCCCCCGGCGCCCTCGACGTCCACGTCCGGGGCCTGCTCGGACGGGGCGAGCTGCCGCGCGGCGCTCATCGGGTCGTCCTCCGTCGCGCCCGCTCCTGCAGGGTGAGGTGGGTCTCGATGCCCCGCACGGTCGGGACGCGCCGCCAGCGCGCGTCCGGCCCGAGCTCCCAGGCCAGCACGTCGTCGGCCAGGGTGACCATCAGGATCTCCTCGAGCCGGCGCTTGAGCCGCGGGTCCTCCACCGGCACGATCGCCTCCACCCGTCGGCTGAGGTTGCGGGTCATCCAGTCGCCGGAGCCGATGAGGTAGTCGTAGCCGCGCTCGGCGCTTCCGAACCGGAAGATGCGCGAGTGCTCGAGGTAGCGTCCGACGATCGAGCGCACCGTGATCGTGCTCGACAGCCCCGGCACCCCCGGTCGCAGACAGCAGATCCCCCGGACCAGCAGCTCGATGCGGGTGCCGGCCGCCGCCGCCTCGTACAGCGCCTCGATGATCTGCCCGTCCACGAGGCTGTTCATCTTCGCGACGATGTGCCCGTCCTCGGCGTCGCGCTCGCGGGCGATCAGCTCGAGCATGCGGGAGCGGAAGGTCGTCGGCGCGACGACGAGCTTCTCGTAGTCGGCCTGCTTGGAGTAGCCCGTCAGCACGTTGAACAGGTCCGAGAGGTCCTGGCCGATGGCGGGGTCAGCGGTCAGCAGGCCGATGTCCTCGTAGATGCGCGCGGTCTTGTCGTTGTAGTTGCCCGTGCCGACGTGGGCGTAGCGGCGGATCCGGCCCTGCTCGCTGCGGACCACCAGCAGGATCTTCGTGTGGGTCTTGAGCCCGACGACCCCGTAGGCGACGTGGACGCCGGCCTCCTCCAGCGCCCGGGCCCACTCGATGTTGGCCTCCTCGTCGAAACGGGCCTTGAGCTCCACGAGGGCCACGACCTGCTTGCCCTCCTCGGCGGCGTCGAGCAGGGCCTTGATGACCGGGCTGCCCGGCCCGGAGGTGCGGTAGAGGGTCTGCTTGATCGCGAGCACATCGGGGTCGCGCGCCGCCTGCTCCAGGAACGCCTGCACCGAGGTGGTGAAGGAGTCGTAGGGGTGCTGGACGAGGATGTCGGCGTGGTCGATGGCCTCGAAGATGTCGAGGTCGCTGGTCTGGGCCTCGGCGAGCAGCGGTTGGGTCGTCGGGGCGAAGGACGGCTGCTTGAGGTCGGGACGGTCCAGGCCGTACAGCGCCCACAGCCCGGACAGGTCGAGGGGGCCGGGCAGCTCGAGCACGTCCTCGGGGGCCAGATCGAGCTCGCGCAGGAGCAGGTCGAGCGCCTCCTCGGAGATGTCGGGGGTGACCTCGAGCCGGACGACGCGCCCGAAGCGGCGGCGGGTGAGCTCGGACTCGATCGCGGCCAGCAGGTCGTCGGCCTCCTCCTCCTCGACCTCGAAGTCGGCGTTGCGGGTGACCCGGAACACGTGGTGCTCGAGCACCTCCAGGCCCGGGAAGAGCCGGTCGAGGTTGGCGGCGATGACCTGCTCGAGCGGCACGATGCGCTCGCCGTCGGGCATGATGAGGAACCGGGGCAGGACCGGGGGGACCTTGACCCGGGCGAAGCGACGCTGGTCGCTGCCGGGCTCGCGGATCAGCACCGCGAGGTTCATCGACAGGTTCGAGATGTAGGGGAAGGGGTGCGCCGGGTCGACCGCGAGCGGGGTCAGCACCGGGAAGACGCGCTCCTCGAAGATCACCTGCAGGTGCCGCTGGTCCCCCTCGTCGAGCTCCTCGATGTCGCAGAACCGGACCCCGGCCTCGGCCAGCGCGGGCACGAGCTGGTCACGGAAGATGTGGGCGTGACGGGTCGTGAGCTCGGCGAGCAGGGTCCGGATGCCCGCGAGCTGCTGGGAGGGGCTCATGCCGTCGGGGTTGTTGCCGGTGACCTCGGCGGCCTCCTGCTCCTTCAGCCCCGCCACCCGGACCTGCACGAACTCGTCCAGGTTCGTCTGGAAGATGGCGAGGAACTTCGCCCGCTCGAGCAGCTCGAGCTCCGGGTCCTCCGCCAGCGCCAGGACCCGCTCGTTGAACTGCAGCCAGGACAGCTCACGGTTGAGGTAGCGCACCGTGGCGTGGGGCGGGGGGTGGAGCTCCAGGATGCTCAAGGTCGTCGCGCGCGGGTGCGGGAGCGTGCGCTGCAGGGTGCCGGGGACGAGCACGTCGTCGAGGGGGTCGGCGGCCACCTCCACCGGCTCCGGCAGCACCGCCACCGCCGGGCCCGACCCGGTCGGGTCGGCCGCGGCGGCCGGGACCGGATCGGTGGTGGGCGCGCTCGTCGCGGCTCGCGCCGCAGAGGCAGCGGGCAGCGAGCGTCGGCGCCCGAACGGCCACCAGCGTCGTCGCCCCCGGGCCGCGTCCATCTGCCTGGTCCCTCTCGTCGTCGGCGCGATCTCGCCCGCGAGCCTAGAGCCTTGCCCACCACGTGGTGTCCGACGGCCCGCGTCGGGCGGGGCGTTCGGCGGTGTCCGCCGTCACGCGGACGTGCCTACAGTCGGGCTCACCCGTGACGCGGCCCTCGCGCCGCGCCGGGCGCGCCGCCGGACCTCGTCGGCGTGGCACCGCAAGAGACCAGGAGAACCAGGTTGACGTACGTGATCGCGGAACCCTGCATCGACGTCAAGGACAAGGCGTGCGTCGAGGAGTGCCCGGTCGACTGCATCTACGAGGGGGACCGGATGCTCTACATCCACCCCACCGAGTGCATCGACTGCGGCGCCTGCGAGCCGGTCTGCCCCGTCGAGGCGATCTTCTACGAGGACGACGTCCCGGACGAGTGGAAGGAGTTCACCGCGGTGAACGCCGCCTACTTCGAGGACGAGGTCACCGGCCTCGGCTCCCCGGGTGGCGCCGCCGCGGTCGGCGCGTCCGGGCAGGACCACCCGACCATCGCCGCCTGGGAGTAGCCTCACCGCTCCCGCGCCGGGGCCGTCGTCGCGACGGCCCCGTTCCTCGACCGCGACGCCGGCCAGGCGTCGTGCTCGACCCTCGCCGAGCCGACCTGAGGAGCCGCGATGGCGTACGTGATCGCCGAGCCCTGCATGGACGTCAAGGACACCGCCTGCGTGCAGGAGTGCCCGGTCGACTGCATCTACGAGGGGGACCGGATGCTCTACATCCACCCCACCGAGTGCATCGACTGCGGCGCCTGCGAGCCGGCCTGCCCCGTCGAGGCGATCTTCTACGCCGACGACGTGCCGCCGGAGTGGAGCTCGTTCACCGCGATCAACGCGGAGTACTTCGAGGACGCGGTGACCGGTCTCGGGTCCCCGGGAGGGGCGGCCAGCGTCGGGCGCTCCGGCGCCGACCACCCGAGGATCGCGAGCTACGGCATCGCGTGAGCTGGCGCTGGCGCCGCTTCCCTCCGCTTCGAGCCGACCGCGAGCCCGTCACCGACGAGGAGCTGCGGCCGCTGGTGGTGCACCACCTCGAGGCGGGCGCACCGACCGGGTGGTTCGAGCCGGCCTACGAGCTCGCGGTCGCGACCGGCCGCCGCCTGCCCTGGCAGGAGCCCGAGGCGCACCCGTGGGTGGGGTCCTGGCTCGACGCGCCGGTGCTCACCCCGCCCGGTACCCGGGCGCTGGTGATCGGGTGCGGTAGCGGCGGGGAGGTCGTCGAGCTCGCCCGGCGCGGCTTCACGGTCGTCGGCCTCGACGTCGCCCCGACCGCGCTCGCCTGGGCCGCGGCACGGCTGCGGCGCGAGCCGCGCTCGGTGCGGGCCGCCGTCGAGCTGCTCGCGGGGGACCTGCTGCACCTCGATCCGGCCCGCCTCGACCCCGTCGACCTCGTCGTCGAGGTGCACACCGTGCCGTGGCTGCCCGGGGTGGTCCAGGACGCCGCCATGGCCGCGATCGGGCCCCTGCTGGCACCGGGCGGCGTGGCGGTCACGATCACGCAGCTGCGCGCCGAGGAGGCCGAGGCGGCTTACGTGTCGGCGGGCCCACCCT
>JBKHEJ010000050.1:0-14016 GCA_046540855.1 Nitriliruptoraceae bacterium
CGGTCGCGGTCGTCCAGACAGGTATCGGGCCGGGCCTCCAGACGGGTCCGGGTGCCGGGGCCCTCCACCGCTCCGGCGGCGGCGAGCAGCTGGAGGCCGGCCCAGCGGGGGTCGGTGCGGGGCACGTCGACGGTCCAGGCGAGCTCCGCACCGCCGGCGAGGAGCGTCCGTTGCACGCGCAGCCGCAGAGCCGGGTCGGCCACGACCTGCGTCGGGGGACGCGCGGTCCGGACGGCCACGGCGGCCAGCACGCCTGCGGCCGTCCCGCTGGACCACTCCACGGGGTGGACCCGGTAGGCGCCGTTGCTGAGGTGGGTGGTGCCGATGGTCTTGCCGGCTGCGACGAGGTTCGTCGGCGCGTCGGCCACCAGGGCGCTGAGCGGGACCTGGAAGGGCCGGGTCGGATCGTTGCGGCTGGTCGGATCGCCGACGGCGGCGTGCACGTCGAGCGGGTACCAGCCGACACCGCCGCTGTCGGGGAAGTGGGTGGCCCGCGCCCGGTGGTCGGGGTTGGCGAGCAGGTCCTCGGCGGTGACGATCGTGCGTGCTCGAAGGCGCCGGGCCTCGCGGACGTAGGGCTCGGCTGCGAGCCCGTCCGGCGTCATGGCCGCCGCGGGGTCGAGCTGGAGCTCGGGATGGCCGGAGCCGCCGTCGTCGCGTGGTGCCTCGGTCTGGAGCCAGTGGACGAAGGCCAGGGTCAGCTCCCGGGCTGCCGCCACGACCCGGCCCCGGTCCGCGGCGCCGACGAGGTCGGCATCGGCGAAGTCGTTGCCCGGCCAGTTGATGACCGCCGTCTCGATCCCACCGAGGCGGTCGGCGTCGCGTAGGCGGCGGTAGGTCCAGAAG
The DNA here is from genome assembly GCA_046540855.1 of Nitriliruptoraceae bacterium. GTDB lineage: Bacteria > Actinomycetota > Nitriliruptoria > Nitriliruptorales > Nitriliruptoraceae > T1Sed10-7. Next base: position 847 of record JBKHEJ010000050.1, read on the forward strand.
GGCGGGGGACCGCCGGGCCGGGCGGTGAACATCCCGAAGCGCCGCGGGGTGCCCGCGGCATCGGGGACGTCGAGGCGGAAGGGCTGGGTGGCGCGCCATCGGTCGTAGCCTGCGGGACGAGGGACCACCGGACCGGGGAGGCGGTCCCGCCGCAGCACCGCGCAGACGGTGATCGCCTGGGTGCGTCCTTCGTCGGCGTGCTCGGGTGCCTGGGCCTCGCCGGTCTGCGCGCGGGCCTCCGCCCCCGTCACCCACGGCGCGCCGGCCGCGGCCAGCAGGTCACCGAGCTCGGTGGCGCACACCACCACCGAGGGGTGGACGCTGAGGCGCCCGTCGGGGGTGGCGACGTCGAGACGCACGATGTGCGTCCCGTCACGCCGCACCGCCACCACCTCGCTGCCGAGCAGGACCTCGAGGCGGCCCGTGGACCGTGCCCGTCGCAGCAGCTCGTCGAGGACCTCCGCCCCGACCCGCGGCTCGAAGCACAGCCGGCTGACCCAGCCGTTGCCGGGGTTGGTCCACGCCTCGGGTGGCGCCCCGGCCGGAGCCTGCCGGCGGTAGTGGTCACGGATGCGGTCGCGCACCCACCGGTAGCTGGCGGGGGCACCGACGGACTCGATCAACGGGTGCTCGTCGAGGGGTGCGACGAGCTGGCGGGTGATCTGGCCGCCGGGCTGCTCGCTGGCCTCCAGCAGGGTCACCTCAGCACCGGCGGCGACGGCCGCGACCGCCGCGGCGATCCCCGCGAGGCCGCCCCCGACGATCACGACCTCGCGGTCCCGCGCTCGGGCGGGTGCCCGCTCAGCCATCGGCGGCCACCACCTCGAGGTCGCAGGCGAAGGTGGTGGACCACACCAGACGGGTGCGGTCGGGGGCGAGCCGCCAGCGCGCACCGAGGGCGCCGAGGCCTTCGAGCTCGCCGGCCAGTCGCGCCCCGACCGTCGCGGACAGGGCCGCGGCCTCGGCTCCGCTCGCCGGCTCCACGTCCTCGCCGGCTGCTCGGCGCGCCTTGCGGAGCTCGGTGCGGACCCGGGCCATGTAGCCGACATCCTCGACCAGACGGTGGACGAGGAGCCGCTCGTGAGCGCTGCCCGGGCCGGAACGGCCCCGCCCGATGACCGCGTGGGCGAGGGCGGAGCCGATCGTGTTGCCGGCGGTGTTCCACCCGGCGTAGGCGCCCAGCGACGCGAGCACCTCGCGTTCCGCGAGCCGCTCGACCAGCGCCGGGGAGCCCCCGTTGGGGAAGGCGGTGTCGGCGACGGCCACCCAGGCGCCGGCCTCCACCAGCTCGGCGATGCGGTCCGCGGCCTGCCGGTGACGGCGGTCGCGTGCCGCATCCGGCGCCGGGGGCGCCAGGGCCCAGTCGCCGGTCGGCTCAGGCGGCAGGACGACCAGCACCACCTCGGCGTCCCGCAGGTCGGCGACGAGCCGTCCCCCGACCGCGGCGACCTGCGAGCGGGCCGTGGCACGGATCGGGACGGCCTCGTAGGGGGCGGTGCGATCGAGACCCGGATGGTCCCACAGTGCGACCCGTGGCTGCTCGCTCGCGCCACGCAGCGCCCGCACGAGGCGCACGCTCGCGATCTCGTCGGCGCCGGCGTACCGCTCGAGGTGACCGGGTGCGCCCAGCGCGGCGACCCAGTGGTCGAGCCAGGACGCCTCGGCCGCGGGCAGGCCGACCGGTGCGGTGTCGTCGGCGCTGAGCACGAGGTGGTCGAGGGTGCCGTCCTCGGCCAGCGCGAGCGTGGCCAGGAGCAGCGTGTGGTTGCGCAGACGGCGCCGCGCCACGTCCCTGGTCACCTCGTCGGGCAGAGCCCGGCGGGCCTCGTCGAGCTCGTCGCGGTCGCCGCGGTGCAGCGCGCGGGACCAGCGGGCCAGCGCCCGCCCGTGGTGGGCCCAGTACTCCGGCTCCTCGGAGGCGTCGTCGAGGTCGGGCAGGCGGGTCACGACGGCGTAGGCATCGATCCTCAGCCCCGGCTGCGCGCGGCGCAGGCGGCGCAGAGCGTCGAGTCGGGCCACCACCGTCGCGACGGAGGCGCCGGTCAGCCGGGAGGCCAGCAGGCCGCCGTGGCAGAGCGCGTCGATCGAGACGATGGCCGTCCCGGCGTGGACGCCCGGCGACTCGAGCCAGCTGGCCAGCGCGTCGGTGTCCCCGGGGATCCGTCCCCGCGGCAGCGCGTCGGCGGGGGGCAGGTGCAGGCGCGCACCGGCGATGTCGGCCAGCAGCTGCGGGTAGCGCAGGTGGACCGGCCGCTCGTCGGCAGGGAGCAGGACGAGGTCGCTCACCCCTTGATCGCTCCCTCGCCCACCCCGCGGAAGAACTGCTTCTGCAGGGCGACGAACAGGACCAGCACGGGGATGATCGCGATGATGGTGCCCGCGGCGATCAGGCGCTGGTCGGCGGAGAACTGCCCGTCGAGGAAGACCAGACCGACGGTGAGGGTGAACTTCTCCGGGTCCCGCAGCACGATCAGCGGCCACAGGAAGTCGTCCCAGGCGGCCATGAAGCTGAAGATGGCCACGACCGCGAGCGAGCCACGCGCCGACGGCAGCGCCACGTGCCAGAACAGCTGCCACTCGTTCGTGCCGTCGACCCGCGCGGCTTCCTCGAGCTCGGGGTGCAGGGACATGAAGGCCTGGCGCATGATGAAGATCGACAGCACGGTGACCGCGATCGGCAGGGCCGCGCCGGTGAGGGTGTTGATGAGGTTCAGGTCGCGCGCCACGAGGAAGACCGAGATCATGATCACCTCGAAGGGGATCACGAGCGTCGCGACCATCGCAGCGAAGAGCGGTTCACGCCCCCGGAAGCGCATGCGGGCCAGGGGGTAGCCCGCCATCGCCCCGAACAGGCAGTTGCCGATCACGACCAGCAGGGCGACGTAGCCCGAGTTGGTCAGGTAGTTCAGCAACGGCAGCGACCGCATCACCTCGAGGTAGTTGCCGAGCGTGGGGTCCGCGGGGATGAACTCGGGCGGGAAGGCGAAGATGTTCTCCGCCGGCCCCTTCAGCGAGGTGGAGATCTGCCACAGGAAGGGTCCCACGGAGATCACCAGCACGAAGAGCAGGAGCGCGTAGCGGCCGACCCGGCCGAGGACGCGGCGGCGACGGGCCCGGCGGCTGGCCTCGACGATGTCGGAGCCGGCGGGTCGGGACGCGTCCGGGACGGTTCCCGGTGCCAGGGGGGTGCTCACGGGTTCGCCCTCCGTCGCGTGATGATCTGCGAGACGAGCGTCAGGCCGAAGACCAACAGGAACAGCACGAGGCTCATCGCCGACGAGTAGCCCAGCTCGAGACCGGAGAACCCCCGCTGGTAGATGTAGAGGACCAGCGTCTCGCTGGCACGGTTGGGTCCGCCCCCGGTCAGCACGAGCGCCTCGGTGAACACCTTGATGGCGTTGATGGTGACCAGCGTGCCCACCAGCACCATCGTCGGGCGCATCAGCGGCAGCGTGATCGACCAGAACCGACGGATCGGACCGGCGCCGTCCAGCGCGGCCGCCTCGTACAGGTCCTGGGGGATGTTCTGCAGCCCGGCGATGTAGATCACCATGTAGTACCCGAGGCCCTTCCAGATGGTGACGATCGACACGCTGATCATCACCAGGGCCGGATCGGACAGCCAGCGCACCGGCTCGTTGATCATCCCCAGCCACTCGAGGACGAAGTTGACCAGACCGTCGCTGCGCAGCATCCAGCCCCAGATGAGCGCGGCGACGACCATCGAGGCGACCACGGGGGAGAAGAACACCACCCGGAAGAAGGTCATGCCCCTGAGCTTCGCGCTGACGAGCAGCGCGATGAGCAGGGGCAGCACGACCAGGGCCGGGGTGACGATGACCGTGAACACGGCCGTGTTGCCGAAGGCGTTCCAGAAGAAGTCGTCACCGGCGAGGCGGCGGAAGTTGTCCAGCCCCGTGAACCCGCCGCCGCGCAGCGTGTGCGTGTCGGTGAAGGCCAGGGCGGCGGTGTTCACCACCGGCCACCACAGGAACACCGCGAGCAGCAGCAGGGAGGGCGCCAGGAACAGCCAGGGCGTGTACCAGCGTCTGCCGATCATGACCGGTCCTTACCGCTGCCCGGTGGAGCGCCCGGGGCCACGCGCGTTGGGGGGTAGCGCGTGACCCCGGGCGGGGGGCGTCAGCCGGCGCGACGCTCGAGGATGTCGTTGACCTCAGCGGTCGCTGCCTCGAGGGCCTCCTCGGCGGTGACGTCACCGAGGATCGCGGACTGGACGTTGGAGATGACCGCGTTGTTGAACTCCTCGTCGACCACCACCGGTCGCAGGTTCGCCGCCTGCGGCAGCTGTTCCGCGGCCACGGAGATCGCCTCGGCGAACTCGGCATCCTCGGCGTCCGGGTCGGTGAACATCGGGTCGTCGAGCGCGTCGACGATGCTCGGGAAGATGAGCACCTCCTCGGCGAAGGCCAGCTGGTTCTCACCGTTGGTCATGAACTGCGCGAAGGCGTGTGCGAGGTCGGGGTTCTCCGTGGTCTCGGGGACCAGCAGCCCCATGACCGACATCCCGGTGACACCGGCGGGACCGGTGATCTGGGGCGCCACACGGGTCTCGGCGGCGATGTCGGGCGCGTTCTCCTCGATGATGTCGAGGAAGTTCGGGCCGGTCGGGAACAGCGCGATCTCACCGGCCTGGTAGGCCTCGATCTCCTGGCGGTGCCCCTCGGTGACCGCGTCGGGGCTGATGGCGCCGTCCTCGTAGAGCGAGCGCAGCTGCTCGACGTGGGCGACCGCCTCGGGGGTGTTGAAGGTGGCCTCGGTCGCGTCCTCGTTGGTGATCTCCACCCCGAGCTTGACCAGGTCGATGACGAAGCGGTTCTCCAGCGCCGGGTGCAGCCCACGGACGTCGGTGTTCTCGGCGACGGTACGGGCGGTCTCGAACAGCTCCTCGAAGGTCTCGGGCGCCGCGTCGGGATCGAGGCCCGCCTCGTCGAGCAGCTGGGCGTTGTACATCGTCACCTCGGTCGACAGGTACCAGGGGTAGCCGAAGGCACCGTCGATGCCGGGGTAGCGGAAGGAGTCCCAAGCGCCCTCGACGTAGTCGTCGCGGACGTCCGCGGCGGCCTCATCGAGGTCGACGAACTGCCCCTCGACCGCGAGCGGGAAGGACAGGTCCGGGTTGAGGTTGATGACGTCCGCCAAGGTGCCCGCCGAGGCATCCGCGAGCAGGCGCTCCTGCGCACCCTCGAAGGGGACGTCGACCCACTCGATCGTCGTGTCGGGGTGCTCCGCCTCGAAGGCCTCGATCACCCCTTCGATGTACCCATCGAACGTCGGCGACAGCTGCAGGGTGGTGAAGGTGATCTCTCCGCTCAGCGCGGCCGGCTCACCGTCCTCCTCACCCTCGTCCGCACCGTCGTCGGCGCCCTCATCCGTGCCGTCGTCGTCGTCCGTGCCGTCCTCAGCCGGTTCCTCGGCATCGGGCTCGTCCTCGGGCTCGTCCACCTCCCCGGCCGTCCCGCACGCGGCGAGCACGACCGTCAACGCGATGAGCCCGGCCAGCGGGCCCCGCCTGGTTCGGTACATGGCCTTGCTTCTCATCGGGTACTCCCTGGGTCCCCGGTCGCCCCACCTGGCCGACCGGTCGTCGGCCCAGTCTGGACCGGCGCGGGGAAGTTGTCAATACCAATAAGGCCAGAACAGACCTCATCGCGCCCGGGATCCGGCGTCATGCCCCGGGATGGACGGAACACACCCCACCTGTAGCGCCGAGAGTGGCATTGTGGTAGATACAAGGGTGCTCCCTCGAGTGGGTCGAGCGACAGGAGTCGACGTGGCCGACACAGCAGGTGTCCGCTACCCCGGCTCCGACGGTGAGCTGCGTCCCTCTCCGAAGTACGCGCAGGTGCGCGACGGGGTGCTGAAGCTGATCGCCGATCTGTCCGCCGGCAGCCCGATCCCTCCCGAGCGGGTGCTGTCCGAACGCTTCGGGGTCTCACGCGTGACCCTGCGCCGTGCCGTGGACGACCTGGTGCGTGAGGGGCTGCTGATCCGGCGGCAGGGCAGCGGCACCTTCGTGGCCGCCGACAAGATCACCCAGCGCGTGTCCACCACCTCCTTCAGTGAGAACATGCGCCGGCGCGGCCTGGTCCCGAGCAGCCGGGTCCTGCGCTTCGGACGTGGTCCCGCCGGCGCACGCACGGCCCGTCAACTGCAGATCTCGCCCACCGACGAGGTGGTGGAGTTCGTGCGTCTCAGGCTCGCTGACGGCGAGCCGATGGCGCTGGAGACCGTGGCGATCCCCGCCAGCCTCGTGCCCGGCCTCACGCCCGAGGATCTCGCCCGTGGGTCGCTGTACGCCCTGCTCGACGAGCGCTACGGCCTGCGCATCGTGGCGGTCCGGCAGGTCATCGAACCGACCGTGACCTCCGGGAACGAGTCGAGCCACCTCGACCAGCCCCTGCACGCGCCGGCGCTGCTGGTCCGCACCACCGCACGGGACGGCAGCGGGCGCGTGCTGGAGTTCGCCCGCTCGCTGTTCCGGGGTGACCGCTACGCCATCGTCACCGAGGTCAACGCCGGGCCCAACGGGGACGCGGGCATCGAGCTGTCGGGTGTCGTCACCCCCGACTGGGGGCGTGGGTGAGTGCGGGTGGCGGGACCCGTCTGCTCGTGGACGCCGGTCGCAGCGGTGTCCGACTCGCGCGTTGGGAGGGCGCTCGTGCCGTGCCGCTGGCGGAGGGGCCGGGGCTGCCCATGCTCGCCGAGACCGGGGGAGAGGTGGCTGCCGCGCGGGTGATCGCGGCGCTGGTCCCCGATGACGAACCGGTCGAGGTGGTCGCCGGCGGGCTCACCGGGCTCATGGAGGTGCCCCACCGCGCCGAGGGGCTCGCCCGGGCCCTGCTGCGGGCGGTCGGTGCCTCCACCGCCGTGCTGACCTCCGACGTGGTGACCTCCCACCTCGGGGCGCTCGCCGGATGCTCCGGTGTCGTCGCCGCGGTCGGGACCGGCACCGTGGTGCTCGGCATCGGCCCGGCCGGCCAGGTCGCCAAGGTCGATGGCTGGGGGTACCTGCTCGGCGATGCCGGGTCGGGTTTCGACGTGGGCCGGCAGGGACTGGTGGCGGCGATGGCCGCCCACGACGGGCGGCTGGAGACCTCGCTGGCGTCGGCTGCACGGACCCGGTTCGGGCCGCTGCCCGAGCTGCCGGGGAGGGTGTACGCGGAGCCGGAACCGGTCCACGTCATCGCCAGCTTCGCCCGGGACGTGGCTGCGGCCGCACGGCAGGGCGACGGGGTCGCGCTGCGGATCTGGGACGACGCGGCCGCCGCCGTCGCCCGCGCGATCGGGGCGGCGCTGCGGGGCGCGCACCTGACCGGCGAGGACCGGCGGGTGTCCTTCGCCGGCTCGCTCGGCCGGCTGGACCTGTTGCAGGAGCGGGCGGTCGTCCGGCTGGAGCAGGAGGCGCCGCCGGTGACCGTCGTGCCCCCGCGGGCTGGGGCCCTCGACGGGGCTGGCCTGCTGCTCGATGCGCAGGTCCGCCGCAAGCTCGGAGCCCTGGTGCACGTCTTCCAGGCGAGCGGACCCGCCACCGACACGCCCTGAGGCCGCGCTCAGCCCGGGGACGGGGTGTCGGTCTGGGTCACCTTCGACAGCCCCCGCGGCGCGTCGGGATCCAGCCCTCGGGAGCGGGCGAGACCCTCCACGATCAGCTGCGCCGGGACGACCAGGCCGAGCGGTGCCACCGTCTCGGGCAGGTCAGGTCCGGCGACCGACACCCCGCAGCTCGCGGCGAAGCGCGCGTCCCCACCGATGCCGATCGTGCGGGCACCGAGGGCGGTGACGTCCTCGGCCAGCTCGGTCATCCCACCGACCATGGGGCCGTCGGCGGCTGCGATGAGGATCGCTGCGGCGGCCGCGTCGACGACCGCGATCGGCCCGTGGCGCAGGTCGGCGTAGGACAGCCCGCGGACCGGCTCGAGGCACGTCTCCTCGAGCTTCAGCGCCACCTCCAGCGCCGTGCCGAAGGTGATCCCGCGGCCGCTGACCAGGGTGTGCTCGGTGCTGGACAGCAGCGCGATCGCGTCGTCGACGCCGCCGCGGTCGGCGAGCAGTCGGGCCACCTCGGCGGGTACCCGGCCGAGGGCGGGCTCCAGGGACCTGGTGGCGGGGCCGAGGGCGTCGGCGATCACGGCGATGGCCGCCAGTTGGGCGGTGTAGGACTTGGTGGCGGGGACGGCGAGTTCCTCACCGGCCTCGAGGATCAGCGGCAGATCGGCCTCGAGCGCCAGTGGGCTCTCGGCGACGTTCGTCACGGCCACGGTGCGGGCTCCGCACGCGGCCGCCCACGCCTGCGCCTGGACGATCTCCTCGGTGCTGCCGGACTGGGACAGCGAGACCACGGTGGTGTCCGACAGGTCGCGGCGCACGCGGTAGTGGGTCGCGAGGCTCGGGGCAGCCAGGGCGGCGCCGAGCCCGCTGTGGACCTCCAGCAGGTAGCGGCCGTAGACCGCGGCGTTGTCCGAGGTCCCGCGGGCGACGAGCAGCACGTGGGGACGGTCCGCTGCCACCTGCCGCAACCGCGGCCGCTGTGGTAGCAACGCCTCCAGCGTCGCGGCGATCGTGTCGGGTTGCACGGCGATCTCGGTCGCCATCTGCGAGGTCATGCCGGTCCCTGCAGGGGGTGGGCGGCGGCCGCACCACCGGGGCTGTGAGGGGTGACGGCCTCGCCGGCGATCCAGGTCCGGCGGGCCCGCCAGTCGGGCCCGAGCCACACCAGGTCGGCACGGGCACCGGGCACGATCCGGCCGACGTCGTCACGTCCCAGCGCGTCGGCCGGCACCCGGGTGGCCGCCAGGAGGGCGGTCTCGGGCGCGATACCGCACCGCACCGCGTTGCCGACGGCCTCGTCCAGTCGCAGGTCCGAGCCGGCCAGGACGCCGTCCTCGCGCACGGGTGGCCGTCCGTCGCGGACGATGGTGGTGCGCCCGCCGAGGTCGTAGCGGCCGGGCGGCATCCCGAGCGCGGCGATGGCGTCGGTCACCAGCATGATCCGCCCGGTCGCGGCCGCGAAGGCCAACCGGACGGCGGTCGGGGCGACGTGGTAGAGGTCCACGATCAACCCCGCGGTCAGGCGCGGGTCGGTGAGGGCCGCGCCGACCACACCGGGGTCGCGGTGGGCCAGGGGGCGCTGGGCGTTGTAGAGGTGGGTCACGAGGGTCGCCCCGGCGTCGGCAGCGGCGCGGACCACGTCGTCGCTCGCGTCGGAGTGACCGACGGCGACGCGGACGCCCGAGCGCACGAAGCGCGCGACGGCGTCGAGCGCGCCGTCGCGTTCCGGGGCCAGGGTCACGTACAGCAGCGCGTCGCCACCGGCCTCGAGGAGCGCATCGATCGCTGCGTCGTCCGGGTCTCGCAGCAGGTCGGCGTCGTGCGCGCCGCGCCGTCGCTCGTTCAGGAACGGACCCTCGACGTGCACACCGAGCGCGCTGGCTCGTCCGGGTGGGTGATCCTCGCTGGCGGCCTGGATCCGCGCAGCGGCGCGCCGGAGCGCGTCGACCAGTCGCGGGATCGGCGCGGTGATGAAGGTCGGCACGACCGCCGTCACCCCGGTGGATGGCAGCGAGCGCAGGACCAGGTCCCACGCCGCGTCGTCGGCATCCACGAGGTCGACGCCGAAGGCGCCGTTGCACTGGGCGTCGACCAGGCCCGGCGCCAGGACGCCGTCGTCGAGACGTGAGGTCGGCGCCGCCGGTGGAGGACCGGTGCCGGCCGCCTGGATCCTGCCGTCGAGGATCGACACCCACCCGTCCTCGACGAGGACGTCGTCGAGGAGCAGACGGCTCGCGCTCAGGACCTGCACCGGATCCCCTCCAACTGGCCGCCAACCGACCGGTCCGACCGCTGCAGACGACCGGTAGAGATGAAAGCCTTTTGGTCTAGACCACTAGACAGGACGGTACACCGGCACCCGCCGCCGTTCAAGGCCGGATCGGAGGCCGGGCGTGCCGGGGGTCCGACCCGCCAGGAGGGGAGAGGCACGTCGGTGGCCTGTCGCGTGATCGTGCCGTTGCCTCCTGTACGAAAGGCCACCCCCTTCGGGCCGACCGACCCTACCGTCGCGGCCCCGCGTCGCAGGAAGGGGAGGTCGTGGCCCACGGTTGGTCGGTCCGGGCCCTGGCCGTCGCCACGTGGCCTGTCGCCAGCGGCGCCGGGGTGAGGCGGACGACGCCGTGACCTCGGGCGCAGCAGCGATCCGTGGAGCCGTCCTCGTCCCGCTGCTGCGCGCCGCGCACCTCGGTCCGACGCTGGCGGTCACGACCATCGCGGCGCTGCTGACCCTCGCCCTGGACCTGCCCGTGACCATGGCGGTGGTCGTGACCGCGGCGGTGTTCACCGGGCAGCTGACCATCGGCTGGGGCAACGACCTGCTCGATGCCGATCGCGACCGCGCGGTCGGCCGGTCCGACAAGCCGCTGGCGCATGGCGAGCTGGCACCGGCGGTGGTGCGGCGCTGGCTGATCGTCGCGGCGCTCGCCTGCGTCGTGCTGTCGCTGCTCGCGGGCTGGCGCAGCGGGGTGACGCACCTGGCGCTGCTGGTCACCTCCGGGCACCTGTACAACCTGCGCCTGAAGTCGACGGCGTGGTCGTGGCTGCCCTACGCCGTGGCCTTCGGCGCCCTGCCCGCCGTGGTCAGCCTCGCGGACCGCCCACCCCAGTGGCCGCCGGGCTGGATGGTCGGGACCGCGGCCACGCTCGGGATCGCGGCGCACCTGCTCAACGCGCTGCAGGACCTCGAGGACGACGTGGCCACGGGCGTGCACGGGCTCCCGCACCGGTTGGGCGCGGTGCTCGGTCGCGGAGTCGCCACGGCGTTGCTGGTGCTCGCCTCGGCGTTCGCGGTCCTCGGTCCCGGTCGCGCCCCGGCGGCCTGGGCGTGGATCGCGCTCGCGATCGTGGTCGCACTCGCCGCGGTCGCGCTGACCGGGCGGGGCAGGGCGCCCTTCTACGCCGCGATCACCATCGTCCTCCTCGACGTCGCGCTGCTCGCGCTGCTCGCCCCATGACACCCCGGGCCGCGAGCGACGTCGGGGAGCTCCCGTGCCGGCAGCACGAGCGTGCCGGCGACCCCATCGACCGGCGCCGACCGCACCCCGACAACGACACCGAGGAGCTGCACGCATGCGTATCGTGAGCGTCCAGGGGGTCCTCCCCGAACACCGCTACCCCCAGGCGGAGATCACCGAGACCTTCACGCAGGCGCTGCTCGGCGGGGCGGTGGACGAGCGGGTCGTGCGCCGACTGCACGCCAACGCCGGCGTCCGCACCCGGCACCTGGCGCTGCCGTTGGAGCGGTACGGCGGGTTGGCCGGCTTCACCGAGGCCAACGACCGCTTCATCGACGTCGGCGTCGAGCTCGGTGCCACGGCCGTCACCGACGCGCTCAAGGCTGCCGGCCTCACGCCTGAGGACGTCGACGTCATCATCTCGGCGACGGTCACCGGCCTCGCCGTCCCCTCCCTCGACGCCCGCGTCGCCGCCCGGATCGGGATGCGCCCCGACGTGGTCCGTCTGCCCTTGGTCGGCCTGGGCTGCGTCGCCGGTGCCGCGGGCGTGGCACGGCTGCACGACCACCTGCGCGGGAAGCCCGACGGTGTCGCGGTGCTGATGGCCGTCGAGCTGTGCTCGCTGACCGTGCAGCGCGACGACGTCTCCATGGCGAACCTCGTCGCCAGCGGGCTGTTCGGCGACGGTGCGGCCGCGGTCGTCGCCGTCGGAGCGGACCGGGCTCGCGACCTCGACGACGCCCCCGAGGTACCGCAGCCCGACGTGCTCGGCGCACGCAGCCGGCTCTACCCCGACTCCGAGCGGGCGATGGGTTGGGACGTCGGCTCGACCGGGCTGCGGATCGTCCTCGACAGCAGCGTGCCGGCGCTCGTGCGCCGCTACGTCGGCGAGGACGTCGAGGCGTTCCTCGCCGACGCCGGCCTGACGCCGGACGACATCGAGTGGTACGTCGCGCACCCCGGGGGCCCGAAGGTGCTCGAGGCCCTGTGCGAGGCCCTCCACCTCGACCGGGAGGCCCTGTCGGTGACCTGGGACTCCCTGGCCCGGATCGGCAACCTGTCCTCGGCCTCGGTGCTGCACGTGCTGGCCGACACCCTCGACCGGCGACCGCCGAGACCGGGCTCCTACGGCCTGATGCTCGCGATGGGACCCGGCTTCTGCTCCGAGCTCGTCCTGCTGCGCGCACCGGAGCGTGCCGCATGATCTGGTTCACGTTGCTGATCGTCGCGGTGGCCCTGGAGCGGGTGGCCGAGCTGGTGGTGTCCCAGCGCAACGCGGCGTGGAGCTTCGCCCGGGGCGGTGTCGAGTCGGGCCAGCGCCACTACCGGGTGATGGTGGTGCTGCACACCGGCCTGCTCCTCGGCGCGCTCGTCGAGGTGTGGGTGCGGCAGCCGGCGTTCGTGCCCCTGCTCGGCTGGACGATGCTCGCGCTCGTGCTCGCCGCCCAGGCGCTGCGGTGGTGGTGCATCACGACGCTCGGCACCCACTGGAGCACCCGGGTCATCGTCACGCCGGGCTCGAAGAGGGTGACGAGCGGCCCGTACCGCTACCTGGCGCACCCCAACTACCTCGCCGTGGTCGTCGAGGGCTTCGCCCTGCCGCTCGTGCGCTCCGCCTGGATCACCGCGCTCGTGTTCACCCTGTGCAACGCGGCGCTGCTCACGGTGCGGATCGGGGTCGAGAACCGGGCGCTGGAGACGATGCCCGTGCCGGAGGCGACCGGGCCGCCGGCGGCGGAGGCGACGCCATGAGGGACCTGCTCGTGGTCGGTGGCGGACCCGCCGGGCTGGCCAGCGCGCTCCACGCCGCCCGTGCGGGCCTCGACGTGACCGTGTGGGACCGCCGCGCCGGCGACATCGACAAGGCCTGCGGGGAGGGGCTGATGCCCGGTGCGGTCAGCGCGCTGGCCGGGATCGGGGTCACGCCGGTCGGTCGCGACCTCGTCGGGATCCGCTACCTGGCGGGTCAGCACGCGGTCGAGGCGCCCTTCCGCTGGGGGCCTGGGCGCGGCGTCCGCCGCACCACCCTGCACGCCGCGATGCGTGCCGCCGCCGAGACCTGCGGCGTCACGCTCGAGCAGCGGGCCGTACGGGAGATCCGGCCCGAGGCCGATGGCGTGCTCGTGGACGATCAGCGGTTCCGCTA
>JBKHEJ010000051.1:0-13935 GCA_046540855.1 Nitriliruptoraceae bacterium
GGCCGGCAGGGCCAACCACAGCGCCGGCAGCACGTCGGGGAGGAAGCGACCGCCGTCGTTGGTCGCGAGCTGGAGGAGGATCCCCGCGAGCAGCACCGCGGCGAGGACCGGCCGCCAGCCCGGTCGGGCCGGCCGGCGTCGCTCGATGAGCTCGTACGCGGTGGGCAGCGCCGACGCCCAGCGCGGCGGGGCGCTCTCGAGTGCGGACGGATCGTCGGCCCCGGCTCCGGCGCGGTCGACGGGTGTGCGGGCGTGCTCCACCGACCACCTCCCTGCCGGCCGTCGAGGTCCTGGGTCGCACGAGGTGTAGCACCCCGCGGCCGGCCCGTCGCCGTTGCGCCCCGGTCGGTACCGCTAGCGTCCGGGCCGTCGTCGTCATCCGAGGGTGTGTGGACGCGTTCCTGGTCGTGGCGGCCGTGCTGGTGGGGCTCGTGCTCGGCTCCTTCGCGAACGTGCCCATCCACCGCTGGCCGTCTGGTGGGACGGTGTCGCAGCCGAGGCGCTCGGCGTGCCCGGCGTGCGGCACACCCATCCGAGCGCGCGACAACGTGCCGGTGGTGTCCTGGCTGCTGCTCAGGGGCCGGTGCCGGGCTTGCGGGGCGCCGATCAGCGTCCGCTACCTCGTCGTCGAGGTGGTGACGGCGACGCTGTTCGGCGCGCTCGCGTGGGTGTGGGGCCTCGATCCGCTTCTGCCCGCGGTGCTCGTGCTCGCCTGGTCGCTGGTGGTGGCGACCGCCATCGACCTCGAGCACCGCATCATCCCGGACCGGCTGACGCTGCGGCTGCCGCTCGTGCTGCTCCCGCTGGTGGTCCTCGCGGCCGCCGCCGAGGCGAACTGGTCGGGCCTGGTGCGCGGGGTGCTCTGGGCCGTCGGGCTCCCCGCGATCATGTGGGGCCTGTCGGAGCTGTTCTACCGGTTGCGTGGTCAGCCCGGCATCGGCATGGGCGACACGAAGCTCGCCATCTCGCTCGGGCTCGTGCTCGGCTACCTCGGTGGCCTGCAACTGGTCGCCTTCGCCTACGCCACCATCACCGCGGCGGTGGTGGTCGCGGTCGTGCTGCTCCTCACCGGGCGGGCGCGGCTGGCCAGCCGGATCCCCTTCGGCCCCTACCTGGCGATCGGCTCGATCGTGGTGCTGCTGTGGCCGCAGAGCAGTGCGGCCGTCGTGCGTCGCGTCCTGGGGTTATGAGCTTCCACGCCGCTTGAGGCGCTGCTGCGTACCGCGTCGGGTCCCACGGACGCCCGCTGTGACTAGGGTGCGTCCCGTGGACGGGCGAGGCTGTCAGCTCAAGTAGGGACGTGCGCTTGCCGATGGTCGTTGTTGACGTGCGAGCATGTGACGTGTTAGCAATGTTGCAGGAGTTCACCCACGAGCAGGACGAGCGACGGGTTGCTGTCTCGACAGTGGCGGTGCGGCCCGGAGGGCGAGGCAGGTGATGACCGAGGGGACGGACCGGTTCGCAGGGGCGCTGCTCACCGTCGGTGAGGTTGCGGACCTGCTCCGCGTCTCCAACATGACCGTCTACCGTCTCATCAAGGCGGGGGACCTGCCCGCGCTGCGCGTCGGTCGCAACTACCGCATCCGCGAGATGGACCTGACGGCCTTCCTCGAACAGGGGATGGCCGCCCACGACGAAGCGAACGGGTGACGGGGTGGCTACCAGCGCGATCGGCATCGATATCGGCTCCCGGACCGTCACGGTGGCGGAGGTGACCTCCCGTCGTGGCGCCACCCGGGTGATCAACTTCGGTGGCGTGGAGCTCCCACTCGACGTTGCGCGCGAGGGGGAGATCCTCGACCCGGCGTCGGTCGCCGAGGCGCTCCGCGGGCTGCTCAGCACGGCCAAGGTCTCGGGGAAGAAGGTGTGGCTCGGGGTCTCCAACCAACGGGTGGTGGTCCGGCAGATCGCGCTGCCGGCCCTGCCGGAGAAGGACCTGCGCGCCTCGCTGCGCTACCAGGTGCAGGAGTACATCCCGATCCCGGTCGAGGAGGCCGAGCTCGACGTCCACATCCTCGACACCTTCACCGCCGACGACGGCACCGAGATGCAGCGGCTCCTGCTCGTGGCCGGCCACCGGGACATGATCAGCGCGCACGTCGACGCGGCCCGTCAGGCCGGGGTCAAGCCCATCGGCGTCGACCTCAACCCCTTCGCGGTGCTGCGTGCCGTGGGCGACGAGAACAGCTTGGAGCCGGGCGGCCAGGTGCTGGTCGACGTCGGTGCCGGTGTGACCAACATGATCGTGCACGACCGTGGCGTCCCGACCTTCGTGCGGGTCATGGTCATGGGCGGGGACCAGATCACCGACGCCCTGGCCGCTGGGCTGAGCGTGACCCGGGAGGAGGCCGAGGCCGCCAAGCGGCAGGCCAGGGTGGGATCGTCGGCTGATCCCACGAGCCAGCTCGTCACCGACCAGGCGGACGCCCTGGTCGACGAGATCCGCAGCTCCCTGGACTACTACCAGGCCCAGTCCGGGGGCACCCAGCTCTCCGGGATGGTCCTCACCGGCGGAGGTGCCTTGCTCGACGGGTTGCCTCAGCGTGTCGAGGCGCAGGTCCGGCTCCCCGTCCAGCTCGGGAACCCCTTCGCACGTTGGCGTGCCCACGGCACGGTCTACACCGAGGAGGAGCTGGCTCAGGTCGGACCCAGCCTGGTGACCGCGATCGGGCTCGCACTGGGGGGACTCGAATGAGCGTGCGTGTCAACCTCCTCCCACAGGTCAGCAAGCAGGCCGAGACCGCCTCGCGGGTCCGCTGGTCGGTGCTCGGCTTCGCGATGCTCGTGCTGGTCGGGCTGGGCGTCGCGAGCTTCCTGCAGTTCATGGCCCGCGGTGACGCCGAGGAGGAGCTCACGGCAGCGCAGGCCGAGCGAGCTGCCGCTGATGCGGAGGTGGCCGAACTGCAGGCGTTCGCGGAGCTCGAGCAGGAGGTGGCGGAGGCCGAGGCCATCGTCTCCACGGCGCTCGGTGGCCAGGCATCGCTGGCGGGGGTGCTACAGGACCTCGCCCTGGCCACACCGGAGGACGTGGCGCTGACCGGTCTGAGCATCGACCTCGGGGAGAACGAGACCGGGGGGATCGGCCTGCTCCGGGCGACCGCCGAGACCGTCGACGGCATCGCTCCGGGCGTGGAGCGCTACCTGCGGCTCCTCGAGCAGCTCGGCGGCTTCGACGGGGTCTACCTCGCGAGCGCCTCGACGGACGAGGACGACGTCACCAGCTTCGATGTCGACCTGGTGCTCGGGCCGGAGCACCTCACGGGCCGGTTCGATGGCGGGGTCGATGCCAGCGTGCTCGGCCCGAGCGGGGAGACCGACCAGTGACGAACCGTTTGACCGTACTCGTCGGCGTCCTGGCGGTCGTCCTGGTCGGGGTGCTCTGGTACTTCCTCCTGTGGACCCCGACCGATGAGGAGATCGCGGAGCTGCGTGCCCAGACCCAGAACGAGCAGCAGCTGGCCGAGCAGGCCCGGATCCGGGCTGAGGAACTGCGGGACGTCCGCGAGCGGGCCCCGGAGCTGGAATCGACGCTCGCGGTCGCGGAGCAGCTCGTCCCGGTCGACGTCGGGCTCCCCGCGATCCTGCGCCAGATCCAGCTCGCCGCCGCCGACGCGGGGGTGACGCTCGAGAACCTCGCGCCGAGCCGGCCGATCGCAGCAGGCACCGAGGAACTCCGCGTGGAGGCCGTCGAGCTGAGCTTCAACGTCCAAGGGACCTACTTCCAGCTGGTGGATCTCGCGCGGCGGCTCGAGGACCCGGCCCTGCTCGGGCGGGGGCTGACGTGGCGTTTCGGGACCTTCGGGATCGCGGAGGAGTTCCCGACCCTGTCCGGATCGCTCGCCGCGACGGTCTACGCCCGAACGCCGGAGGTGGTCGCGGAGGGATCCGAAGACGAGGGCGAGGAGAGCGGCGAGGACCCGGAGGAGGAGGGCGAGGAGGGTGGCGACCGCGAGCCACCACCAGCGACCGACCCGTCCGAGGACCCCCCACCACGGCCCGACGGTGACGAGGAGGAGCTCATCTCATGAGGCGTAGGAGAGTCCAGCGCACCTTCGCGACGTTGCCCGTCCGGGGCGCGGCCTTCGGACACCGGGCCGTCGCCCTCCTCGTCGTGCTCGCGCTCGGCGGGGTGGTCACCACCGCGGCGGCGGTCGACGATCCGGCCAGCTCAGCCGGGTCGGAGACGGAAACCGGGGCGGTGGCAGCCCCCGACATGGTCCCAGCAGCGACCGACGACGCGTCCGAGGAGGAGGAGCGCGCTCCGGAGGAGACCGCAGCCGAGCTCGCGCTCCGCACCGTCGAGGTCAGCATCAGCCGCGATCCTTTCGACCCGGTCCGTCCGGAGGCGGTCGACGAGGACGGGGATGGCGCGGATGATCGGGAGCCGGCCGATCCCGACGATCCGTCCGACCCTGCCGACCCCGCCGACCCGGATGACCCCGCGCCGCCCGACGGCGACGGCACGAGCGCCGATCGGTGCGTCGATCAGGGGGAACTCGTCTGCGACGGTGAGGTCGTGACCGTCGTGGCGACCACGGCGACGGGTGCGACGGTGACGGTCGGGTCGCTCACCTATGAGGTCGAGGTGGGGGAGCGGTTCGGGAACGGGTTCACCTTGGTCAGCATCGATGGTGATGGCTGTGCCGTGCTCGGCTTCGGTAGCCAACTCGTCCGCGGCTGCCCCGGGAGCGCTGCTAGCCTCAAGTGAGGCGGTCCGCCCGCCGATAGGGGTGTACGGGGGGCATGTCGCCCCTACGGTTCGGGTGGAGGCAGTCGTGGCACAGCGCTCCGGATCCTCGCGGATCGATGGTCTCTCGCTGGTCGAGATGATCGTCTCGATCGCGATCCTGGGTGTGCTCCTCGGTGGGCTGTCGGCGACGATGGTCAACGTGCTCGACCTCAGCCGGAACAACGCGAACCGGGTCGTCGCCGCCAACCTCGCGGCCAGCGCCATCGAGGAGCTCCGCACGCGCCCCTACACCGAGCTCGAGGACCTCGCGGACAGCGATCCGAACGACACCTGGACGAGGGAGGTCGACGGCCAGGAGTTCACCCTCAGTCGGGAGGTCTTCTGGAGCACGAACCTCGCTGACGCCGGCTCGTGCCTCGGCTCGATCGGACCTGCGGACGAGAACATCCTCCGGCTGACCATCGACGTGACCTGGAACCGCCCTGGCAGCATCCCGCCGGTGCGGTCCGAGACCGCCATCTCCCCACCGGTCTCGCCCGACTCGTCCAGCAGTGGGACGATCGCGGTGTTCGTCGCGGACCACCAGAGCCCGCCGCAGCCGGTTTCCGGTGTCGAGGTCACGCTGACCGGTCCGGCACCCTCGACGGCCGAACGCCGGGAGCTCACCGACGGGGACGGCTGCGCGGTCTTCCAGAGCCTGACGAGGGGCTCCTACGAGGCCTCCCTCGACAAGTCGGCGCCAGCGCCGTACGCCTACGTGGACCTCGACCAGCAGGTCTCACCGGACGTCGCCCAGAGCATCGGGACCGCACCGAGGATCTGGGCCAACCTCGAGTTCCGCTACGCGGTCTCCGGCGCGCTGAGCGTGGACGTCGAGGGGTGGTCACCGGGGTCGCGTCTGCCGGTCGAGCCGCTTCCCTGGTACGCGGCCAACGAGCGCGACGGCTCGCCCTACGTCTTCGCCTCGACCGGCGATGCCGAGCAGCTCTACCCCGGGCTGTACGACATCGGGGTGGGCCACTGCACGGATGCCGAGGTGTCGCCGCAGGTCTCCGACGCGGCCGTCGTCGAGTCAGGGGTCCAGCTCCAGCACGACGCCACCATCGGTTCCTTCGAGGTGCGCTGGTCGCAGGCGGTGCTCGATGCGCTCGGCGAGGACGGCGTGAGCGCGCGCACGGTCGACCTCGTCGCGATCCCTCCGGCTCAGGAGTGCTTCGACGGCGCCGGCGAGGTGGACCTGCCGGGCATCCTGGAAGGTGAGGTAGCGACCTACGCGCTGCCCTTCGCCGACGGCTGGACCGTCGAGGCGCGCATCGGGGACACCACCCTCGACGCGGCCTCGCTCGACCTCGCGCCCGAGGACGACCCGATGCTGCCGGTCGTCGAGTTCGACTACGAGATCGACGTGGACCCGAGCGTCCCAGGCTGCGGTGGGCTGTTCGACGTGCTGCCGACGGTCCTGCAGGCGACCGGTGGTGTGACCGAGGTCATCACCGTGGACGGTTCACCCTGGTGCCTCCACCGCTTCGAGGACGTGGGAGCCGCGCAGCTCGAGGTGACCGGTGGTACGGGTGACGTGGAGTACCTGGTGGTCGGCGGCGGCGGCGGTGGCGCCGGCAACCGCAACGGGAACGTCGGCCGTGGTGGCGGCGGCGCCGGTGGGATGCTCGAGGGCGTGCTCTCGCTGTCCGGTCCCGGCACGACCGATGTCCGCGTCGGCGCTGGCGGCGCTGGTGGGGTCAACAGCGCGGACGGGGAGGACGGCAAGGACTCCCGCTTCGGGTCGATCGTCGCCCTCGGCGGCGGCGGCGGTGGGAACTTCGAGGGGACCGCTGGCGACGGGGGCTCCGGCGGTGGTGAGGGTGTGGACGGCGATGGCCCGGGTGAGGGCGTCCCCGGCCAGGGTAACGACGGTGGGAGCGGATCCGGCGAGGTCCGGATCGGTCGCGGTGGAGGCGGTGGTGGTGGTGCGGGCAGCGCCGGAGCTTCGGTCCCGGACTGGAGCAACCGAGGTGGGGACGGCGGCGACGGACTCAGCTCGGACATCACCGGTGCTTCCGTGGCCTACGCCGGCGGTGGTGGCGGCTCCGGTGGCGAGAGCGGTGGCGCGGGGGGCCTCGGCGGCGGCGGACGCGGCAGTGACCCGTCCAGCCGGCCCCAGGCCGGCACTCCCAACCGCGGCGGTGGGGGCGGCGGCGGCACGGGGTTCGACGGTGCCCCGGGCGGATCCGGCGTCGTGTACGTCCGTTACCCCCTCGAGGATGGCACGGTCGTCCCGCCCCCGGGTGGGTGCGACACCGGGCCCGTCTCCTTCGACCTGACCAGCCCCGGTGCGCAGTCGGTCACGGTCCCGGCCAACTGTACGGCCATGACCGTCGAGGCCTGGGGCGGCGGGGGTGGCGGCGGGAGCCCGGCACCTGGGAGCGGCTGGCGCCCCTCCGGCCACGGCGGCGGCGGCGGCGCATTCGCGGGCGGTACCTTCGCCGTCACGCCTGGCCAGTTGGTCGTGGCAGACGTGGGTGCCGGCGGAGCCGCGAACGAGGACGGGGCACCGAGCACCCTCGATCTCGCCGGGGCCCGGGTGCTCGTCGCGGCAGCGGGCGAGGCCGGGACCACCAGCGGCACGACACCCGGTCTCGGAGGGTCGGTCACGGACAGCCTCGTTGCAGGCGGTGCACAGTCCCCAACGAGGTTCGCCGGCGGGGACGGCGGCGAGCGCGGGACGTTCGCGGACTCCGACTCGACCACACCCGATCCGGACGGGTTGTGGGGTGGTGGCGGCGGTGGAGGTGGCTCCGGCGCCCCGACCGGGTCCGGATCGCCGGGCGACCCCGCTTCCGCCCAACGAGGCGGAGACGGTGGGTCCGGTGCAGGGAACGGTGGCGACGGTGGTGACGACGAGGCGGCGGACGACGACCAGGCTCCCGCCTCGGGAGCCGCGCCGGGCGGCGGTGGCGGCGGTACCGGCTGGGTCAGGGGGTCGCCGGTCGCGGGCTCCGGGGCGGATGGACGGGTGGTGATCACATGGTCCGCCCCCTGAACCGGTTCCCGGACCGGCCAGCGGACGGGTTCTCCCTCGTCGAACTGCTGGTCACCATCGCCATCCTCGCGGTCGTGCTGTCCGGGCTGACCGCAGGCGCGATCAGCATCTACCGGGCCAGCTCCTTCGTGGATCTGTCTACGACGGACCAGAACGAGGCGCGGACGGCGATCAGCGTGCTCTCGCGCGACATCCGGGCGGCGGCACCCGTGCGGCCGTCGACGGACCCGGCGTTCCTCGTGGCACAGCCCAACGAGGCCATCTTCACCGCGAACCTCAACGACAGCATCCGACCCCGACTCGTGCGCTTCTGGATCGACGAGGACCGCCGCCTGATCGAGGACGCGACCCCGCCGGACCCCGGAACCGACCCGGAGACCGGTCTGGACTGGGACGTCGAGAACGACGCCGTCGTACGCTACATCGCCGCGTTCGTGGTCAACGATGCGACGCTCCCCCTGTTCCGCTACTTCGACCAGAACGGGGTCGAGCTCACGTACTCGGAGAGCGACGCCTGCAGCGGTCCGGACGGCGGGACGGTCCCGCCCCCCTGTCTCACCGCCGAGAACCGCCAGCGGATCGCCCTCGTGGAGCTGACCCTCGTCGTCTCCAGCGACCCCGGTGACCGCGTGGGGGAGTTCACGGTCACCCACCGCGTCCGCCTCCCCAACGCGTGAGGAGAGGACCCATGAGGACGACGTCCCCCGCCCGACGCGAACGGCTCGCCGACGAGTCGGGCATCGCGATGGTCAGCATCATCGGCCTCACCGCGGTGCTCACCCTCGTCGCGGTCGTCGCCGTCAACTTCGCTCTCAGCGCGCAGGGGTTCTCCCGGGACCATCAGGACTGGAACGCGGCACTGGCCGCTGCCGAGGCCGGGCTCGACGACTACCTCGCCAGGCTCAACCGTGACCGCGGGTACTTCAACACCGCCGCGGCCGACATCGACCCGGCGACGGGACTGAACCTGAACCCGGCCATCGACCGCTGGGCGGCTCTGCCCGGTAGCGACGCGTACTACCACTACCGTGTCGACACCTCGGAGGTGCTCGAGTCGGGCACGCTGACCCTGACCTCGGCGGGACGTGTCGGCGACGAGACCCGGGTGGTCCAGGCCCGGGTGCGGCCGGAGAGCTTCTTCGACTTCATCTACTTCACCGACTTCGAGGTCGTCGATCCGGCGATCCTCGGGCCGGACGACACGAGCCTGTGCGCACGCCGCTTCGAGGACGTCCCGGGCCGCTCGAGCCAGTGCGTCGACCTCCGCTTCGTCAGCGAGGACGTCCTCGAGGGTCCGGTCCACTCCAACGACGCCATGCAGATCGAGGGCACGCCCACCTTCCTCGGTAGCACCACCACCTCCTTCAACGAGCCCGACGGCGGGTACGTCAACTTCACGAACCGGCGCACGGTGGAGCCCTTCCTCGGTGACCCGCGCTTCACGCGCGACCTCGACCCGGCATGGTCGGAGGAGAAGGTCTTCCCGCCGACGAACTCCTCGATCATCACCGACGCCGTCAACCACGGGTGCATGTACTACGGCCCGACCTACATCCACCTGCAGGGCACCACCATGACGGTGAAGAGCCCGCTGTCGGAGAATGCGCCGAGCGGTGCGCCGCCGACGCCGACCGAGTGTGCGGGGCCGGGGGCCGGGGGACCGGTCTCCAACCTCGACGACTTCACCTCCGGTATCGACATCCCGCCGGTGATCTACGTGGACGAGGCGGGGTCCTGCGGGACGTTCAGCAACAGCAACCACCCGCTCGGCGTCGACCGAGGCGAGGAGACCCGCCCCGACCTGCGCTACGGCTGCCGCTTCGGTGACGTGTTCGTGTGGGGGGAGCTGGACACCCAGCTCACCATCGCCGCGCAGAACAACATCAACGTCATCTGGGATCTGACCTACCAGGACGGCATCTGGCAGGACGGGACGAACATCCTCGGCCTGGTCGCGGACAACTTCGTGCAGGTCAGGCAGCCGCGGTGGAACAACAACAGCGGCGACCGTCCGGTCGCCGGGAGGCCGCCCTTCCCGTCGAACCAGCCGGCCGGCGTGCCATCGGGGGCGTTGTTCCGAGACCCAGAGATCCACGCGGCCATCCTGTCGCTGGAGCGTTCCTTCCGCGTCCAGAACCACGACGAGATCTCGCCGCTCGGTGACCTGATCGTCCGCGGCTCGATCGCGCAGCGGTTCCGGGGTCCGGTCGGCACGGGGTCGGCCACCTCCTCGACCACCGGGTTCCTGAAGGACTACCGCTACGACGAACGGTTGCGGTTCATCTCGCCGCCGTACTTCATCGACCCGGTCGAGGCGCAGTACGTGACCCGCAACTGGGCCGAGGTCACCACCGCGACCGGCTTCCCCGATGGGCTGCCGGAGTTCCCGAACCCCGACCCCGATGCCTCACCGTAGACTCGCGCCGTGACGGGTTGACCGAGCCCACCGGGCGGATGCGTCGCGCTCGCCCGTCGGATCGTCGGAAGGTCCGCAGCCCGTGTCCCGACTGCGCCTGCTCACCGCCGGGGAGTCCCACGGCCCGGCCCTCCTGACCACGGTCGAGGGCCTGCCGGCGGGCGTCGCCATCTCCACCTCGGTGCTGGCGGCGGAGCTCGCACGGCGGCGGCTCGGGCATGGGCGCTCACCCCGGATGGCCTTCGAGGTCGACGAGGTGGAGCTGCTCGCCGGGGTGCGGCACGGCCGCGCGCTCGGCTCCCCGGTCGGGGTGGTGATCCGCAACACCGAGTGGCCCAAGTGGGTCGACGCGATGGACCCCGAACCGCGTGAGGACCTGGATCGGATCCGCGAGACCGGCCGGGGTGAGCCGTTGACCCGCCCGCGTCCGGGCCACGCGGACCTCACCGGCGCGCTCAAGTACGGCTACGAGGACGTCCGGGACGCGCTCGAGCGCGCCTCGGCACGGGAGACCGCGGCCCGCGTCGTGGCCGGGACGCTCGCGAAGCAGTTGCTCGCCGAGGTGGGCGTCACGATCGTCTCGCACGTCGTGCGCATCGGCGAGGCCGCGGTCGCCGACGAGGCGCCACGCCCTGGTCCCCACGACCTCGATGCGGTCGACGCGTCCGAGGTGCGGTGCTTCGAACCGAGCGCAGCTTCCGCGATGGTCGCGGCGATCGACGCGGCCAAGGACGCCAACGACACCCTCGGCGGGGTCATCGAGGTGCTGGCCTACGGCCTGCCGCCGGGGCTCGGCAGCTACATGCACTACGACCGCAAGCTGGACGCGCGGTTGGCGGCGGCGTGCCTGTCCGTGCAGGCCATGAAGGGGGTCGAGTTCGGTGACGGGTTCGACCTCGCGCGCCGGCCCGGCAGCCAGGCCCACGACGAGATCGACCACCTCGACGGCCGCTACCAGCGCCGCACCGGCCGGGCCGGCGGGCTCGAGGCCGGCATGAGCACCGGCCAGCCGCTCAGGCTGCGGGTCGCGATGAAGCCGATCTCCTCCCTGCCCCGGCCGCTCGCGACCGTGGACATGGCCACCCACGAACCGGCGGTGGCCATCACCCAGCGCTCGGACGCCTGCGCGGTGCCGCGGGCCGGCGTGGTGCTCGAGGCGGTCGTCGCCTTCGAGCTCGCGGACGCGTTGCTGGAGAAGACCGGTGGGGACACCGTGGCCGAGGTGCGCCGCAACCTCGACGGCTACCTCGCGGAGGTCGCGCGCCGGTGAGCCTGAGGCCTCGCAGGTCGCGCCCCGGCACCGCACCCGTGGGGTGTCCGCGCAGGTCGTACCGTGGGAGCCACCGCGTGAGGTGCCGCGCCGTGGAGAGCGTCCCGTGATGCGACCTACCGTGGAGAGCGTCCGGTCATGATCCGCACCGTGGAGAGCGTCCCGTGATGAGCCGCAACCTGTGCCTGTCCGGGATGATGGGTGCGGGCAAGTCCACCGTCGCCGCCCGGCTGGGCGAGCGGCTCGGCCGGCGTGTCGCCGACACCGACGAGGAGCTGCGGCGCTGGACCGGTCGGTCCATCCCCGAGCTGTTCGAGCAGCACGGCGAGGCCGGCTTCCGCGACCTCGAGCGCCGGGTCGTCGAGGAGCTGGCGACCTACCACGACCTGGTCGTCGCGCTCGGCGGCGGGGTGGTGCTGCGCGACGACAACGTGGCCTCGCTGCTGCTGACCGGCGTGATCGTCCACCTCGACGTCCCCGCCGACGTCCTCGTCGAGCGGCTCAGCGGCGACACCGACCGTCCGCTGCTGGCTGGTGGCGCCCTCACCGATCAGGTGGCCTCCACCCTGGCGGCGCGGCACACCCGCTACCTCGACGTCGCCGACCTGCGGGTCGACGCCGCTCGAGCGGTCGACGAGGTGGCCGACGAGATCCTCAGCTGGGCGATGAGCACCGGCGACGTCCTGACGCCCTCGGAGTACGAGCAGGTGATGACGTGAGCGCAGCCCCGGAGGTGGTCCGCGAGTGGCACGCGGGCACCGAGGTGGCGCGCATCGACGTCGCGCTGCGCGACCGGCCGTACCCCGTCTGGGTCGGGGAGGAACTCCGGCCGGCGCTGCCGGAGCTGCTCGCCTCGGTGCTCCCCGTCGAGGGTGGGCCGCGCGCCAGCGGGGACGCGAAGGCGCGGCCGCGGGCCCGTCGGGCGTTGCTGGTCACGCAGGAACCGGTCGTCCAGGCCGGTCACGTGGCGCCGGTGGTGGACGCGCTGCGCGTCCTCGGCCTCGAGGTGGCCGAGGCCCGGGTCCCCGACGGCGAGGCAGCGAAGTCCCCCGCCATCCTCGCGGCCCTGTGGGAGCGGGCCGCGGAGATCCCGCTCAGCCGGCAGGACCTGGTCATCGCGGTCGGGGGTGGGGTGGTCGGGGACCTCGCCGGCTTCCTCGCGGCGACCTACGCGCGTGGCCTCGACCTCGTGCAGGTGCCGACCACCGTGCTCGCCCAGGTCGACGCGGCGATCGGCGGCAAGACCGGTATCAACCTGCCGGCGGGCAAGAACCTGGTGGGCGCCTTCCACCAGCCCCGGGCCGTGGTCTGCGACGTGGCGACGCTTCGGACCCTGCCCGAACGGGTGCGGCGGGAGGGGTTCGGGGAGATCGTCAAGTACGGCCTCATCCGCGACCCCGAGGTGCTCGAGGTGCTCGAGGCCGACCCATCGGTCGCGGCGTGGGGGGCCACGAAACGCCTGCGGGAGCTCGTCGAGCGCTCCGTCGCCGTGAAGGCCATCGTGGTCGCGGCAGACGAGCGGGAGGCGGGGGAGCGGGCCTACCTCAACCTCGGCCACACCGTCGGGCACGCCGTGGAGGCCCTGACCGGCTACTCCCAGGTCCTGCACGGCGAGGCCGTGGCGATCGGCATCGTCGCGTCGCTGCGGATCGGGGTCGCGGTCGGGCGGACGCCGGCGGCGCTCGCGGCGCGGGGCGAGGCGGTGCTGGCCGCGCTCGGGTTGCCGGTGCGGCTGCCGCCGCTGGACCGCGGGGCGGTGTGGGACGCCATGGCGCGGGACAAGAAGGCCGAGCCGGGACGGATCCGGTTCGTGCTGCTCGACGACGTGGCGCGGCCGGTCCTGGCCGTGCCGCCGCGCGAGGTCGTCGACGCGGTGCTGGACGCGCTCACCGACACCGAGCGGTAGAGGCCTGCCGCGGGTGGGCTCGCGCGCTGGTTGTGGACAGGTCGGGTCGGTGTCACGGGGCTCGGGTAGTGTCGAACACATGTTCCCGACAGGCGCGCCGCCGCTCCCCGTACCGGCCCCGATGGCCGGACGGCGCTCCACGCGTGCCGTGCCCCCACCCGGTCGTCGAGGTGGTGCCGTCCCGATGGCCTGCGAGGGCCGTGCTCCCTACGCCGCAGCCGGGCCGGAGCGGGTCCTCGGCAGCGACACCCTCGACCACCTGCGGGCTGCGGTCGTGGCACTGACCGCACAGGTGCCGGATCGTGCCGACGGGGAGGCGGTCGCGTCGTGGCTCGCGGGCCTGCGCGGGGTGGAGGGCGCGGTCGCGGGGCTGCGCGCGGCCCTCGTCGCGTGCGCACAGCGTTCACGTGCCGAGCAGCCCGGTGGCCACGCGTCCACCGCCAGCCTGCTGCGCGAGCAGCTCGGGCTGTCGGCGCAGGAGGCCGGCCGACAGGACGCGCTGGCCCGTGACCTACGCCAGCTGCCCGGGACCCGTGCCGCGCTCCAGGCCGGTGACCTCGGCGCGGAGCAGGCGCAGGCGATCGGTCAGGCCGCTCGCAGGGGCGTGCTCGGC
>JBKHEJ010000052.1:0-13739 GCA_046540855.1 Nitriliruptoraceae bacterium
GGTCGTCGATCGCGACGAGGTAGGGGCGGGCGCCGGTAGCGGGGAACACCTCCTCGTTCGCGTAGGTCCGACCGCCGGAGGTGGAGAAGTAGCGGGCGAGGATGGGGTCGCCGTCGCTGTCGCGCAGCACCTGCCCGGCGGTCGCGGCGACCGCGTCCGCCCAGCGCTGCCCGCCGTCGAGCACCACCTCGGCACCCCGGTAGACCTGGCAGGCCGTGCTCGCGCAGATGTCGTAGCCCGCGTGCGCACCGTTGCGCGCCGACCACCACGCGTAGGTGCGGGCCGCCACCGCCTGCGCCTCGAGCGCCGCGGCCGGCCACCGGCTCGGCATCTCCGCGACACCCTCGAGGTAGCGCTCCAGGGGCAGCTCGTTGACGACCTGGCCGTCAGGCCGCAGCTCGATGGTGCCGTGGTAGCGGGTGCCGTCCACCTCGATGAGCACGTCGTCGTCGCCGACGAGCCGCACGGTGTCCGGCGCGGTGATGGGCTCGAGCGCCGTGGCGACCGGCTTGGGCGGCAGCACCGACAGCGCGAGGAGCGCGAGCAGCACGACCACCCCGGCCGCACGCGCCGTACCCCCAGCAGCGTGGCGCCTCCGCACGACCGCCCCCGGTGCGGCCGGGGTGTCAGCCGGCACCGGCGGGGTCCTCGATGCGCTCGACGTCCGCGCCCAGGGCGCGCAACCGGGGCAGCAGGTGGGCGTAGCCGCGGTCGATGTGGTGGACGTCGCGGACGATGGTCTCACCCGCGGCGACGAGGCCGGCCATGACCCCGGCCGCGCCGGCGCGGACGTCCAGCCCCGACAGGGTCGCCCCCTGCAGGCGGACCGGACCGCGGATCAGCGCGTGGTGGCCGTCGAGCTCGATGTCGGCCCCCATGCGCGCGAACTCGTGCACGAAGGAGAAGCGGGACTCGAACACGTTCTCCGTGCACCGGCTCGTGCCGTGGGCCTGGCTGAGCAGGACCATCAGCTGCGGTTGCAGGTCGGTCGGGTAGCCCGGGTAGGGCAGGGTGACGACGTCGACGGCGCACAGCCGGTCCGCCCGCACCCTGAGCGACCCGGCGCCCTCCTCGACGTGGACCCCGGCGGCGCGCAGCTTCAGCAGCGGCAGGGTCAGGTCGGTGGGGCGGACCCGCTCGATGACCACGTCGCCACCGGTGACCGCCGCCATCATCGCGTAGGTGCCGGCCTCGATGCGGTCCGGGCAGGTCTCCCAGGCCACCCCGCGCAGGCGCGGGACCCCCTCGATCTCGAGGGTGGGCCCCCCGATGTGGTCGATGCGGGCGCCCATGGCGACCAGCATGCGGCACAGGTCCTGGATCTCCGGCTCGCGGGCGGCGTTGTCGATCGTGGTCCGGCCCTCGGCCAGCGTCGCCGCCATGAGGAGGTTCTCGGTCGCGCCGACCGAGGGGAAGTCCAGCGTGATGACCGCGCCGTGGAGCCGGTCGGCCACCACCTCGACGCCGCGGTCGTCGAGGGTGACCTCGGCGCCCATCAGCTCGAGCCCACGCAGGTGCAGGTCGATCGAGCGCGCCCCGATGCGGTCCCCGCCGGGCAGCGCCAGCTGGGCCCGCCCGACGCGGCCGACCAGCGGGCCGAGCGTCGCGATCGAGGCCCGGATGCGGGCCACCGCGTCCGCCGGGGCGTGCCAGCGCGGGTCCGCGGCTTGCAGCCGGCACCGCCGCCGCTCCAGGTCGAGGTCGACCGCAACCCCGAGCCCCTCGAGGACCGCCGCCATGACCGGCACGTCCGCGATCGCCGGTACCTCGGTGAGGTCGAGCGGCTCCTCGGTCAGCAACGAGGCTGCCATGAGCTTCAGCGCCGAGTTCTTCGCACCCGACAGGCGCACGGTGCCGTGCAGCGGCGTCCCGCCGCGCACCCGGAACGCCTCGGAGCTGGTCATCCTGCGAGCGTACCCAGGGGCCGGCGGGGATCCGGACGTGCCGGCCCCGACCGGGTGGGCGGGCGCGGCCAGACCCCGCGCGACCCGTGTGCCGGAGGCGGGTCAGCTCGTGTGCGAGACCTCGGTCCCGGTCCCCACCGCGATCCGGAGCTGCTGCTTGCGCAGGGAGATGAGCTGGACCTCGACGTTGCGGACCGTGCCCTCGGCCAGGCGCTTGCGGATGCGCTCCGCCTTGGCCCGGGCACGCTCGACGTCGATGTCGGCGGCGCGCTCGGCGATGTCGGACAGGACGATGACCTTGCCGTCCTCCCCGACGAACAGCACCCCACGGTGGACCGCGATCCGCTCGCGCGTCCCGTCCTCCAGGGTCAGCCGCAGCGGCCCGACGTCCAGCGCCACCAGCGCGGGAGCGTGCCCGGGCAGGATCCCGATCTCGCCCTCGACCCCGCGGGCGTACAGCTCCCGGGCCTCGCCCGCGAGCACCAACGCGTCCGCGGAGACGACCTCGACGTGCATGGTGGCGTCCGACATCAGCCCGCCAGCTCCGCGGCCTTGCGCTGCACGTCGGTGACGTCACCGGCGTAGAGGAAGGCCTGCTCCGGGAGGTCGTCGAGCTCGCCGTCCACGAGCGCCTTGAACCCCTCGATGGTGTCCTTGACCGGCACGTACACGCCGGGGTTGCCGGTGAACTGCTCGGCGACGTAGAAGTTCTGCGAGAAGAAGCGCTGGGCCTTGCGTGCCCGGGCGACCACGACCTTGTCCTCCTCGCTGAGCTCGTCGATGCCGAGGATCGCGATGATGTCCTGGAGGTCCCGGTAGCGCTGCAGGACCTCCTGCACGCCGGTCGCGACGTCGTAGTGCTCCTGCCCGACCACGCTCGGGTCCAGGATGCGCGAGGTCGAGTCGAGCGGGTCGACGGCCGGGTAGATGCCTAGCGAGGCGATGTCGCGGCTGAGGACGGTCTGGGCGTCGAGGTGGGCGAAGGTGGTGTGCGGCGCCGGGTCGGTGATGTCGTCGGCGGGGACGTACACCGCCTGCAGCGAGGTGATCGAGCGGCCCTTGGTCGAGGTGATGCGCTCCTGCAGCTGGCCCATCTCGTTGGTCAGGGTCGGCTGGTAGCCCACCGCCGAGGGCATACGACCGAGCAGGGTCGAGACCTCGGAGCCAGCCTGGACGAAGCGGAAGACGTTGTCGATGAACAGCAGGACGTCCTGGCGCATCTCGTCGCGGAAGTACTCCGCCATGGTGAGCGCGGACAGGGCGACGCGCAGCCGGACCCCCGGCGGCTCGTCCATCTGGCCGTAGACGAGCGCGGCCTTCTCGAGGACGCCGGACTCCTCCATCTCGAGCTTGAGGTCGGTGCCCTCGCGCGTGCGCTCCCCCACCCCGGCGAAGACCGACACGCCACCGTGCTGCTGGGCGACGCGGTTGATCATCTCCTGGATGACGACGGTCTTGCCCACGCCCGCGCCGCCGAACATCCCGATCTTGCCGCCCTGCACGTAGGGCTCGATGAGGTCGATGATCTTGATGCCGGTCTCGAACATCACCGACTGGGGCTCGAGCTCGTCGAAGGGGGGCGGCTCACGGTGGATCGGCCAGCGGGTGTCGGCCTGGATCGCCGAGGCCTCGACGTCGAGCGGCTCACCGAGCACGTTGTAGATGTGCCCGAGGATGCCGGGGCCCACCGGCACGGTGATGGGGCCGCCGGTGTTGGTCACCGACGCGCCGCGCACCACGCCGTCGGTGGGCTGCATGCAGATGGCGCGGACGCGTCGATCCCCGAGGTGCTGCGCCACCTCGGCGGTGATGGTCACCCGCTCGCCCTGCTCCTCGCGGTGGAAGGTCAGCGCGGTGTTGATGTCGGGCAGGTCCCCGGGCGGGAACTCCACGTCGACGACCGGGCCGATGACGCGGATGATGCGGCCGTCGGCGGATGCGGTGGCCATGGTCGGCTCCTTGGGCGTGCGACCCGCCGGGCGTGGACGCCGGCGGTGCTCGTGGTGCGGTCTGGGGTGGGCGGGGGCAACAGCGGGGGGCGACGCAAGGGGGGCGGTGCGCGGTGCGGGTCTGGGTCAGTGGCTGAGCGCCTCGGCGCCACCGACGATCTCGGTGATCTCGGTGGTGATCTGCTCCTGCCGGGCCTGGTTCATGATCCGCGACAGGTTGGCCGCCACCTCCTTGGCGTTGTCGGTGGCGGCCTTCATCGCCCGCTGCCGGCTCGCGTGCTCCGAGGCGGAGGACTCGAGCAGGCCGTGGAAGACCTTCGCCTCCACGTAGCGCGGGATGAGGCTGTCGAGCAGCGAGGCCCGGTCCGGCTCGAAGATGAACTCCGGATCGATGTGCTGCCCGTCCCCCTCGAACTCCGCGGGCTTGACCGGGAGCAGCTCCATGCGGACCGGGGACTGGGTCAGGGAGCTCTTGAAGGCGGTGTAGACCAACCAGACCCGGTCCAGCTCGCCGGCGCGGAAGCGGGCCATCACGGTCTCGGCGACGTCGCCAGCGTCGTCGATCTGGGGGGTGTCGGCCACCCCCTCCCACACCTCGGTCGGGCGCCGACCGCGGTAGGCGAAGTAGGCCGCGCCCTTCTTGCCGACGGTGTAGAGGTCGACCCGGCGGCCGGCGGCCTCCTCCTCGGCGATGGTGCGCTCGGCGGCCTTGAGCACGTTGGCGTTGTACGCGCCGGCGAGGCCGCGATCGGAGGTGTTGACGATGACGGCGACGTGCTCGACCTCGCGTTCGACGAGCAGCGGGTGCTCGCGGACCTCGTGGGAGACGGCCAGCCCGCGGATGATGTCGTGGATGCCCTCGGCGTAGGGACGGGCCGCGCGCACCCGGGCCTGCGCCCTCAAGATGCGCGAGGCCGCGATCATCTCCATGGCACGCGTGATCTTCTGCGTGCTCTGGACCGACTTGATCCGCCGCTTGAGCTGCCGGATCTGGCCGCTACCTGCCACGACTTCCTCCTCGGGAGCGGGTCACCGCTCGGTGCGGTGCGGGGCCGCGACCCCGCACCCGCGGCTCACTCGACGGTCTCGCTGGTGGAGGACATCGCCTCCCAGGACTCGTTGCGCTCCTCCACCACCTCGACGTGGGAGGGGGTGAAGGTCGCGGCGAAGTCGGTGATCGCCGCGCGTAGCTGCTCGTTGAGCTCGTCCGACAGCTTCTCGGTGGACAGCTCACGCAGCATCCCGGCGTGGCGCTCCTGCAGGAAGGTGTGCAGCTGCTCCTCGAAGCGGCGCACGTCGATGACCGGGACCTCGTCGAGCACCCCGGAGGTGACCGCGACGACCGAGGCGACCTGCAGCTCCACCGGCAGCGGCTCGTACTGCGGCTGCTTGAGGATCTCCACGACCCGCTGGCCGCGGGCGATCTGCTGCTGGGAGGCCTTGTCGAGGTCGGAGCCGAACTGCGCGAAGGCCTCGAGCTCACGGAACTGGGCCAGCTCGAGACGGACGGTGCCGGACACCTTCTTCATGGCCGGGCGCTGGGCCGCACCACCGACCCGGGAGACCGAGATGCCGGCGTTCATGGCCGGCCGGACCCCCTGGTAGAACAGGTCGGTCTCGAGGAAGATCTGCCCGTCGGTGATGGAGATGACGTTGGTGGGGATGAAGGCCGAGACGTCGTTCGCCTTCGTCTCCACGATCGGCAGCGCGGTCATCGACCCCCCGCCGAGCTCCTCGGACAGCTTCGCGGCACGCTCGAGCAGCCGGGAGTGGAGGTAGAAGACGTCACCCGGGTAGGCCTCGCGCCCCGGCGGACGACGCAGCAGCAGCGACAGCTGCCGGTAGGCGTCGGCCTGCTTGGACAGGTCGTCGTAGATGATGAGGGCGTGCTCACCCTTGTACATCCAGTTCGCGCCGATGGCGGCGCCCGCGTAGGGGGCGATGTACTGGAAGGGCGCCGGTGAGGAGGCCGGGGCGGAGACGACGGTGGTGTACTCCATCGCCCCGTGCTTCTCCAGGGTGGCCACGACCTGAGCGATCGTGGAGCCCTTCTGCCCGATGCCGACGTAGATGCACTTCACGGCCTCGTCGGTGCCCCACAGCGGCTTCTGGTTGATGATCGTGTCCACCGCGATGGCGGTCTTGCCGGTCTGGCGGTCACCGATGATCAGCTCGCGCTGGCCGCGACCGATCGGGGTCATGACGTCGATGACCTTGATGCCGGTCTGGAGCGGCTCGTTCACCGGCTGGCGCTCGACGACGCCGGGTGCCTGGACCTCCAGTGCCCGCTGCCCGTCGACGCGGGCCTGCTCGAGCGGCCCCTTGCCGTCGATGGGGCGACCGAGGGGGTCGACCACCCGGCCCAGCATGGCGTCACCGACCGGGACCGACAGGACCCGCTCGGTGCGCCGGACCGCCTGGCCCTCCTGGATGCGCGAGGCGTCGGCGAAGACCGCGGCACCGATGGTGCGCTCGTCGAGGTTCATCGCCATGCCGAACACGCCGTCGCCGAAGTCGAGCAGCTCGTTGGCCAGGGCACCGGGCAGGCCGGAGATGTTGGCGATGCCGTCGCCGGTGTCGATCACCCGCCCGACCTGCTCGGCGGCGAGCTCGGGCTCGTAGCCCTCGAGCATGCGTCGGACGGCGTCGGAGATGTCCTCCGGCCGGAACTGAAGGTCAGCCATCGTGTGCTTCCTCGTCCTCGCCCGCGATCCGGGGCGGTCAGCGGGGGGTGTCGTGTGGGCTCAGAGCCCGACGCGGGTACGGAGCTCGGAGATGCGGCGCAGCAGGGAGCCATCCAGGACCGTGTCGCCGACGGTGGCGCGCACGCCGCCGACCACCTCGGGGTCGACGACGAAGCGGACGTCGAGCTCGCGGCCGGTGGCGCGCTCCAGAGCGGCCACGAGCGCGGTGCGCCGGGCCTCGTCCAGCTCGACGGCGACCGTGACCTCCGCGATGACGCGACCGGTGTCCGCGAGCTCGCGCATCGCGGCCACCACCGCGCCGAGCTCCCCGGCCCGCTCGGCCGCCAGCAGCATCGCCAGCGACGTGCGCGTGGCGGGGTGGGCGTTGGCGAGCAGGTCGCCGTCGACGACCGACAGCCGGCGCGCGAGCGGGAGCTGCTGGTCGGTCAGCGTGGACCGCAGCTGCTCGGAGCCGTCCAGCGCGCGGGCCACGGCGTCGAGCTCGCGCTCGACCACGTCGGTGGCACCCTCCGCCTCGGCGACGGCCAGCGCGGCACGGGCGTAGGCGCGGATCTGGTCGTGGTTCACGGTGGGCCTCAGTTCTGGCTCGACAGCTGGGCGATGTACTCGTCGACCAGTGCCTCGTGGGTGGTCGCGTCCAGCTCACGCCCCACGATGCGCGAGGCCAGCTCGACCGACAGCGCACCGACCTGGCTGCGCAGCTCGGACAGGACCCGCTCGCGCTCGGCCGCGACGGCGGCCTCCGCGCGCTCGAGGATCTGCGCCGCCTCGGCCTCGGCACGGGTGCGGGCCTCGGCGCGGAGCGCCTCAGCGGCTTCGCGGGCCTCGGCGACGATGCGGTCGGCCTCGCCGCGCGCGTCAGCGATCGACGCCTCGTAGTCCGCCTTGGACGCCTCAGCCTCCTGCAGCTTGGCGTCCGCCGCCTCCATCTTCCCCTGGATCGCTGCGGACCGCTCCTCGAGGGTCTCGTTCAGCTTCGGGAAGACGAACTTCACCATCCCGAACAGCAGGATGAGGAACGCCACCGAGCCCCAGATGAGCTCGGACCAGACGGGCAGCAGGTCGATGCCGCCCGCGCTCTCGGCGGCGGCGAGCACGGTGATCTGGCTCATGATGGTCCCTCGCGTCGCGTGGTGGTCGTCGGGCTCGGACTACAGCGCGAAGGCGAGGACGAAGGCCAGCAGCGCGAGGGCCTCGACCACGGCCACGCCGATGAACATCGTGGTACGGACCATGCCGGCCGCCTCGGGCTGCCGAGCCATGGACTCGATGGCCTTGGAGATGAGCATGCCCAGCCCGATCGCGGGACCGAGCGTGGCCAGGCCGTAGCCGAGGACGTTGAGTGAGCCTTCCATGGGTTCCCTCCTGGGAGCGGCACCGATCGGTACCGCGGGCTGAGATGTGGGTGGTTCCAGGTCGTGTGACCGGCGCGCGGTGTGCGCTGGTCAGTGGTGCGCCTCCATCGAGGAGCCGATGTAGACGGCGGTGAGCATCGTGAAGATGTAGGCCTGCAGCGCGATGATGAAGAACTCGAACGCGAACACCAGCGGCGACACGATGAGCGCCAGGCCGCCGACCGTCCAGCCCACCGGCAGCGAGGGCAGGAAGACGTGGATCGTGGAGAGCGTGATCACCACGAGGATGTGCCCGGCGACCATGTTCGCGAACAACCGGACCGCCAGGGTGAAGGGCCGCAGGACGAAGTTCGAGAGCAGCTCGATCGGGGTCAGGATGATGTAGAGCGCCTTGGGGACCCCCGGTGGGAACAGCGTCCCGCCGATGTAGTGGCCGAAGCCCTGCTCCTTGATCCCCACCCCGACGTAGACCAGCCAGGACAGCAGGGCCAGGAACAGCGGCCAGGCGATCCGTGAGGTCGGCGGCATCATGAACAGCGGGAACAGCTTCGCGAGGTTGAGCGCGAAGATGCCGACGAAGAAGGTCGTCAGCAGCGGGACGAACCGCACCCCCTTGGGCCCGATGATGTCCAGCGCGATGGTGCGGTTGACGTCGACGACCATCTCCAGGAAGGCCTGGAACCGTCCGGGCACGATCTTGGCGTCGCGGGTGCCGAGGTAGAACACCAGCCCGACCGCCGCGCACATGATCCAGGCGATCACGATGGTCCGGTTGACCCCGAGCGGGATCCCGAACAGCTCGAGGTCCTCGAACAGGAACGGCGGGAAGTCGAAGAGCGCGTTGATGGGGTCGAGGACGCCCTCGAACTCCCCGCCCCACTCGGCGGCAGCTAGCACGTTGGTCACGGCAGTCAGCTCCGTGTGTCGTGTGCGAGCACCGACGGCCTCGTGGCCTCGGCGTCGACCCAGAACAGGCGTGGCAGGCGCAGCAGCAGCCGCAGCTCCACCGTCAGCGTCACCGCGATCGCGATCGCGGTGGCTAGGGCGAGGCTGCGACCGTGGATCCATGGCGCGTCGCTGAGGGCGAGCAGCACGCCGAGGTAGAGCGGCACCCGCAGGGTGGCAGCGAGCACCTGGAGGCCGATACCCGCCCCGCCGCGACGGGCCGCGATGACGGCCAGCAGGGCGGTCGAGCTGCCGAACAGCACCCCGACGAGCCCCACGCCGACGAGCGCGCCCAGCGCACCCTCGGCGCCCGCCAGCCAGCCGGCGACCGCCACCACCGGGATGGCGGTCACGACCAGCGCGAGCACGGCGCCGCGCAGCAGCGCGAGCTCGTCCTCAGCGCCGCGGGTGTCGAACGGGTCCGCGTCAGGGGTCACGCAGCACCCCCGTCCTGGACCTCAGGTGAGGCGCTCGCGGCCTGCTCGGCGGCATCCATGCGCTGCGACCTCAGCCACACCAGGTACAGCCCCGCCGCGTAGCCGACGATCGCCCCGATCACCAGCAGCACGGGCCGGGTGCCCAGGGCACGATCGAGCAGCCAGCCGATCCCCGCCCAGACCAGGATCGCGGCGAGCAGGTCGGCCTGCATCAGGTAGGCCTGATCGATCCCCCGCAGCAGCGCCGTCCGGATCGACGCGGGCGCGACCGTCGGCACCGGCGCGGGGCGCGTCGGTGCAGGGGTCGATGAGCCGGTCGCGGGCATGCGGCGTGCTCCCGTGGGGTCGCAGGCGGTGCGCAGGATCTGGAAGGGTCCATGTGCCCTAGCGGGCGGGGACGCTAGCAAGGACCCCCGCGGACCGCCAAAGACGGGGGGGCACCACCCGGCGTCGTCTCCACCCTTCGGGCTCATCGCGCCTGCCGCTGTGACCCCGTCTCGGAGGGCTCAGGCACCGGCTCCGAGATCGGCTGTCGCGGCTCGCGGCTACTGAGCGCCACGAGCACGATGCCGATCGCGCCGGCCACCAGCACCCAGGGCACGAGCCGCTCCGCGGGCAGGAGGGACGGTCCCACCGAGGCCACCGCTACCACCGCGGACCAGTAGTAGAGGATCAGGACCGCACGCCGGTGGGAGTGTCCGAAGGCGAGCAGCAGGTGGTGGAGGTGGCCACGGTCGCCCGCGGTGACCGGTCGTCGGGCGATGAGCCGCCGCAGCACCGCGAAGGCGGTGTCGAGGAAGGGCACCGCCATCACCAGCACGGGCACGAGCAGCGGGATGGAGCCCACGAAGTCGGTGCTGGTCGGCGCAGCCGTACGACCGACGTGCGACACCATGGCCACGCCGAGCAGCAGCCCGAGCAGCTGGGAGCCGGTGTCACCCATGTAGACCCGCGCCGGGTGCCAGTTGTGCACGAGGAACCCGAGGCTGATCCCGAGCACGATCGCCACGACCAGCGTCGAGGAGGTCGGGATCGCCGGGGTCAGCCCGGCGGGCTGGGACCGCACCGCGAAGGCGAAGAAGGCGATGGCCGCGATCGCGGCGACCCCCGCGGCCAGCCCGTCGAGCCCGTCGATGAGGTTCACCGCGTTGATCATCGCCACGAGCGCCAGCACGGTCAGCACGAGCCCGAGGTCGCCGGATAAGGCCAGCACCCCGAGCCCCGGGACCCAGAAGTGGACCAGCTGGACACCGAACAGCACCACGCCGAGGGAGGCCACGATCTGGCCGGCGAGCTTGACGGGCGGTGGCAGCGGCCGGATGTCGTCGACGATGCCGACCACGGTGATGACGAACACCCCGACCAGCAACGCGACCGGCTCGGAGGTGGAAGCGAACAGTGGTGCGAAGGTCGGCAGCACCGTGGCGAGCGCGAGCGCCACCAGCGCACCCGCCGCCATCGCGATCCCGCCGAGGGTGGGTACCGCGACCTCCCGCCGCCGCCACGGTTCGGGCGGTCGGGAGACGACCCCGAAGCGGCGGGCACCCCAGGCGACCAGCGGTGCGAGCACCGCGGTGATGACCGCGGCCAGGACCGCTACCCCGAGGTGGTCGACCACCTCAGGCCACCGTGTCGATGACCACCGGGCCGGCCTCCGGGTAGGCGGGGAAGCGGGCGACCAGCTCCCCGACCGCGCCGCGCACCGCCACCCGGTCGTCCTCGGTCCCGGTCAACGCCCGGTCGAGCAGCCCGGCGACCGTGCCGAGCTCGGCCGGACCCATGCCCTGGGTCGCGACACAGGAGGCGCCGACGCGGATCCCCGAGGCGATCGCGGGCGGGTTGGTGTCGAAGGGGATCGCGTTCTTGTTGAGCACGATGCCGGCCGCATCCGCACGGGCCTCCGCCTCGGCACCGGTCAGGCCCTTGCTGGTCACGTCCGCGAGCAGCAGGTGGGTGTCGGTGCCTCCCGCCACCAGCCGGTAGCCGCGCTCGGCCAGGCCGTCCCCGAGCGCGCGGATGTCGTCGAGGATGCGCTGGGAGTAGGCACCGAAGGAGGGGTCCATCGCCTCCTTGAGCGCGACCGCCTTGGCGGCGATGGCGTGCTCGAGTGGGCCGCCCTGGGTCCCGGGGAACACGGCCTTGTCGATGGCCTTGGCCCAGCGCTCGTTGGTCAGGATGATCGCGCCGCGGGGGCCGCGCAGGGTCTTGTGGGTGGTGAAGGTCACGATGTCGCAGTGGGGCACCGGGCTCGGGTGCACGCCACCGGCGACCAGCCCGATGAAGTGGGCCGCGTCGCACAGCAGCGCCGCGTCGACCTCGTCGGCGATGGCGCGGAAGGCCGGGAAGTCCAGCTGCCGGGTGTAGGCGGACCAGCCCGCGATGATCAGCTTCGGCCGGTGCTCGAGCGCGAGCGCCCGCACCTGGTCCATGTCGATCACCTCGGTGTCCTCCCGGACGCCGTAGGACACCACGTCGAACCACCGGCCGGAGAAGTTCAGCTTCATCCCGTGGGTGAGATGCCCCCCGTGGGGCAGCGACATCGCCAGCACCTTCTCGCCCGGCAGGACGGTCGCGAAGTAGGCCGCGATGTTCGCCGAGGCGCCGGAGTGCGGCTGGACGTTGGCGTGATCCGCACCGAACAGGGCCTTGGCACGGTCGATGGCCAGCTGCTCGAGCGGGTCGATGACCTCCTCGCAGCCGCCGTAGTAGCGCCGCCCGGGGTAGCCCTCGGCGTACTTGTTCGTGAGCACCGACCCCTGCGCGGCCAGGACAGCCGGGGAGGCGAAGTTCTCGCTGGCGATCAGCTGCAGCTTCGTGCGCTGGCGGTGCAGCTCGGCGAGCACCCCGTCGGCGACCTCAGGGTCGGTCGCGCGCAACTGGTCGAGATCGGGACCCCAGAAGGTCGTCACGCGGTCGCCTCTCCGTCGGCTCTCGGACGTGCGTGGGCTGCCAGGTTACTGGTCCTCACCGAGCAGCCGAGCCGCCGCGTCGAGCGGATCGACGCGCCCCTCGGCGACGTCCAGCGCGAGCTCGGTCTCGATCGCTCCCTCGCGCAGCACCGCGGGGCGGGCCCGCGTCAGGTCCACGATCGTGGACACCCCACCGGGGCGCGGCCCGGCATCGAGCACCGCCGCCACGCGGCCCTCGAGCTGGGCGAGCACGGCGTCCGCGTCGCGGGGGGCCTCCTGGCCCGCGGCGTTGGCCGAGGTCACCGCCAGCGGCCCGACGCCACGGATCACCTCGAGGACGTCCTCCTCGAGCGGCATGCGCACCGCGACGGTGCCCTGGTTCAGGCCGATGTCCCAGTTCAGGCGCGTCTGGGCGTGCAGGACCAGCGTCAACGGTCCCGGCCAGAAGGCCGCCATGAGGTGCTCCGCCGCCGTCGGGACCGCGGTGGCGATCCCGGCGAGCTGCTTCGGGCTGCGGACGACGACCGGCAGGGGGACGCTGCGGTCGCGCTCCTTGACCGCGCGCAGGCGGTCGGTCGCTGCGGTGTCGAAGGCGTGCGCGGCGATGCCGTACACGGTGTCGGTCGGCAGCACCACGACCTCGCCGGCGAGCAGCAGCTCCACGGCCCGCGCGACCGCCTCGTCACGGTCAGCGCGGGCATCGAGCCGCTCGGTCACGCCCACGCTCCCTGGTCCTGGCTGCACGGCGAGGCAGCGTACTGCGACCGCTCACGCAGCCCGACCGCCGGCGGGGTCAGGGCGCCCGCGCGAGCAGGACCCGGTCCCGCCCGGCGAGGTCGCGGGCGGTGCGGACCTGCTCGAGGCCGGCGGCACGGGCGCGCTCGCTCGCTTGAGGGCCGCGGCGCTCGTCGATCTCGACCACCAGCGCACCACCCGGCGCGAGCCAGGAGACCGCAGCGGCGATGAGACGGTCGACCACCTCGTGGCCGTCGACCCCGCCGAACAGCGCGGCCGCCGGGTCGTGGTCCGCCACCTCGACCGCGAGCCCGGCACGGTCGGCCAGGGGCAGGTACGGCGGGTTGGCGACGATGAGGTCCAGCCGGCCCTGCAGGCTCGCCGGGAGCGGTTCGAGGAGGTCACCGAGGTGGACCTCGCCACGGCTGCGGCGCGCGACGGCGCGCGTGCGGCTGCGGACCTCGGCGAGGTTGCGACGCGCGAGCGCGACCGCCCGGGGATCGAGGTCGGTGGCCACCACCTCGAGGTCGTCCACCTCGGCGACCAGGGCGCAGGCGATGGCGCCGCTGCCGGTGCACGGTTCGGCCGCGAGCACCCCGCGCCCGAGCGCGCGGGCGTGGTCGATCGCGAACCCGGCGACCACCTCCGTCTCCGGCCGGGGGACGAACACCCCGCGCTCGAGCTCGAGCTCCACGGTCCGGAAGGGCCACCGGCCGAGCAACAGCTGCAGCGGCTCGCCCGCCAGCCGCCGGCGCACGAGCTCCTCGATCGTCAATCGCTCGCCGCTGCCCGGCACGTCG
>JBKHEJ010000053.1:0-13598 GCA_046540855.1 Nitriliruptoraceae bacterium
CGATGAGCGCGAGCGGCAGCAGCGGCCCGCGCGGCAGCGCGAGACGGGGGCCGGTGTGGGCCGAGAGCCGGTCCTCGATCCGCAGCCCCGGGGCGGCCAGCAGGGCGAGGAGCGCGATGGCGCCCGCGATGCCGGCGAGGTGCGCGGCGACCGACACGCCGGCGCCCATGGCCACCGAGCCGATGAGCGCCGCGAGCAGCGCGCCGACGCTCCAGGCGCCGTGGAAGCCGATCATGATCGACCGCGCGTACTGCCGCTCGACCCCCACGCCCTGGGCGTTCATGCCGACGTCCATCGTGGACCCGCTCGCCCCGAGCAGCACGAGCACCGCCACGAGGGTGATCGGGTCGCCGGCCAGGCCGGCGAGGGGCAGCAGCACCACCGTGCCCGTCGCACCGAGCAGGGTCAGACGCCGGCTGCCGAGCCGTGCCGCGATCGACCCGGACATCACGAGGCCGAGCACGACGCCGATCGCCACCCCGGAGAGCACGAGGCCGAGGGTCGCCTCCCGCAGCGAGAGGGCATCGCGGACGTCGGGCACGCGCACGATGAACGAGGCGACGCCGAGCCCGTTGGCGAGGAAGGCGAGGGTCACGGCGCGCCGGCCGCGGCGGACGGCGGTTGGGACGGACAGGGACATGGACGCACCGCTGGTCACGGGCCCGGCAGCACCCGGGCTGACCGTCGAGCCTACGCCCCGAAGCCCCCGGCGTCGGTCCGCGCCGTGAACGGCCTGACACCACCTCGACGCCGTCACCGAGGTGGCGGGCCGGTGCCGGGGGCGGCCACCAGCCGACGGTCCGGTCGACGAGGTGGCGCGGGTCGGGACCCTGGCACCGGGGGCGGCCACCAGCCGACGGTCCGGTCGACGAGGTGGCGCGGGTCGGGACCCTGGCACCAGCGCCAGGGGTCAGCCGGTGCTGTCGGCGAGGTAGCGGTCCTTGATCGCGTCGACCACCCCGGCGTCGGCGAGCGTCGTGGTGTCGCCGAGCTGCTTGTCCTCGGCGATGTCCTTCAGCAGCCGGCGCATGATCTTGCCCGAGCGGGTCTTCGGCAGGTCGTGGGTGAACAGCAGCGAGGCCGGCTTGGCGATGGGCGAGATCATCGTCGCGACGTGCTCGCGCAGCTCGCGGGCGAGCGCCTCGTCCCCCTCGATCCCGCCACGGGGGCTCACGAAGGCCGCGATCGCCTGGCCGGTGACCGCGTCGGCCCGGCCGACCACGGCGGCCTCGGCCACCGCCGGGTGGCTGACCAGGGCGGACTCGATCTCGGTGGTGGACAGGCGGTGGCCGGAGACGTTCACCACGTCGTCCACGCGGCCGAGCAGCCAGAAGTAGCCATCCTCGTCGCGCTTGGCGCCGTCGCCGGCGAAGTAGCGGCCCGGGAAGCGCGACCAGTAGGTCTGCTCGTAGCGGGCCGCGTCCCCCCAGATGCCGCGCAGCATCGACGGCCACGGCTCGTCGAGCACGAGGTAGCCGCCGCCGGGCACGCCGACCTCCACGCCGAGGTCGTCGACGATGGTCGCGGAGATGCCCGGCAGCGGGAAGGTGGCCGAGCCGGGCTTGGTGGTCGTCAGCCCCGGCAGCGGGGTGATCATCATCGCGCCGGTCTCGGTCTGCCACCAGGTGTCCACGATCGGGCACCGGCCACCGCCGATCACCTCGTGGTACCACATCCACGCTTCGGGGTTGATGGGCTCGCCGACGCTGCCGAGCAGCCGCAGGCTGGACAGGTCACGCGCGGCAGGGTGGTGGTCCCCCCACTTCATGAAGGCCCGGATCGCGGTCGGGGCGGTGTAGAGCTGGGTCACGCCGTAGCGCTCGATGATGTCCCAGAAGCGGCCCTCGTCCGGGTGGTTCGGCACGCCCTCGTACAGCACCGAGGTCGCCCGGTTGGCGAGGGGCCCGTACACGATGTAGCTGTGCCCGGTCACCCAGCCGATGTCGGCCGCGCACCAGTAGACGTCGGTGTCGGGACGCAGGTCGAAGACGTGCCGGTGGGTGAAGGCCACCTGGGTGAGGTAGCCCCCGGTGGTGTGCATGATGCCCTTCGGCTTCCCCGTGGTCCCCGAGGTGTAGAGGAGGTAGAGGAGGTCCTCGCTGTCCATCGGCTCCGGCGGGCAGGCCGCCGGCTGGTCGTCGACCAGCTCGTGCCACCACACGTCCCGGTCGGCGGCCATCTCGACGTCGTTGCCGCCGCGCCGCACCACCAGGACGTGCTCGATCGTCGGGCACTGGGCCACGGCCTCGTCCGCGGCGGGCTTGAGCGGGGAGACCGCCCCGCGCCGCCAGCCGCCGTCGGCGGTCACGAGCACCCGGCAGTCGGCGTCGTTGATGCGGTCGCGGAGCGCGTTGGCGGAGAAGCCCCCGAACACCACCGAGTGGACCGCGCCGATCCGGGCGCAGGCCAGCATCGTGACCGCGAGCTCGGGGATCATCGGCAGGTAGATGGCGACCCGGTCACCCTTGCCGACGCCGAGCGCCTTGAGGGCGTTGGCCGCGCGGCCCACCTCGGCGAGCAGGTCGGCGTAGGTCAGGGTGCGGGTGTCGCCCGGCTCGCCCTCCCAGTGGTAGGCGACCTGGTCGCCGTGGCCGGCGTCGACGTGCCGGTCGAGGCAGTTGTGGCTCACGTTGAGCTGTCCGCCGACGAACCACCGTGCGTAGGGCGGCTCCCACTCGAGCACCGTCTCCCACGGCCGCACCCACTCCAGCGCCTCGGCCTGCCGGGCCCAGAACGCGAGCCGGTCGGCCTCGGCCTCGGCGTGGAGCGAGCGGTCGGTGATCGACGCTTCCGCGGCGAAGGCGGCGGGGGGCGGGAAGGTCCGCCCCTCCTTGAGCAGGTCGGCGATGGCATCGGACGGCATGGTGGATCGATCTCCCGGTCGAGTGCGGCGTGCTCCCGACCCGGAGCATAGGCACGCGCTCGCCTAGCCCTGCGCCCCACCGGTGAAGGCCCAGGCGGCGAGCGCCAGGCTCGGCGTGATCACGACCCCGGCCCCGAACTCCCCGTCGGCGTAGCGGTCGTCGTTGCCGATCCCGAGCACCTGGCCCGGTGCCAGCGCCGCGACGAACCCCTGCGTGAAGCGCAGGTTGCTCACCGGCCGCGTGACCTCGCCGTCCTCGATCAGGAACGTCCCGTTGCGGGTCAGCCCCGTGGCGGAGACCGCCTTGGGCTCGAGCACCCGGACGTAGTTGAAGGAGGTCACGAGCAGCCCGCGCTCGATGCCGGCGACGAGCTCCTCGGGGGACCGCTCGCCGGGCGTGAGCACCATCGAGGTCGGCACGGCCCCGAACCCGGCGCCGAAGGGCAGGGCGTCGCCGGTGCTCACCGCGTCATCACCGAAGCGCTTGGCGGTGCGGCGGTCGTGGGCGAGCTGGCGCGGGACGCCCTCCTCGATCAGCGGGTAGCGGGTGTGCGGGGTGCCCTCCGCGTCGAAGGGCAGGGCGACCACCCGCGGGTCGGTGGGGTCCTGCCACAGCGTGAGCGAGGGGTCGAGCTGCTGCTCACCGAGCCGGACGAAGGAACCTCCGTCGAGGTAGGACTTCGCGTTGAACCCGTACACGGCCAGGAAGGTCAGCAGCGTCGCGGCGGCCTCGGGACCGAGCACGACCGGGTAGGTCCCCGGCGCCAGGTCGATCGGGTCCTGTCCGTCGCGGGCGAGCCGGGCCGCACGCGCACCGGCAGCGGCGGCGTCCAGCTCGCCCAGCCGGGTCGAGGTCTGGTGCGCCGAGCCCGCCGAGGTCGCCGAACGGTGGATGCCGTCGATCGTCGCGCGGGTCGCGGAGCCGGCGATG
Organism: Nitriliruptoraceae bacterium; assembly: GCA_046540855.1. Lineage (GTDB taxonomy): Bacteria > Actinomycetota > Nitriliruptoria > Nitriliruptorales > Nitriliruptoraceae > T1Sed10-7. The sequence goes on from JBKHEJ010000053.1 coordinate 3,795, forward strand.
CGCTGGCCGGCGGTGGACGCGAAGGCCGTCCAGGTCGCCTCCGTGTCGAGGTAGCCGGCGGCCTCGAACCCCGGCTCGGCCGCGACGAAGGCCTCCACGCCCTCGGCCCGCTCGTCGGGGCTGGCCGCGGCGGTGGCCTGGTCGTGGTTGCCGACGAAGCTCGCCTCACCCGGCGGGGTCGCCCCCGGCCAGCCCGGATCGACCGGCTGCAGCGCGGCGGAGGCGAGGGCGGTGCGCACGAGCTCGGCGAGCTCCTCCTCACCGATCCGGGTGGTGCTCGCCGAGGTGGTCCGTCCGTCCAGCGCGAGGGTGAGCGCCACCTCGACGCTGTCCTCGCCGACGTGCTGGTGGATGAAGGAGTTCGCGAACCGGGTCAGGCCGTGCCGGGTGCGCGAGACGCGGACGTTGGCCTCCACCTCGCCGTCCTGGGCGGCGCCGAGGTCGTGCACCAGGGCCACGACCCGGTCGGCGAGCGCCTGCAGGTCGTCGAGGGAGGAGATGGTGGTGGACATCGAGGTGGTCATGCTCAGCCCTTCACGCCGACGCGGACACCGCGGAACCGGGCCGGGGCCGCCGGGTGCCCCGTGTGGCCGACCTGCATCGGCTGCCCCTTGCCGCAGTTGGGCACCCCCCAGGGCAGCCACTCCTCGCGCCCGGCGAGCCGGTCCATCGAGCCCCAGAACCGCGGGGTGATCCCGGTGTAGGTGGGGTTCTTCAGCATCCTCCCGCGCTTGCCGTCCTTGATCTCCCACCCGATCTCGCACCCGAACTGGAAGTTCAGCCGCTTGTCGTCGATCGACCAGGACCGGTTGGTGGCCATCATCACCCCGTGCTCGGTGTCGGCGATCATCTCCTCCAGCGAGGAGTCCCCGGGTTCGAGGCCGACGTTGGTCATGCGCACCATCGGCATGCGGTTGTAGCCGTCGCCGCGGACCATCCCGCCCGGCTCGAGGCCGGCGAGGTGGGCGGAGTCGCGGCCGGAGAGGACGCCGACCCAGATGCCGTCGCGGACGATGTCGACCGCCTGGGCGGGGGTGCCCTCGTCGTCGTAGGCGAAGGTCGCGAGCGCCCCGGGGATGGTGGCATCGGCGGTGATGTTCATCAGCTCCGAGCCGTACCTCAGCGTGCCGAGCTGCTCCAGCTCCAGGAACGAGGTACCGGCGAAGGCGGCCTCCCAGCCGAGGATGCGGTCGAGCTCGATGGCGTGGCCGACGGACTCGTGGATCTGCAGGGCGACCTGGGAGGACTCGAGGATGAGGTCGAGCTCCCCGGCGGGGCAGGGGTCGGCGGTGAGCAGCTGCACCGCCTCCTCGGCGGTGGCCTGGGCGTGGCCGGGCAGGTCGAAGCGGCGGATCACCTCGTACCCGCCGGTCTCGACGTGGCCGAAGGACTGCGGGTAGCTGCGCCGCTGGGTCTCCTGCTCGCCGACCGCGGTGGCGTCCATGCCGCAGCCCGACTCCAGGATGCGCTGGTGGATGCGGTGGCCCTGGGAGGACACGAACCACTTGTCGGTGTCCCAGAACAGCAGCATCGCGGTGGCGACCATGACACCCTCGACCGCGGCCATGGTCCCGCTCGCCTCGGTCACCACCCGGACCTTCTCGTCCAGCGGCACCTGGAAGGGGTCCTCGCTGAACGGGGTGGTGTAGGTGTCCTGGGCGGCGGGGACGTCGGCCAGCTCGAGCCCGCTGCCGGGGACCCGGGCGGAGGCCTTCGCCGTGGCGGTGGCCTCCCCTCCGGCACGCTTGGCGGCCCGGTCGGTCAGCTCCGAGGTGGCCGCGAAGCCCCAGGACGAGCCGAACAGGGCCCGCACGCCCACCCCGGCGTCCTCGCTGTGGCCCGCCCCCTCGAGCTCGCCGTTGCGCGCCTGGAGGTTCTCGTGCCGGCGCAGCACCACCCGGGCGTCGGCGTAGGTCGCACCCGCGGCGAGCGCCCCCTCCACCGCGGCGGTCGCGAGGTCGAACATCGGGTCGGCCGGCACGGACACGGCGAGCTCCTTGGGTACGGGGATCGGCCTGCCGCTGCGGCGGTGGTGCGGCGGTACGGGGACCGTCGCAGGCCGCCGCCAGCGACGCGGCACGGGGGCCGAGGACCGTAGCGGTCCACACCGCGACCGCGCACACCACGGGCGTCTGGCAGGATGCCGGCATGCCCCGCATCGATATCGAGGCTCTCGAGGACGAGTGGGAGGAGGACCACCACCTCCTCGCCCGCCGGTCCCGGGAGCTGTCCGTCGCCGCACGCCAGCGCATCGACACGCTGGCCGTGGCGCGCGTGGTCGGTGTCGACCGCGGACGGATCACGATCGTGCTCGACGGCGAGGTGGTCGAGGCGCGCCTGGCGGGCACGATGCGCGGGGAGAAGGCCGCGGTCGGCGACCGGGTGCGGGTGCGCGAGGCGAGTCACGAGGACGACGAGCCCCGCATCGTGGAGGTGCTGCCGCGCGACACGGTCCTCACCCGCACCGCCGACGACGCCGACGACACCGAGCGCGTGGTGGTGGCCAACGCCGACCAGATCGTCGTCGTCATCGCCGCCGACCACCTCGACGTCGGGGCACGGTTCCTGGACCGGGTGCTGGTCGCCGCCTCGGTCGGGGGGCTCGACGCGGTGCTGTGCATCAACAAGCGCGACCTGGTCTCCGAGGAGGGGCCGATCAGCGAGGTGGCCACGCGCTACGAGGCGATCGGCGTGCCGGTGCGGGTCACCTCGGCGGCGACGGGGGAGGGGGTCGCCTCGCTGGGGGAGGTGGTGGCGGGCACCTGGACCGCGTTCACCGGGCACTCCGGGGTGGGCAAGTCCTCGCTGTTCAACCGGCTCGTGCCCGGGGCGTCGCAGCAGATCGGTGAGCTCGGACGCTACGGGGGCCGGCACACCACGGTCGCGGCCTGGGCCCTGCACGCCCCGGCCCTGGACGCGTGGCTCGTGGACACCCCGGGCGTGCGCTCCTTCGGGCTCGGGGGCCTCACGCCCGAGGAGCTGCCGCAGCACTTCCCGGAGCTCGCGAGCCTGCCGTGCCGGATGGACGACTGCGCGCACGTGGGCGAGCCGGGTTGCGCGATCGAGCAGGCGAGCATCCACCCCGCCCGGCTGGCCGCCTTCGAGCGGCTCCGCGCCAACCTCGCCGAGGGCACCTGACCGCTCGCTCGGGCAGCTCCGCCGAGGTGGTGCTGCGGTCGGGTGCGCGCGGCTACGGTGCGCCTCGTGAGCCCGACCACGCCGCTGCTGCGCCGCTCCCTCTCCGGAGCGGGGTACCTCGCGTCCGGTGAGCTGCGCCGCGCGTTGGCGGCCGACCCGCGGCGGATCGCCCGCGGCGCGCGGGTCGACCCGCACTGGCGGCGCCTGGACGCTGGTGGGGCGGCGCGGCTGACCCCGCAGGAGCTGATCGACCCCGGGCGACGCGTCGGGCGCTGGCACGGGGTGGACCCCCGCCGCCCCCACGACGGCTGGCGGTCGGTGTGGAAGCTGCTCGGCCTGCTCGGCTGGGCCGGTGCGGTCGGCGGGGCGTGGTGGCTGGGCTCCTCGAAGGGCCGCGGTCCCCTGGCCGCGGTCGCCGAGCTCGACCGGCTCGGCGAGGCGGTCGGGGCGGCGCTGGACGGCTTCGACGCGCTCGACGGGGCAGACGTGGCGCCCTGACCGGGCGGTGGGGCAACGTGCTGGTGCGTGCCCGCTAGGCTCGGGGGGAGGTACCCGGCGGGGTAGCCAAGTGGTAAGGCAGGGGACTGCAAATCCCCCATCACGGGTTCGATTCCCGTCCCCGCCTCTCACGCCGCGGCCTGGGTGACCGTCCGGGACGCACCCGGTCCGGCGTGCCGTCGTCCTAGGCTGCGCATGTGCGGCGCGGGAGGCGGTGGTGGGGTCGGAGGCGAGCGCGCGACGCGACCGCTACCCCGACGCGCTGCGGGCCGGGGCGCTGCTGGTGGTCGTGTTCGGGCACTGGATCGCGACCCTGCCACGGCTCGAGGACGGTCGCATGGTCGCCACCGAGCACCTGCTCACCGTCTGGGAGGGTGCGGGGGTGCTGACCTGGGTGCTGCAGGTCGTGCCCCTGTTCGTGTTCGTCTCCGCGGCGGTCAGCACCCCGGGTGCCCTCCGGCGCCTCGAGGCGGGGGAGCGGCAGCTGCACTGGTGGGCGGGTCGGGCGCTCTCGCTCGCGCGGCCGACCGTCACCTACCTCGCCGTCCTGACCGTGCTCGCGATCATCGCCGCCTTCACCGGGGGGCGGCTGCTCGGGCCGCTGGACCAGTCGCTCACGGTGCACCTGTGGTTCCTCGTGATGCTGCTCGCCGTGCAGGCGTTCCTGCCGCTGAGCGTGTGGGCGGACCGGCGCTTCGGGCTCGGCGCGGTCGCTGGCCTCCTCGCGCTCGCCCTCGTCGTCGACGTCCTGCGCGCCGGCATCACCGGCCCCGGGCAGCTGACCGAGCTCGGCACGCTCGTGACCAGCACCCCCGGCGGGATCGGCTGGGTCAACGGCCTCGCGGTCTGGCTGCTGCCGCAGCAGCTCGGTGTCGCCTGGCGGCAGGGCCGGTTCGGCGGGCCACGGGCCGGTGCGCTCGTGCTGCTGGGCGGGTTCGCGTGGCTGGCCCTGGCAGTGATGGTCGGCTACCCCGTCGCGATGGTCGGCGGCGACCTCGACGGCAGCACCAACGTCCTGCCGCCGACGATCGCGATGATCGGGGTCATGTGGGTGCAGGCCGGCGCGGTCCTGCTCGCCGAGGGGCCGGCGCGGCGGCTGCTCGAGCACCGGCCCGTCGAGCACCTCGTCGTCCTGCTGAGCTCACTCAGCATGGTCCTCTACCTGTGGCACAAGCTCGCCGAGCTGCCGGCAGCCTGGCTCGGGGAGCGGCTCGGCGCGCCGATCGACGCCGGTGTGCCCGGCGAACCCGGGTTCTGGCTCGGGCGGCTGTGGTGGATCGCGCTGTGCATCGCCATGGTCCTGCCGGTCATGGCCGCGGTCGTCGCCTTCGAGCGCACCCGCCGGCGCGAGGTGCCCCACACCGACCGCACCGTCGCGATCCTGCTCGGCGGGGCCGGGCTGTTCCTCGGCATCCCCGCCGCGATGGCGCTGGGCGCCCAGCCCGGGGCTGCGGTCGGCCTGGCCGGTGTCGGGCTCGCCTCGGTGCTGCTGCGGCAGCGGCGTGGCGAACGGTCCGACGGTGCGGGTGACCTCGATCACGCACGCCCCCTACCGTCCTGAGCAGATCGTCCCTGGAGCCCCTGATGTCCCCGCCCTCCGGCACCCGTGCGACCCCGCAGACCGCGACCGGCAGCCTGGTCGATCTCGCCGGGGCGAGGTGGTACCGGATCGAGCGCCTCGAGGAGCTCGAGCCGTTCCTGACCACCGTGGTCTCCGACAGCGACCTGTGGCTGTTCCTGTCGAGCGCCGGCACCCTGACCGCGGGCCGCGGCGACGCCGACCACGCGTTCCTGCCCTACGAGACCGACGACCGGCTGCACCGGGCCGCCGAGGTCACCGGTCCGGTCACGCTGCTCGCCCGCGGCCGCGGCGCCTCCCGTGAGCTGTGGCAGCCCTTCGGGCGCGAGCTCACGGCCGGCTGCACCCGCGCGATCGCCAAGCACGAGCTCGGCACCGCGGTCCTGCTGGAGGAGACGAACGCCCGCTGGGGGCTGCGCTACCGCGTGACCTGGGAGCCGTCCCGGGCCTTCGGGTGGGTGCGCACCCTCCACCTCGACGACCTCTCCGGCGACGGGGCCAGCATCGAGGTGGTGGACGGCCTGCTGGACGTGCTCCCCGCCGGCGTCAGCGTGGCGCTGCAGTCCACGCGATCGAACCTCGTCACCGCCTACCGGAGGTCGGAGACGGGCATCGGTGGGTTCGCCGCGGTGTACGCGCTCGAGTCGGGGATCACCGACCGCGCCGAGCCGTCCGAGGCGCTGGCGGCGACGCTGGTGTGGTCCACCGGCTTCGAGGGCGCCGAGGTCCACCTCGACGAACGGGTGCTGGCCGCGGCCAGGCACGGTCGCGAGCACCCCTCACCCGAGGTGCTGACGGGCCGGCGGGGCGCCTACCTGCTGCGCGGGACCGTCACCGTCCCTGCGCGTGGCAGCACGGGCTGGGTGCTCGTCGCCGACACCCCCCTCGGCCACGCGGCCCTCCACGATCGGATCGGGGCGGCCGGCCGGCCCGACGTCCGCACCCAGCTCGACGCCGACCTCGCCCGCGGTCGGGAGCGGATCGCGGCGCTGCTGGTCGCAGCCGACGCTCACCAGCGCACCGCTGACCCGATCGCCGATGTCCACCACCGCTCCAACGTGCTGTTCAACAGCATGCGCGGTGGGGTCCTGGCTGACGGCTACGAGGTGGACACCGGCGACCTGATCAGGTTCCTGGCCGGACGCAACCGGCGTGTCCACGACCGCCACGCGGCCCGGATCCGCGAGCTCGGGCCGGTCGCACCGCTCGCCGCGGCCCATGAGGCCGCCGACTCGACGGGTGACCCCGACCTCGTCCGGCTGGTGCTCGAGTACCTGCCGCTGTCCTTCTCGCGTCGGCACGGCGACCCGAGCCGGCCCTGGAACCGGTTCTCGATCCGGGTCACGGACGCGGACGGCTCCGAGGTGCGCTACCACGAGGGCAACTGGCGGGACATCTTCCAGAACTGGGAGGCGCTGCTGCGGTCCTTCCCGCGCTACCTGCCACACGCCGTGGCCACCTTCGTGAACGCGAGCACCCTCGACGGCCACAACCCCTACCGCATCTCCCGTGACGGCATCGACTGGGAGGTCCCCGACCCCGAGGACCCCTGGAGCAACATCGGGTACTGGGGCGACCACCAGATCGTCTACCTGCTGCGACTGCTGGAGGCCTGGCGGGCGGTCGCGCCGGGGGAGCTCGAGGGCTGGCTCGACCGCTCGCTGTTCACCTACGCCGACGTGCCCTACCGGCTCGCGGGCCACGAGGCGATGGTCGCCGACCCGCGCGACACCATCACCTACGACGCCGACCACGCCGCCAGGATCGGGCCGCGCGTCGAGGCGGTCGGCGCCGACGGGCGGCTGGTCGTCGCCGACGGTGACCTCCTGCGGGTCACCTTCGCGGAGAAGCTGCTCGTGCCGGCGCTGGCCAAGCTGTCGTCCTACGTCGCCGGTGGCGGCATCTGGATGAACACCCAGCGCCCGGAGTGGAACGACGCGAACAACGCCCTGGCCGGCTGGGGCCTGTCGATGGTGACGCTGGCGCAGCTCGAGCGCTACCTCGCCTTCCTGACCGGGCGGCTGGTCGAGGAGCGGACCGCCCCGGTGGACCTGACAGGCTCGGTGGCGGTCTGGCTGGCGGAGGTCGCCGAGGCCCTGGCGACCCACGACCCGCACGCTGCGGAGCGTGAGCCGAGCCTGCGACGGTCGTTGCTCGACGCGCTCAGCACCGCCGGCGCACGCCACCGCGAACGCGTCGCCGCCGGCGTCGACCCCACCCGTGTCGAGGTGGGCGCACCGGCGCTGGCCCGCCTGCTCAGCGACGCGCTCGCGCACGTGCGTGCCTCCGTGCGCTCCGGCCGCCGCACGGACGGCCTCTTCCACGCCTACAACCTGCTGGTCCTGCCCGACGACTCGAGCGCCGAGGTCCGCCACCTCCCGCTCATGCTCGAGGGGCAGGTCGCCGTGCTGGGGTCCACGGCCCTGAGCGCCAAGGAGGTCGCGGAGCTGGTCGAGCGGCTCTACGCCTCGCCGCTGTACCGGCCCGACCAGGACTCGTTCCTGCTCTACCCGGTCCCGGAACTCAAGCGGTTCCTGGACCGCAACCGGGTGCCGGACCACCTCGTCGCCGCCCACCCGGTCCTCGAACGCCTGGCCGGCGCCGGTCCCGCCGGGATCCTCGAGCGCGACCACGACGGGGGGCTGCACTTCCGGGCCGACCTCGTCAACGCGGTCGCGCTGCGCGCGGCGCTGGTCGCAGCCGGCGTGCCGGCACCCGAGCGCGCGATCGTCGAGGAGGTCTACGAGGCGCTGTTCCGCCATCACGCGTTCACGGGTCGCTCGGGTGGGATGCACGGCTACGAGGGCATCGGCTCGATCTACTGGCACATGGTCGCCAAGCTCCTCCTCGCCGTGCAGGAGCGGGCGGTGGAGGTGGAGCAGGCCGGGGGGCAGGAGGCGCTCCTCGAGCGCCTGACCGGGCTCTACCGGCGCATCCGTGGCGGGCTCGGGTTCCGCAAGGACCCCGCGACCTACGGGGCGTTCCCCACCGACTGCTACTCCCACACGCCGGCGCACGCCGGCGCGCAGCAGCCGGGCATGACCGGCCAGGTCAAGGAGGAGATCCTCACCCGCGCCGGTGAGCTCGGCGTCCGGTTCGCGCACGGCCACCTCGCCTGGGGATGGCCGATGCTCCCGGCCGAGGAGCTGTGGCGGGACCTCGACGGGACGCGCGGGTTCGAGCTGACCGTGTGCGCCACGCCGGTCCGGGTCGAGGCAGCCGACCGCGACGAGATCCGTGTGGAGCGCCCGGGCGGCGACGTCGAGGTCGTCGCTGGCCGCTGGCTGGATCAGGCCACCTCCGCCGCGGTGCTCGACCGGACCGGGGCGGTGCGACGCCTCGTGGTCCGGCTGGCCGAGCCGGGACAGGGCGGCCTCCGGCGCTGAGACGGTGGCTCAGAGCAGGTCGTCGGAGCGGAACTCCTCGGCCTGTGCCGGGTTGAAGGTCATGTCGAGCCCGACCCAGATCGTCTTCGACCACCCGTACAGCGCGAAGGGCACGACGATGTTCAGGCCGATGCCGACCATCGTCAGCGTCGTCCACGGCACGTCGGGCCAGGTGATGAGGAGCCCGCCGACGGTCCACAGCCCGAAGATGATCAGGACCAGCGCCATGATCACGATCATCGCGCCGAGCCAGTACCCCTCCTCGCGGACGAAGGAGAACCCGCAGGTCGGGCAGGCCTCCTTCAGGTCGTTGACGCCGGAGAAGATGCCCCGGCCACCGCAGTAGGGGCAGGCGCCCGCGCAGCCGCGCAGCAGCGGTGAGATCCGCGACGGCGGCGGGGTGGGGGTGGTCGCCATGGTCGTTCCCTCGTCCGGTCGCGGGGGTGCGGTTGGGGGGCGACCGGGCCGCCGCGGCACGGTAGCGCTCCGCGGGGCGCGCTGGCGGTACCGGCGTGGGCAGCTCGGACCTCGGTGTTGGTCGCGAGCCCCACCACCTCGTCGCTCGGGTCGCGGCGGCGGCCGGCGAGCCCCAGCACCTCGTGGCTCAGACCTCGGCGCCGGTCACGAGCCCCAGCACGTCGGCGGCGAACCGGTCCACCGCAGCCCAGTCGGTCAGGACGTGGTCGCGGCTGACGTCGGTGGCCAACCCGCCCTTGGCCGCGATCCGCTTCATGAGCGCCCGCTTCAACCGGCCGTAGCGGGTGTAGGGCAGCGCCCCCGCGAAGCTCGCTGTGAGCGCCGGCTGCAGCCCCGTCGCGGCCGTGAGGTCGTCGAGGTAGCCGGCGGCCGTCGCGACGTGCTCGGGATCGTCGTCAGCCGAGGTGAGGCACACCTGGAAGAGCGCGGTCGGCACCGCGGTGAGAGCGGCAGCGTGCGTGGTCAGGTACTCCGTGAGGTGGTGGGTGTGCTGCCCGGCGTGGATCGGGTCGCCGAGCACGACCGCGTCCACACCCACCGGCGCCGGGGCTTCGCCCGTCGTGGTCACCGTCACCTGCGCGCCCCCGGCACGCAGGCGGTCCGCGATCCGTTCGGCGACGGCGGCGGTGTGGCCGTCGACGCTCTCGTAGACGAGGAGCAGGTCGGGGGCGGCGGCGGTCATGGTGGGCTCCGAGGGGACGGGCACGTCCCGACGAGCATCCACCC
>JBKHEJ010000054.1:0-13582 GCA_046540855.1 Nitriliruptoraceae bacterium
CGCGCATAGTCGCCTCAGCGAACGATGTTCGCACCCACCGCCGACCACCGTCGGCAGCTCCCAGGAGAAGCCCCATGCAGCTCACCGTCCTCGGTGCCACCGGCGGCGCCGGCCAGGCCATCACCCGCGAGCTCGCCGCTCGCGGCCACCACGTCGTCGCCGCGAGCCGGTCCGCACCGACCCGCGACTGGCCCGATGGCGTCACCGCCCGCGCCTGCGACCTGACCGACCCGGCCGCGACAGCCGCAGCCTGCCAGGACGCCGACGTGGTGGTCATGGCCGCGCAGGTCCCCTACGCCCGGTGGGCCGCCGAGCTACCCCTGCTGGTGGAGCGGGCCGCCGACGCCGCCGCGGCGGCCGACGCCCGGTTCGTGCTGGTCGACAACCTCTACGCCTACGGCTCGCCCGGCACCCCGATGCGCGAGACCACTCCGGAGGCCGCCACGACCCGCAAGGGGCGGCTGCGGGCCACGCTCGGCCAGGCACTGCTCGCCCGCCACACCAGCGGACGGCAGCGGGTCACGATCGGACGGTTCGCCGAGTACTACGGCCCGTTCGAGGGCAGCTCGCTGGTCAACCAGCTCCTGCTCGCCCCGGCCGCACGTGGCCGCACACCACGGGCCTTCATCGCCGACGACCAGCCCCACACCTTCCACGCCCTGGCTGACGCGGGCCGCGGGTTCGCCACCCTGATCGAGGATGAGCGCGCCGACGGGCAGGTGTGGCTCCTACCGGCCGCACCACCGATCACCCAGGGCGAGCTCATCCGGCTCGCCGGCGACGCGCTCGGCCGGCAGCTGTCGGCGGGACGGGTCACGCCTCGGATGCTGTGGCTGCTCGGGCTGGTGAGCCCCCAGCTGCGGGAGGCCCGGGAGGTCGTGCCCCAGTTCGACCGGCCCTACACGATCGATGCCAGCGCCTTCGAGGCCACCTTCGGCCCGATCGAGGTGACCCCGCACGCCGAGGTCGTCGCACGGACGATCGCGTGGCTGCGGGGCCACGAAGCGGTGAGCGCATGAGGGCGTCCGGAGGCGGCACGCCGGCCCGGCACGGGCGGCGGCGCGCGGTCCTGGTGCTCGCCCCGGGCACCTACGAGCGTCGCATGCTGACCCAGGACGAGCTCCGGTACCGCCGCACGCTCCACCCGTTCATGGACGGGATGGTCGTGGTCACCCCGTGAGCTCGTCACGACGGCTGGGGATGCCGTCCGGCTCGACGGGCTCGCCGACCTCGCCGTGCAGGATGCAGGCGGCGCGGTGCCCCCCGCCGGTCACCTGCTGCAGCGCCGGGTCGATGCGGTCGCAGGCGTCGATGACCTCCGGGCAGCGCGTCCGGAAGCGGCACCCGCTCGGCGGATCGATCGGGGAGGGCACGTCTCCGACGAGCCGGATCCGCTCGCGCTCGCGTTCGCGGACCGGGTCCGGGATCGGGACCGCCGAGAGCAGCGCGCGCGTGTAGGGGTGCTGCGGGTCGCGGTACAGCTCCATCCGCTCGGCCTCCTCGACCACCCGGCCGAGGTACATCACCGCGATCCGGTCGCAGACGTGCTGGACCGCCGCGAGGTCGTGCGCGATGAACAGGTAGGCGAGCCCGAGATCCTGCTGGAGCTCCTTCAGCAGGTTCATCACCTGCGCCTGGATCGACACGTCCAACGCCGCGATCGGCTCGTCACACACGATGAAGTCCGGCTCGCACGCGATGGCCCGGGCGATGCCGATGCGCTGGCGCTGCCCGCCCGAGAACTCGTGCGGGTAGCGGTCCGCGGTGGCCGCAGCCAGCCCGCACCGCTCGAGCAGATCCCCGATCCGGGCCCGTCGCGCCTGCTTGCCCTGGTGGAGGCCGTGGATGTCGAGCGCCTCCCCGATGCTCTCCCCCACCGGCAGGCGCGGGTCGAGCGAGGCGTAGGGGTCCTGGAAGATCATCGCGGCACGCCGGCGCCAGGCGCGCAGGTCGCGCCGCGACAGCGCACGCACATCGGTGCCGTCGAACACGACCCGGCCGGCCGTCGGCTCGACCAGCCGGAGGATCGCGAGCCCGGTCGTGGTCTTGCCGCACCCGGACTCCCCCACCAGCCCGAGCGTCTCGCCCCGGTCGAGGGTGAGATCGACACCGTCGACGGCCCGGACGATCCGCTGGTGTCGGCCACGACCGACCGGGAAGCGGACGGTCAGGCCGTCGACCTCGAGCAGGTGCTCGCTCATGTGGTCCCCTCGTCCTCGATCCCGGGAGGCTCGACGGCGGGACGGTGCGAGGTCGACGCGCGTCGGGAGAGCTCCTCAGGGACCTCGTAGAAGCTGCGGACGAGGTGACCCGGCGTGAGCTCGCGCAGCGCCGGTCGCTCGGTCGCACAGCGCGGATCGTCCCGGAAGCTGCACCGGGGGTGGAACCCGCAGCCCGGGGGCAGCGCGGTCGGCGCGGGCGGCAGGCCCGGGATGGCCGCCAGCTCCCCTGGCTCGGTGTCGCCGAGGACCGGCAACGAGGCCAGCAGCCCGAGGGTGTAGGGGTGGCTCGGCCGGGCGAACAGCTCCTCCGCCGTGGCCTCCTCCACCACCTCGCCGGCGTACATGACCAGGACCCGGTCCGCGATGCCGGCCACGACCCCGAGGTCGTGGGTGATCCAGATCACGGCCATGCCGATCTCGGCCTGCAGCTCGGCGACCAGGTCGACGATCTGCGCCTGCGTCGTCACGTCCAGGGCGGTGGTCGCCTCGTCGGCGACCAGCACCTCGGGATCGCAGGAGAGCCCGATGGCGATGACGACGCGCTGCCGCATGCCGCCGGAGAACTGGTGGGGGTAGTCGTCCAGGCGCGCTGCTGGCGAGGGGATCCCGACCTTGGCGAGCAGCTCCACGGCACGCTCGCGGGCGGCCTGATCGCTCAAGCCGAGGTGGTGGCGCATGCCCTCCGTGAGCTGCCGGCCGATCGTGTGCACCGGGTTGAGGGAGGTCATCGGGTCCTGGAACACGAACCCGATGCGCCGCCCCCGCACGTGGATCAGCTCCTCCTCCGTCAGCGAGAGCAGCTCACGGTCGCCGAGGTGAGCCGTGCCGGTGACCCGTCCCGGGGGGATGGGGATGAGCTTCGTCAGCGCGAGCGTCGAGACCGACTTGCCCGACCCGGACTCGCCCACGATCGCGAGGGTCTCACCGCGGTGGAGGTCGTAGTCGACGCCACGCACCACCTCAGCGCGCCCGCGTTTGGTCCCGAAGCTGACCTCGAGGTCCCGGACGCGCAGGACGACCTCCCGGTCCCCCGCGTGGTCGGCCTTCGCCTCCGACCTCGCCTCGTCGTTGGGCGCGCTCATGTCACCCCCCGGGACTGGATGATGGAACGCTGCTTCGGATCGAGCGCGTCGCGCAGGCCGTCGCCGACGAGGTTGAGCGACATCACGGTCAGGAAGATCGCGAGGCCCGGGAACAGGCTCATCCACCAGGCCCCGACGGCGATGAACCCCTGGGCGTCCAGCAGCATCAACCCCCAGGCCGGCCGGGGCGGCTGGACCCCGATGCCGAGGTAGGACAGCGCCGCCTCGGTCAGGATCGCGAAGGCCAGCGACAGCGAGGTCTGCACGATGACCGGGGCCGCGACGTTGGGGAGCACATGCCGGCGGATGATGCGCCAGTCGCTCGCCCCGAGCGAGCGGGAGGCCCGGACGAACACCTCCTCGCGCACGCTGAGCACCGAGCCACGGACGACCCGAGCGAAGATGGGCGTGAACACGATACCGATGGCGATCATGGTGTTGACCAGGCTCGGGGAGAGCACCGCGACGATCGCGATCGCGAGCAGCACGACCGGGAAGGAGAAGAGCACGTCCATCGTGCGCATCAGGACCGCGTCGACCCAGCCGCCGCGGTAGCCGGCGATCAGGCCGATGAGGGTGCCGAGGACGAGCGAGATCCCGACGGCGACCGCACCGACCTGCAGCGAGACCCGGGCCCCGAAGACGATGCGGGAGAGGATGTCGCGACCGAGCTCGTCGGTCCCGAACCAGTGATCGCCCGAGGGCGGCTCGAGGCGCCGAGCCAGGTCCCCGTCGGTGTAGCTGAAGGGCGCGACCGCATCGGCGAACACCGCGGCGAGGATGAGCAGCGCGAGCACCACCAGGCCGGCCGCGGCGAGCCGGTTCGCGAGCAGCGCGCCGGCCGTCTCGCGCCAGCGCGGCACGGACGGCTCCTGCGGGGTCTGGAGGTCCTCGTCGCTCATGTGGCGGTGATCCTCGGATCCAGCCGGGCGTAGAGCAGGTCGACGAGCAGGTTGATGAGGAGGAACCCGGTGGCGATGAGCAGCACCGCACCCTGCAGCAGCGGGTAGTCCCGCCGCTCCACGGCGTCCAGCGCGAGCCGGCCGATACCCGACCAGGCGAACACCACCTCGACGACCACGATCCCCCCGAGCAGGGTCGCCAGCTGCAGCCCGGTGACGGTCACGACCGGGATCCAGGCGTTGCGCAGCACGTGATGACGCAGGACGTAGCGCGAGGGCATGCCCTTGGCACGGGCGAGGCGGACGTGCTCCGCGCTCATGGCCTCGAGCACGCTGGACCGCACGAACCGGGTCAGGATCGCACCGGTGACCACCCCGGCGGTCACCGCCGGCAGGATGAGGCGCTGGACCGCCTCGACCGGGTCCTCGAGCGGGGAGACGTACCCCGACGGCGGGAGCCAGCCGAGCGTGCGCGCGAAGACGAGGATCAGCAGGAGCCCGAACCAGAAGTCCGGTATCGACACCCCGATCTGGGAGAACCCGGAGGCGGCGTAGTCCACGGGGCGTCCCTGCCGGACCGCGGAGATGATGCCCGCAGGCAACGCGATGACGAGCCCCACCAGCAGGGAGGCGACCGCGAGCAGCGCCGTGGCCGGCAGGCGCTCGAGCAGTGCGGTGGTGACCGGCTGGCCGGTCCGGAAGCTGACCCCGAGGTCACCGGTCAGCGCACCGGTCAGCCAGGACCAGTACTGGACGAGCAACGGCTGGTCGAGCCCGGCACGGGCGATCAGGGTGTCGTAGAGCTCCTGATCGAAGCGCGTGCCGAGCGCGGTGCGGACCGGGTCACCGGGGACGAGGTGGATGAGCGCGAAGACCACGATGGAGACGCCGAGCAGGGCGACGGCGGCCTGGGCCGTGCGCCGGAGCACGTAGCGCCCCACACCGTGCCTTCCGTCCAAGGGCCGCCCTGGCGCGCACCCGTGGGAGGGGTCGGGTGGGGGCGGCTGCAGCCCCCACCCGGGTCCCGGTCACCCTAGCCGGGTGGACACGAATCGCGTCGCCACGTCGGGCCGGGTCTCGTACCCGCTCACCTCGGGCGACCAGGCCTCGAGGATGTCCGGGTTGTAGAAGTAGATGTAGGACGCCTGATCCACGATCCGGGCGGCTGCCTGGTCGTAGAGCTCCTTGCGGGCGTCCACGTCGGTCTCGACACGCGCCGCGTCGAGCAACTCGTCCACCTCGTCGTCGGCGAAGCCATGGTAGTTGAACCCGCCGGTCGAGTGGTGCTGCGCGTAGTAGAAGTCGTCCGGGTCGATGTTGCCGAGCCAGCCGAGCGAGAAGGCGTCGAAGTTGCCCTCCTCCTGCTCGGCGAGCCAGGTCGAGAAGTCCTCGGTGCGGATCTCCACCTCGATGCCGACCTCCGCGAGCTGGCTCGCGATGACCTGCGCGGAGGTGACCGTCTCCGGGAACTCGTTCGTGACCATCAGGTCGATGGTCAACCCGTCGACGCCGGCCTCGTCGAGCAGCTGCTGCGCCTGCTCGGGGTCGTGGCCGAAGGGGGCGTAGTCGTAGTACCAGAAGCTGGTCTCTGGGATCGCGGTCTCGTTCGGCGTCGCGGCGTCGAACTTGGCGGCCTCGGTGATCTCCTCGATGTCGAGGGCGAACGCGATGGCACGCCGTACGTCGACGTCGTCGAAGGGCTCGCGCTCGTTGTTGAGCGCTAGGTACCAGTAGTCGTTCCCGGCCACCTGCGAGAGCACGAGGTCCTCGGAGGCCTCCAGCTGCTCGATCTGCTGCGGCGGGACGGAGTCGATCCAGTCGACCTCACCGGTCTCGAGGTTGGTGACCTTCACGCTCTCGTCGGGGATGACCCGGAACTCGATGCCGTCGAGGAACGGCCCGTCACCCCAGTAGTCGTCGTTCGCCTCGAGCACGACCTCGTCGCCCGGGGCGAAGGACACGAAGGAGAAGGGCCCGGTGCCGTTCGGCTCGTCCTGCAGGGTGCCGGCCTCCAGGTCGGCGGCAGGGGCGATGGCCATGCCCTTGAAGGAGCCGATCTGATCGAGGAGGTTGGGTGCGGGACGGCTGAGCTCGATGACCACGGTGCGGTCGTCGGGAGCGTCGTAGCCCGAGACCGCGCCGAGCCGGAAGGCGTTGGCGCCCTCCTCGGCGATGCGTTCGTAGGAGGCGACGACGTCCGCGGCGGTGAGCGGGGACCCGTCGTGGAAGGTCACGCCCTCGCGCAGGGTGAAGGTCCAGGTCAGCAGGTCCTCGGAGACCTCCCAGGACTCGGCCAGCGCCGGCTCCGGCGTCAGGTCGTCGCCCGGCTGGACGAGGGTGTCGTAGACGTTCTCGAGGACGGCGAAGGCGAAGGAGGAGCTGGTCGTGTGGGGATCGAGCTGATCGGGGTCGCCCCCGATGGCGGCGATCAGCGTGCCACCGCCGGCGTCCTCCCCGTCGGCATCCTCGCCGTCGGCCTCCTCGTCCGCGTCGTCCTCGGTCTCGGTGTCGGGATCGGTGTCGGCCGTGTCGTCACCGGTGGGGTCGTCGACATCGACGGCTTCACCGCCACCACAGGCAGCCAGGGTCAGGGAGAGGACGGAGAACAGGGCGAGTAGGGTTCGCCAGCGCATCGGCGCTCCTTCGACGGGATGGGCCGCGGTTCGGCACGTGACGGAGGTGGGAACGTCGCCATCACGGAGGGCGGCCGTCGCTCGGCGGACGCCACCCGCCGATACCGCGGATCCTCCTACCCTAGTCGCAGGGTCCGGTGCGGCGGGGCGGTCCTGGTCAGCGCACGCACCCCGACCCTCGCCCCTGACGTGCGAGGGGAGCGACCGGCCGCGCTCACGCCGTGGACGTGACCCGACGCAGCTCCCGGCGGGCGAGCGCCATCTCGTGCACCTCGTCCGGACCGTCGAGCACCCGCAGCGTGCGGGCGTGCGACCACATCATCGCCAGTGGCGTGTCGTCGGTGAACCCGAGCCCGCCGTGCACCTGGATGGCCTTGTCCAGGACCCACTCGGCCATCGAGGGAGCGACGAGCTTGATCGCCGAGATCTCCATGCGCGCCCCGCGGTTGCCGACCGTGTCCATCAGGTAGGCGGTCTTGAGCGTGAGCAGCCGCGCCTGCTCGATGCGGACCCGAGCCTGAGCGATCCAGTGCTGCACCTTGCCCTGGGCGGCGATCGGCTTGCCGAAGGCGGTCCGGGCGCTCGCACGGGTGCACATCAGCTCGAAGGCCCGCTCGGCCATCCCGATCGCCCGCATGCAGTGGTGGATCCGGCCCGGTCCGAGCCGCTGCTGCGCGATGGCGAAGCCGTCGCCCGGGGCGCCGAGGAGGTGGTCGGCCGGCACGCGCACGTCGGTGAAGGTCACCTCCGGGTGCCCACCGTGCCCGTCGTAGCGCCCGAACACCGGCAGCTCGCGCACCACCTCGACGCCCGGGGTGTCCATCGGGACCAGCACCATGGACTGCTGGTGGTACGGGTCGGCATCGGGGTCGGTGACGCCCATGACGATCCCGACCCTGCAGGCGGGGCTGGCCGCGCCCGAGGACCACCACTTGCGGCCGTTGATGACGTACTCGTCCCCGTCGCGCACGATGGAGGTGCGGATGTTGCGGGCATCGGAGGAGGCGACCTCGGGTTCGGTCATGAAGAACGCCGAGCGGATCTCCTGCTCGAGCAGCGGGTGCAGCCAGCGCTGCTGCTGCTCGGGCGTGCCGAACAGGTGCAGGATCTCCATGTTGCCGGTGTCGGGAGCGGCGCAGTTGGTCACCACGGGCGCGATCAGCGGGGAGTGGCCGGTCAGCTCCGCGAGGTGGGCGTAGTCGAGGTTGCTGAGCCCCGCACCATGCTCCTCGTCGGGGAGGAACAGGTTCCACAGCCCGCGGCTGCGGGCTTGGGCCGCGAGCTCGTCCAGGATGGGCGGGTGGGCGTGGAGCTCACCAGCTGCCGCGAGCTGGGCCTCGTAGGTGGGCTCGGCTGGCAGGATGTGCTCCCTGAGGAACGCCTCCAGCTCCGCGTGCAGTCGCTGTCCGTGGTCGCTCAAGCCGAGCTGCATCCCAGTCACCCTCCCGACGGCTGCCCCGCACGCTAGTCCCCGATCCGGCGCGGCAGGTGGCGCTCGTCAGGCGGGTGGGTCCATCTCCTGCCGTGCCTGGCGGTAGCCGTCCAGCGCGGCGGTGCTGACGTCGTGCGCGAGGTCGATGCCGGCCTTGGTCGCGACCAACGCGCCCTCGCGGACGCAGCGGGCCACGTCGCGGCGGACCTCACGCCGGCGCTGCTCCCCGCTGACGGGGTCGAGCAGGTACATCACGCCGGCCCCGAGCGTGGCGCCGACGGCGATGGTGAGGATCGTTCGCAGACGCACGTGAGCTCCTGGCCTCGACGACTGGCGGACCTCGCCCGACCCTACCGCTCGCCCGCGCGCGCCGGCCGGACGGACGGACACCAGCCGCGCCCACGAGCAGCGGGGCGGCGACCGACCAGCCGGGAACGGTGGCCGGCGACGCGGTGGGCCCTAGCGCGGGGTCGGGTCGGTAGGCTGGACGCGACGTCCGGTCCACCGAACACGCCGCCGGAGCCACCGTGGTCTCCTCCCCCGCCTTCGAGCCGCGCCGCCGGCTCCTGCAGACCGGCGCGGGCACCAACCTCGAGGCGTTCGGCCCGGCCGAGTGGACGTTGCTGGCCACGATCGCGACCATCTGGGGCTCCTCCTTCGTGCTCATGGAGATCGGGCTGCGGGCCTTCGCCCCCGGCCTGGTCTCGCTGCTGCGGGTCGGGCTCGGCGCCGCCGCGCTGGCGCTGGTCCCACGGGCACGGCGGACCGCGATCGACCGGAGCGACTGGCCGCGGGTGGCGCTGCTCGGGGTGGTGTGGATGGGGATCCCGCTGCTGCTGTTCCCGGTGGCGCAGCAGTGGATCGACTCCTCGGTCGCCGGCATGATCAACGGGGCGATGCCGCTGACGGTGGCCGCCTGGGCGACCCTGCTGCTCGGACGTGCCCCGGGACGGACCCAGCTCGTGGGGCTCGTGGTCGGGTTCGTCGGCGTCGTGGCGATCGCGCTGCCGGAGCTGCCCGTGGGGGCCACCACCGGCGAGGGGTCACCCCTGCGTGCCACGGGCGCAGCGCTCGTGCTGCTCGCGACGGTGCTCTACGGCCTCGCTGCCAACCTCGCGGTGCCCCTGCAGCAGCGCTACGGCTCCCTGCCCGTGCTGCTGCGTGCGCAGGGGGTCGCGCTGCTCGTGATCGCCCCCTTCGGCCTGGCCGCGATCCCGCGCTCGAGCCTCGCGCTCGGCCCGGCGCTCGCCATGGTCCCGCTCGGGGTGCTCGGCACCGGCCTCGCCTTCGTGCTCATGGCCACCCTCGTCGGCCGGGTCGGCGGCCCACGCGGATCGATCGCGATCTACGTCGTCCCGGTCGTGGCGATGGTGCTCGGTGTCGTCGCGCTCGGCGAGCGGATCCACCCGCTGGCCGTGGCCGGGACCGGGCTCGTGCTCGTCGGCGCCTGGATCACCTCCCGGCGGGAGGGCTGAGGTCGCCCGGCGGTACCTTGCCGGACCCGACCCCGGCTCGCCCGCCGCGACCCT
The DNA here is from genome assembly GCA_046540855.1 of Nitriliruptoraceae bacterium. Lineage (GTDB taxonomy): Bacteria > Actinomycetota > Nitriliruptoria > Nitriliruptorales > Nitriliruptoraceae > T1Sed10-7. Next base: position 9,801 of record JBKHEJ010000054.1, read on the forward strand.
GAGGCAGACGTGACGACCTTCCACCGCTACCTCGGTGCGGCCATCGTCACGCTGTTCCTCGTGATCATGGTCACCGGCCTGGTGCTGCGTCTGCAGCGGCGCGAGGAGACCCCGACCGCGCTGTGGGCCGTGCAGCACTGGACGGAGAACCTGCTGATCGTGCAGACGCTCACCGGCCTCGTGCTGCTCCTGCTCGGCCGCCGGGTGGTGGGCATGCCGCTGGCCTGGCTGCACTACCTCTACGGCTCGCTGTTCCCGCTGATCGCGGTGGTCGGGGGCCGGCTCGCCGGGCTGCGCCGCGGCGAGCGCGAGTACGTCGGGCTCGCCTGGGGGGCGTTCTTCGCCTTCGCGCTGACCCTGCGTGGCCTCCAGACGGCCTGCGGGGAGGACCTCGGTGCGCTCGCCCGGTGCCTGAGCCCCTGACCACACCGCAGAGCCCTCGACCTCGAACCTCGGTGCCGCCCTCAGCGAGGAGGATCCGATGACCCGCCGCTTCACGCTCGCCTTCGACTACCTGTGCCCCTTCGCGCGCAACACGAACGAGCACGTCACCGCGGCCCTGCGGGCCGGAGCCGACTGGCAGGTGCGCTTCGCCCCCTACAGCCTCGCGCAGGGCCACGTCGAGGAGGGTGAGCCGCCGGTGTGGGAGCGCGAGCAGCCGCTGGAGGTCTCCGGCCTGCTCGCGCTCGCCGCGGGCGTGGCGGTGCGCGACACCGCCCCGGAGCGCTTCCTCGACGCCCACGACGCGCTCTTCGCGGCACGCCACGAGCACGGTCGCGACCTCAAGGACCCCGCGGTGGTGGCGGCCGCGCTGCGCGACGCCGGGGTGGATCCTCAGCCGATCCTGGCCGCGGTCGAGCAGGGAGACGTGCTGGCGAGGGTGCGCAGCGAGCACGACGCGCTGGTGGCCGACCACGCCGTGTGGGGCGTGCCGACCTTCGCCACCGAGGCACGGGCGGTGTTCGTCCGCCTGCTGGAGCGGCCGCACGCCGACCCGGCGGTCACCCGTGGCCGCATCGAGCAGGTGCTGGACCTCGTCGACGGTCACACGGTCCTGCACGAGTTCAAGCAGACGGACCTGCCGCTCTGAACGCGGCCGCGTGGTCCTCCGGCGGGCGCACGAGGTCGACCAGGGGCGCTGCCGCCACCGACGGGGCGTGCCGATCGGTGACCTGGAGCTCCGCCAACCAGCGACCTGGGATGCCGGCTGGCACGTCGTGGAGCTGGGTCTTGATGTCCACCGGGGCGGGGCCGTCGAGGCCGTCCTGCTCGACCTCGAGGAGCCGGTGCGCACGGTCCACCCAGGTCGCGATCAGCTCGGCCAGCGGTGCGAGCTGCCGGGCGGTGAGCGGGCCGGGCCGCTCGGGCAGCACGAGCAGGTCGCCCGGGCCGAGCGGGACCGGTGGGGCGAGCAGGTGCAGGCCGGCGAGCTCCGCCACCTGGCGGGGTGCAGCCAGCAGCGCGGCGACCACCTCCGCACGGGCCAGTGAGCGGTGCACGGCGACCACGGCGGGCGGGGGCTCGCGTGGGGTCAGGACCTGTCCGTGCGGGTGATGCTGTGACGCCCCCGCCGACAGCCCCACGGCGGTGGTGAGCAACGACCAGCGCTCCGGCTGCTCGCGCGCGAGGCCAAGCTGCAGGTCGAGCTGACCGGCCCAGGCCGCCGCGAGGTCCGCGCGCCGGTGGGCCAGGGTGGGTCCGTGCGCCTCGGCGACCGCGAGCACCGCGCGACCGGTGCGACCTGCCAGCGGGGGGAACAGGTTGCGAAGCGCGATCCAGCGCCCCCCGGGGCCGTCGGTGCGCGGACCGAGCAGGCGCGGATCGTCCGGTTCGATGCCGCAGAACGGGCAGGCCTGCGGTGGGGTGACGAGGGACTGGCGCGTGGGGCGGGTACGGGGCCTGGCCTCCCGGCACGGGGTCCACAGACCGACGCGACCGGTGAGGGGACAGACGCTGCTGATCGGCTCGTCCGCCACCGTGGCCTCCTCGCAGGCTGGGCGAGCCTAGTCCCCGGCACCGGGCTGGTCGGCGCCCCCGCTGGCGTCGAGGCCGGCCTGCCCCGGTTGCTACACTGTCCGCCGCCCGCAGGCCTGCGGAGCGGGCACCCTTCCGGGGTAGCTCAGTTGGCAGAGCGTTCGACTGTTAATCGAAATGTCGCCGGTTCGAGCCCGGCCCCCGGAGCCACCACCCCGTGCGTGAGGTGTCCCTCACACGCGCAGCACGAGCTTGCCGAACACCTCACCGGCCTGGAGCCGCCGGAACGCCCCGACGGCGTCGGCCATCGGCCGGACCTCGTCGATCACCGGCCGCACCCCGGTCGTGTCCAGGAGGCGCACGAGACGCACGAGCTCCTCCCGGGTCCCCATGGTGGAGCCGAGGACGCGCAGCTGCCGGAAGAACACGCGCGCGAGGTCGGCGGGCGGGTTGGGGCCCGAGGTGGCCCCGGCGACCACGACCACCCCGCCCGGCACGAGCGCCCGGAGCGAGTGGGCCCAGGTGGCCTCGCCGACGGTCTCGAGCACCGCGTCGACCTTGCCGGGCAGCCGCTCGCCGGCCGGGAGGACCTCGTGCGCCCCGAGCTCATGGACGCGCGCGAGCTTGGCCTCGTCCCGGCTGGTGACGGTGACGTGCAGGCCGGCGGCACGGGCGAGGCACACCGCCGCGGTCGCCACGCCCCCTCCCGCCCCCTGGATCAGCACGCGCTGGCCGGGCCGGAGCTCGGCGCGCGTGAACAGCATCCGGTAGGCGGTGAGCCAGGCGACCGGCAGGCAGGCGGCCTCCTCGAAGGTCAGCGACGCGGGCTTGTCGACGAGGTTGCGCTGCGGGACCACGACCTGGTCGGCGAAGGTGCCGTCGTGCTGCTCCGAGAGGATCGAGAGATCGCCGCTGAGCGTCTCGTCGGGCCCATCGGGGTCGGCGATGACCGCGTGCACGAGCACCTCGCGACCGTCGTCGGTGACCCCGGCCGCGTCGCACCCGAGCACGATCGGCAGCCGCGCCGGGTCGATGCCGACCCCACGCAAGGTCCACAGGTCGTGATGGTTGAGCGCGGCGGCACGGACGTGGACCCGCACCCAGCCCTCGGGTGGCTCCGGGTCCGGGTGGTCCCCGAGGTGGAGACCGGCCAGCGGGTCGGTGGCGTCGGTGCTGCGGGCGGTGATGGCGAACATGGCCGCAGGCTAGCGACGCGGCGGCTCAGAACCCGTCGTCCTCGGCATCGGGCTGTGGATCGAGCACGGCCTCGATGGCTCCGGCGACCTGGTCGGCCAGGTGCGGGTCGGCGACCCGGAGCAGGAGCTGGAGCGCGTCGGGGCGTGGTGGTGTGCGCCACCGGGTGACGGTGACCTGCCCGAGCTCGAGCCCGAGCCCGGCGGCGGTGCGGTGGCGCACGAGATCGCCGGCGGCGGCTGGGCCGGTCCGCACCACCACGCGGGCGTGACCCACCGCGGCGCGGTCCAGCGACGCGAGCTCGTCGAGGACCCGGCGCAGCAGGCGCGGCTCTTCTGAGGTCACGGTCACCGCATGGGCATCGACCTCAGCGAGCCCGGCCAGCAGACCCGCAGCCAGCGCGAAGACCGGGTCGGTGGCCAGCCGTGCGCGCGCGCGGCGGGCAGACTCGGCACGCGCCAGCGCCCGGCTCGTGGCCTCATCGGGATCGTCGTCGTGTTCCGTCGGTCCGCCCGGCCCCTCGGCGACCCGGGACGAGGGGACCGCGCGCTGGGCGGCATCGGGCTCGCCCGAGCGGTCCACAGGTCCCGACCGGCGGGCCCCGGACGCGGCGG
>JBKHEJ010000055.1:0-13564 GCA_046540855.1 Nitriliruptoraceae bacterium
CGGTGCCTGACGACGCGTGTGGCGGTGGATCCGCACCGACGCCATGGTCGCCGAAGGTGCGTCGGTAGGACACCTGTCGACCCTCGATACGGATCCGGTACCCCCCGTGATCGAAGCGACGGTGGTGCCGCCGGCACAGCAGGGCCGCGTTGTCGGGCGACAGGCGCCCCCCATCGGCGAACGCCACGCTGCCGTGGGCGACGTCGCACCACGCGGCCGGTGCATCACACCCAGGCCAGGTGCACCCGCCGTCCCTGGCGAGCAGGGCCCGCCACAGGCCTGCCGGGACGGTCCGGCTGCCCTCGGCCGCCTCCAGGGGCGTGCCGTCCGGCGCCAGGATGACGCGAGCCCAGCTGCAGTCGTCGAGGAGGTGCCGCAGGCGTCCGAGCGTGGAGGTCTCGCCGGAGGCGAGCGTCGCGACGCCATCGTCCCCGAGCTGAAGATCTGCGGCGGTGACGGTGATCAGGACCTGGGGGCGCGTGCCGTGCTGGGCTGGGGCCTCACCCGCCCGGAGCGCGACCGCGCACAACTGCTCCACCGCATCCGCGCCGCGCTGCTGCGGGGATCGCAGCTCGCCCGGGACGTCCGGACGGCGGAAGGCCTGCAGGGCGGTGCGGACGGTCTCCGCAGCGGTGCCGTGCAGCAGCCCGGAGAGCGCGAGCCCGCCGTCGGGTGTCTCGGTCGCCGTGAAGCGTCGCTCCCGGTGCTGTCGCTCCTCGCGGAGGGTGACGGACCCCGGGGCGAGCCGAGCCAGCACCTCCCGGACGCGGCGGCCGAGCACGGTCGGCGACGAACGGCGGGCGACCTCGAGGAGCTCTCCTTCGAGCCGACGTCTCTCGGCGTCGTCGGGCAGCGTGTCCAGGACGCTGGCGATGAGGCGAACGTGCTCGGCGAGGATCTCCCCGTCCGCGAACGCGCCGCCGAGCCGTTCGTGGGAGCGGGCGGCCGCACCGGCCTGCGCATCGAGCTTGGCCTGGGACGGGAGCTGGTTCGACCGTTCGGTCAACTCGCGCCGCACCTGCTGTCGGGTCCGCTCGCGGTCCCGAGGATCATCCACCTGCGTCGTGCGGCGGCGTTCGAGCTCCGCGACCATGCGAGCCCGTTCGGCCGCGAGTCGGGCCTGGGTGCGAGCGAAGCGGTCGATCCGACGCAGGAGCGCGGGCTCATCCAGACAAGCGAGGTCGTTCCCGCAGGCCTCGGTGACGGTGCGGTCGAGGACGTCCTCGATGCACCACGATCCTTCGCTGACCGACACCCTCACCTCCCCGTCCGGCTCCGGTCGATCCTCCCGCTCGACCACGACGGTACCCGAACAGGTGTTCGATTGCAAGCAGGTCGGGAGGTCGGTGCCCAGCTCGAGCGACCAGCGCATCCTCAGTGCTTCAAGCGCACACGGAGGTGCACGCAGCGGGTCGCCGCTCACCGCTTGAGCACGGATTGAGCAGGGAAGATCCGCGGCTCACCGCCTGGGCGCGACCGTCGGCCGCGCGGCCCGTCACAGGCGGCAGGCGACGATGTCGGTCACGAGGATCCCGCGGGCACCGAGCTCCCAGAGCTCGTCCATGACCGGGTTGGTGCGGTGGCGCTCCACCATCGAGCGCACCGCGACCCACCCCTTGTCGTGGAGGGGGCTGACCGTCGGGGACTCGATGCCCGGTGTCAGCTCGCAGGCCGCGTCGAGGTGCTCGACCCGGACGTCGTAGTCCATCATGACGTAGCGCCGCGCGATGATGACCCCGTTGAGCCGACGCAACAGTTGCTCGACAGCCGGGGTGGACGACGCGCCCCGTCGGCGCACCAGGACGGCCTCCGAGGTCAGGATCGGCTCGCCGAGGACCTCGAGCCCCGCCTGGCGCAGGGTCGTCCCGGTCGAGACGACGTCCGCGATCACGTCCGCCACACCGAGCCGCACGGCCGTCTCCACCGCCCCGTCGAGGCGGATGACGGTCGCGTCGATGCCACGACGCTCGAGGTCCTGACGGACGATGCCCGGGTAGGAGGTCGCGATCCGCTGGCCCGCGAGGTCCTCGATCGTTGGGGCCGCACCGGGCACCGCCGCGTAGCGGAAGGTCGAGGTCCCGAACCCCAGCGCGAGCACCTCCTCGGCATCGTTCTCGCCATCCAGCAGCAGATCACGGCCGGTGATGCCGAGCTCGAGCTGGCCGGATCCGACGTAGGTCGCGATGTCGCGCGGGCGGAGGAAGAAGAACTCGGTGTCGTTCGCCGGGTCGGCCAGCACCAGCTCCCGCTGGTCGCGCCGCTGGCGGTACCCGGCCTCCTTCAGCATCGCGGAGGCTGGTTCGGACAGGGTGCCCTTGTTGGGCACGGCGATGCGCAGCATCTTGACCTCTTGGGTCGGGGCCACCGTCGGTGCGGACGGGACCAGGATGGGCCGCGGGGCGTGTGGCGCGCCGTGGGAGCGCTCGGACGGTCACAGGTGAGCGTAGACGTCCTCGAGCTCCAGCCCGGTCGCGAGCATGAGGACCTGCACGTGGTAGAGCAGTTGGCTGAGCTCCTCGGCGGTGCGCTCCCGGGACTCGTGCTCGGCGGCCATCCAGGACTCCGCAGCCTCCTCGACGAGCTTCTTGCCGATCTCGTGCACGCCCGCGTCGAGCGCCGCGACCGTGCTCGACCCGGGGGGACGGGTCGCAGCCTTGTCGGTGAGCTCGGTGAACAGCGACTCGAAGGTCTTCACGGGTGCCTCGGTGGTGGGGATGGCTCTGACGGCGGTGGTGGGCAGGGCCGCGACGGCGGGGTGGGGATGGCTCTGACGGCGGTGGTGGGGATGGCCCTGACGGCGGTGGTGGGCAGGGCCGCGACGGCGGTGGTGGGCAGGGCCGCGACGGCGGTCGCAGCTCGGCCGCGATAGCCAGCGGTCCGGGTGGGGGACAGCGGAGGGGACCGTGGTACGCAGCTCGCGCGTGCGCTCCTGAGCCCGAGCCCACCTGCAGGTCCCGGCCATCCGCCAGGGTCGCCAGCGTACGCCCCGGTAGGCTTCCGAGCCCACCGGCCCGTGACCCTCCGGGCCGAGCACGTCCCGGACCACGACCCCAGTTGAGGAGCGCCGCGTGAGCGACGTCCCGTTCGACCCATCCCTGGCCGCTGATCTCGGCGGGCCCAAGCAACCGTCGGAGGAGGAGATCCGCGCCTACCTCGCCCAGCTGCGCCAGGCGCCCGTCGATCAGGTGCTCGCCGAGGTGGTGAACGCCCTGTTGAACGCGGCGCAGGTGAAGGTGGGACGCCTCGATGGGCGCCTGCTGATCGACACGACGGCGGCGATCGCCGACACCGTCCGTGGCAGGGTCCCTGACGAGCTGACCGACCAGCTCGACCAGGCGTTGACCCAGCTGCGCATGGCGCAGGTCGAGGGGGAGCAGCAGGTCGCCCGGGCCAAGGCCGCCGGCCAGCAGGAGCCGGGGGACCTCGAGACCGGGTCGACGGCTGCCGAAGCCCCCGCCGAGGACGGCGCCACGGGCGACGGATCGGGAGCGACCAGCGAGCCGCCACCGGCGAGCCCGCCCCCGAGCGCCGGCGGGAGCGCCACGTCCCGTCTTTGGGTGCCCGGCCGCTGAGCTGCCGGGGTGCGTGGAGGCGCGGGCCGACGAGCCTGCCCTCCCTGCACCGCGCCGCGCGTGGAGGCGCCAGCCCCGCCTGACAGCAGGGGCGCACCCGTTGAGGCGAGCGCCCTGATACCCTTCCCCGTGGTTCCGACCGCACGCACGCGTGCGGTCCCGACCGACAACCGAGACAAGCGGCGCGACGCGCCCACCCGCGAGGTGTTCGCCTCCTCGGGTCGATGCTGGCGGCGGACCTGCGGTCCGCTCGTCGACACGTCCCGATGGCGACCCTTCAGGGTCGCCATCAGCCGTTGAGCGGGCGGTGGCGGTGGGGGTGGCCGCTTGACGCGCGACCGAGACCGACGAACCGGGAGGCACCGACATCGACGACCAGCAGCGCAGGCTGAACGCGGACATCAAGGTCCCACGGGTGCGGCTCGTGGACGCTGACGGCGAGCAGGTGGGCATCGTCCCCCTCGCCCAGGCGCTCCGCCGGGCCCGCGAGCAGGATCTCGACCTCGTCGAGGTCGCGCCCCAGGCGGACCCGCCGGTGTGCCGCATCATGGACTGGGGCAAGGCGAAGTACGAGGCGGAGCAGAAGCAGAAGGAAGCGCGCAAGCGCCAGAGCCAGATCTCCGTCAAGGAGATCAAGATGCGGCCCAAGATCTCGGACAACGACTACGGCACGAAGTCCGGGCACGTCCGTCGCTTCCTCGAGGACGGGGCCAAGGTGCGGGCCTCCATCATGTTCCGTGGCCGTGAGATGACCCACACCGAGCTCGGCCTGAAGCTCCTCGACCGTCTCGCGGAGGACATGAGCGAGCTCGCGACGGTGGAGGCCGCCCCGAAGGTCGACGGCCGCAACATGGTCATGGTGCTCGCGCCCATCCGCCCCAAGGCCAGCAAGGATGGAGCGCCGAGCCAGGGCGCCGACGCCTGAGAGGTCGCAACGGGGGCACCTGCACCGTCTAGGCACCACCCCGCACCACCCCGCACCGCGCTAGCACGGCCCGGCACGAGCCCGCACCGCGCTGGCCCGGCACCACCCAGCTCCGGCCGGGCCCCGCACGACCCCGCACCGCGCCGGCACGCCCCGCACCGTCCCGTTCACACCGTTGCGCTCCGCCCCGCTCGTCCGCCACCCGCTCGCCTGGCGACGAGCAGCGATGTCGGGCCCGAGCGAGCCACCGACCTGATGCTCCGCGATCCGAAGGACCCCAGCATGCCCAAGCAGAAGAGCCACAGCGGCGCCAAGAAGCGCTTCCGCGTCACCCGTAACGGCAAGGTGATGGCGCGCCAGAAGAACCGCAAGCACCTGCTCGAGCACAAGAGCGCGAGCCGCAAGCGCCGCCTCGCCGGGGAGAAGGAGCTCGACCAGCCCCGCGCGAAGAAGGTCAAGAAGCTGCTCAACCAGTGACCGCCCCGCCGCCGACGGGCGGCCCGCCGACGGATGCTCCCGCCCCGTCCGGCGACGAGAACCACAAGGAGCACGACCATGGCACGCGTCAAGGGTGGCGTCCACGCCAAGAAGGGCCACAAGGCGGTCCTGGACCGCGCGAAGGGCTACCGCGGAGCTCGCAGCCGCCGGTTCAAGGTCGCCAACGAGGCGGTCGACCACGCCGGCCGGTACCAGTACGCCGACCGCCGGGCCCGCAAGGGGGACTTCCGGCGCCTGTGGATCGCGCGCATCAACGCCGCAGCGCGGCAGGAGGGCCTGTCCTACAGCCGGCTCATGCACGGACTCAAGCTCGCCGAGGTGGAGGTCGACCGCAAGCAGCTCGCCGATCTCGCCGTCAACGACCGCGCGGCCTTCGGTGAGCTCGTCCGCGTGGCCCAGGGTGCGCTCGAGCGCGACGCCGCCTGAGCGACGTGCTCACCTCGACCCGCAACCCCCGCGTGCGTGCCGCGCGGGGGTTGCACCGTTCCCGGCACCGACACGCGACGGGCCGGCACCTGGTCGAGGGGCCCCGCGCCGTGGTCGAGGCGCTGCGGGCGGGGCTGGTCGAGGAGCTCTACCTCGACGCGGACGACGCCGCGCAGCTCGTGGCGACCTGGGGGCTCACGCCGCGCGCGGACGCGCCGGCGGTGCACGTCGAGCACGTCACCACCGCGGTGCTCGCGGCCATCTCCGATGCCACCACCCCCCAGGGCGTGGTCGCGGTCGCGCGGACCCGCACCGCCGAGCTCGGTCAGATCCCCGCCGGTGTGGTGGTCGTGCTCGACCGGGTCGCCGACCCGGGCAACGCCGGCACGGTGCTGCGGACCGCGGACGCCCTCGGCGCCGCCGCGGTGGTCCTCACCACCGGCAGCGTCGACCCCTTCGCCCCCAAGACGATCCGCGCCGCGGTCGGCTCCACCTACCACCTGCCGGTGGTGGTCGGGGTCAGCCTCGCCGAGGTGGCTGACCACGCCCGCGCCACCGGCCGTCGCGTGGTCGGGCTGGACGCCGGGGGCGGCGCCGGGCTCGAGGTGCTACGCGCGGCCGCGGGGGCCGTCACGCTCGTGCTCGGCAACGAGGCCCACGGCCTCGACGCTGCCAGCCGCGCGTCGCTGGATGCCACCGTGGCGATCGAGCTCGATCCCCGCGCCGAGTCGCTCAACGTCGCGGCGGCCGCGGCCATCGCGATCCACGCCGCCACGCGCGGCTGAGGTGCGCAAGCATCCGTCTACCCTGCGGCGCGAGCCGCCGGTCGCACCGTGCCGCCCTGCCGGAGCGGCCGCGCGCCCCAGCAGGACCTGACCCACGCCGCCGACGAGCGCGGCCAGGACCCAGGAAGGCCCACCGTGACCACCCTCGCCGAGCTCGAACCCCGTGCGCTCGCGGCCATCGATGCCGCTCAGGATCTCGCCGGCCTCGATGAGGTTCGGGTGACCTTCACCGGCAAGCGCTCCGAGCTCGCGACCATCCAGGCGACCATGCGCGACCTCAGCCCCGAGGAGCGCAAGCAGCTCGGCCAGCAGCTGAACGCGTTCCGGGCCCGGTTCCAGGAGGCCTTCGACGCCCGTCGCGCCGCGCTCGAGGAGGTGGCGCTCACCGCCCGGCTCGAGGCGGAGCGCCTCGACCTCACCCTGCCGCCGCGCCGGGTGCCGCCCGGCCGGCCCCACCTGCTGACCCAGGTCGAGGAGGAGATGCTCGACATCTTCCTCGGCATGGGCTTCCGCGTGGCCGAGGGCCCGGAGGCCGAGTCCGGTGCGTACAACTTCGACCTGCTCAACATCGAGGCCGACCACCCCGCACGCCAGGAGATGGACACGATCTACGTGGCCGGGTTCGACGACGTGGTGCTGCGCACCCACACCTCGCCGGTCCAGGCCCGCGTGATGACCACGCAGGAGCCACCGATCGCGGTGGTCGTGCCGGGGCGCACCTACCGGGCCGATGCGGTGGACGCGACCCACTCCCCGGTGTTCAGCCAGATCGAGGGGCTGTACGTCGCCGAGGACGTCACCATGGCCCACCTGCGGGGCACGCTGCTCGCCTTCGCCCGGGCGATGTTCGGCGCGGACCGCCAGATCCGGCTGCGCCCGTCCTTCTTCCCCTTCACCGAGCCCAGCGCCGAGGTGGACGTCTCCTTCGACGGCCCCGGCGGCAACCACGGCTGGCTGGAGATCCTCGGCGCCGGCATGGTCGACCCCCACGTGCTCGAGCTGTGTGGCATCGACCCGGAGCGCTACACCGGCTTCGCCTTCGGGATCGGGATCGAGCGGGTGGCCATGCTGCGCCACCACGTCCGGGACATCCGTGAGCTGTTCGAGGCCGACGCCCGCTTCCTCGCCCGCTTCTGACCGACGCCGGGCGCGACACCCCGGGCGCGAGCCGCGCCTGATGTGGCGCCCCGGGCCATCCATCGGAGGACCACCGTGAAGCTGCCCTTGAGCTGGCTGACCGAGCTCGTCGACCTCGACCTCGACGTCGCCGAGCTCGTCGAGGTGATGAGCCTGTCCGGGCTCGAGGTCGAGGGCGTCACCACGCCCGGCGCCGGCAGCAGCGGGATCCGGACCGCTCGGGTGCTGCACTGGGAGCCGCACCCGGACGCGGACAAGCTGCGCTTCGTGCGGGTCACCGGTGAGGGCGGGGACGGCGAGGTGGAGGTCGTGTGCGGCGCGGCGAACTTCGACGTCGGCGACATCGTGGCCCACGCCCTGCCGGGCGGGCACGTCCCCGGGGTGACCGGCCCGGACGGTACGAAGGGGCTCACGCTCGCGAGCCGCCCGATCCGGGGGATCACCTCCCACGGGATGCTGGCCTCGCCCCGGGAGCTCGAGCTGGGCGACGACCAGGGCGGGATCCTGGTCCTGCCGCCCGACACGCCGCTGGGCGCCAGCCTCGAGGACCTCATCCCCGTCGGCGAGCCGGTCATCGAGATCGCGGTCCAAGCCGACCGGGGTGACCACCTGTCGATCCTCGGGGTCGCCCGGGACCTGGCGGCGATCCTCGACACCGCCTGGCGTGCTCCCGCTGTCCCGGACCGGCCCGATGACCCGAGCATCCCCCTGCACCTCGACACCGACGGGGTCGCCTCCTTCCACACCTGGGTGCTCGAGGACCTCACGCTCGGGGGTTCGCCGCTGTGGCTGCGCCAGCGCCTCACCCAGGCCGGGATGCGCCCGATCGACGTCGCGGTGGATGTCACCAACCTCGTCATGCTCGAGCTCGGGCAGCCGCTGCACGCCTTCGACCTCGACCGCATCGGCGGGCCGGAGCTGACCGTGCGCGACGCCGTGGCCGGGGAGCGGCTGACCACCCTGGACGAGGTCGAGCGCACCCTGGAGGCGGGCGACCTCGTCATCGACGACGTCGACCACGCGATCAGCCTCGCCGGGGTCATGGGCGGCCTGGACACCGAGGTGGTGCCCACGACCCGCCGCATCCTGCTCGAGGGCGCGGTGTGGGAACCGACGAGGATCCGGCGTACCTCCCGCCGGCTGGGGCTGAACAGCGAGGCCAGCCAGCGCTTCGAGCGGGGCGTCGATCCGGCGGGGGCGGGCCGTGCCGTCGCGCGTGCCGCGGACCTGCTCACCCGGCTCGCCGGTGCCCGCGCTACCGGCTCCGACGTCGTCGTGACCGAGCCCGAGCCGGCGTGGGCGACTCGTGAGCGCATCACCCTGGACCCGGGGAGGGTGCGGGGCCTGCTCGCCCTCGACCTCGACGCTGACGCCCAGGCCGCCCTGCTCCGCCGCGCCGGTGCGACGGTCACACCGGCTGCCGCCGGCCACCTCGAGGTCGACCCGCCGTCCTGGCGCCGGGACCTCGCGCGTCCCGCCGACCTCGCCGAGGAGGTCGCCCGGCTGCACGGCTACGACAGGATCCCCGACCACCTGCCCGAGCTGCCGACCACCGGCGGGCTGACACCGGCGCAGCGGGCGGAGCGCGAGGCCCGCCAGCTCGCGCTCGCCGCGGGGTTCCACGAGGCCCGCACCCGACCCTTCGTCGGCGCCCACGCGCTCGGTGGGGTGCTGCCCTCTCACGGACGCGTCGTGCTCGCCAACCCCCTCGCCCAGGACGCCGCCGCGATGCGGCCCTCGCTGCTCGAGGGGCTCCTTGAGGCCGTGCGTCGCAACCACGGCCAGGGGCGACCGGGTGTGGCGCTGGTGGAGCTCGGACGGTGCTTCAGGCCCGTCGACGACCCGCTCGGCGACGCCCTCGACGCGATCGTCGGCACCGGCTGGCGCTGGAGTGCCCCCGACGGCGGTCCGATCCCGCTGCAGCCGCGGGTGCTCGCGCTCGCCGCGCAGGGGCGCCGGCTCGGGCACGGCTGGCTCGATGTGGACGCGACCTGGGAGGTGTGGGACCTCCTCGACGTCCTGGTCCGGGTCGCGGGACGGCTCGCGCCGCCGGACGATCCGGCCTGGCAGCTCGTACGGGTACCCGTCGAGCGGGAGGGGTTCCACCCCGGACGCACGGCCGCGCTGCTCCTGCACGGTCAGGAGGTCGGGCTCGTCGGGCAGCTCCACCCGCACGAGGCCGACCGGCGCGACCTGCCGGAGCCGGTGCTGGCCGGGGAGCTGCTCCTCGAGCCCTTCCTCGCGGCCATCCCACCCGAGGGGCACCCGCCGGTCACCGCCCGCCGGCTCGTCCGCCACCCCGCCATGACGATCGACGTGGCGCTCGTCGCGGCCGACGAGGTGCCCTACGCCGCGCTGGAGGCCATGGTCCGTGACACGGTCGGCGACCTGCTGGATGAGCTGTGGTGCTTCGACGAGTACCGCGGCGCGCAGGTGGGCGTGGGGCAACGATCGGTGGCGATGCGGTTGCGGCTGCAGGACCCGGATCGGCAGCTCACCGACGCCGACGCCGAGGCGGTGATCGAGGCGGTCGCCGCCGCCGCTGACGCCATGGGTGCCACCCTGCGGCGCTAGGTGGGCTGCGGCGACACCGACCGCGTCGCGCACCGGGCGCCCCGTGCGGGTCGGGCGGTGACGCTCCGGGCGCACACCACCGGGTCGCTCCGTCGGGACACGGGAAGCTGCACGCTCGCGACGACCGGGTGCAACGGTGGCCGGCCGTCCAGGGTGGAAGCCTTGCGACCGCCCCGTCGGTGGCCCAAGGTCGCATCCGACGGGGGCCACGAGCGGAAGAGGGCAGGATGGGGTCGCGCGGGAACGTCAGGCGGTGGACCGCGCCGGTCGCGGGGGAGCGGCTGGCGGGGGAGGAGACGACCGTCATCCGCTCGCCCTTCGACGGCCAGCCGGTCGGTGAGGTACCGGTGCTCGGCCGCGCCGAGGTCGAGCGCGCGGTGGCGCACGCGGTCGCGACCCTCAGGGACGAGCCGCTGCCGGCCTGGCGCCGTGCCGAGGTGCTGGACCGCGCCGCCGAGCTGCTCGCGGACGCGGAGGTCGCCGAGGAGCTCGCGCGGACCATCGTGCTCGAGGCCGCGAAGCCCCTCACCACCGCACGGGTCGAGGTCGCCCGGGCGGTCTCCACCTTCCGCTTCGCCGCGGCCGCCTGCCGCACCCTGGCCGGTGAGGTCGTGCCGTTGGACGCCTCGGCCGCCGGGGAGGGCCGGCTCGGCTTCTCCCTGCGGGTCCCGATCGGCGTGGTCGGTGCGATCACCCCCTTCAACTTCCCCGTGAACCTCGTCGCACACAAGCTGGCGCCCGCGATCGCCGCGGGGTGCCCGGTGGTGTGCAAGCCGGCCAGCCAGACGCCGATCTCCGCGCTGCGGCTCGCCGAGCTGCTGCACGAGCGCTGCGGGCTGCCCGCCGGCTACCTCCACGTCGTGCCGGGGCCGGGCTCGCAGGTCGGTGCGGCGCTCGTGGAGCATGACGACGTGGCGATGCTGACCTTCACCGGCTCCGCCGAGGTCGGCTGGGGCATCCGCGCGGCGGCTCCGAGGAAGAAGGTCGCCCTCGAGCTCGGGAACAACGCGCCGGTGCTGATCGAGCCGGACGCGGACACCGCCGACGCCGCCCGGCGCATCGCGGCGGCCGGCACCTCGCACGCGGGCCAGTCCTGCATCTCGGTCCAGCGCGTCCTCGTCCACCGGGAGGTCGCCGAGCCCTTCCTCACCGCGCTCACCGCGGCGGTCGAGGCCCTCGTCGTCGGCGACCCGATGCAGGAGGCCACGCAGGTCTCGGCACTGATCAGCGAGCAGGAGCGCGACCGGGTGAGCGACTGGATCGCGGAGGCGGTCGCGGCTGGAGCGACGGTCCTCGCCGGCGGCAGCACGGACGAGCAGGGGGTGCTGCTGCCCACCGTGCTCGGTGACGTCGATCCCGGGATGCGCATCTGCCGGGAGGAGGTCTTCGGCCCGGTCCTCGCCGTCGAGGTCTACGACGAGGTCGATCAGGGGCTCGCCCTCGCCAACGACACACGCTACGGCCTGCACGCCGGGCTGTTCACCAACGACCTCGACGTCGTCCGCCGGGCGATCGAGGTGCTCGACTTCGGCGGCATCATCGTCAACGACGTCCCGACCTGGCGTGCGGACCAGATGCCCTACGGCGGCCGGCGCGACTCCGGCAACACGCGCGAGGGACCCGCCTACAGCGTGGAGGAGATGACCGAGCTGAGGACCGTGGTGCTCACCTGAGCTGCGCCGGTCTCCGGCGGTGCCGCCACGGGCAGCCCAGCCCTACCCTGTTGCCCATGGCCGATGTCCAGCTCCCCGGCGGCGTCCGCATCCCGGAGGCCGAGCTCCACCTGCGCGCGTCCCGGTCCGGGGGACCCGGGGGCCAGCACGCCAACACCTCCGACACCAAGGTCGAGCTGCGCTGGTCGGTGCGGGAGACGACCGCGCTGAGCGAGGCCCAGCGGGCCCGCCTCACCGACCGTCTGGCCTCCCGCCTGACCGCCGACGGTGAGCTGATCCTGACCGCGCGGGAGCACCGCAGCCAGCACCGCAACCGTGAGGCGGTCCTCGCCCGCTTCCGCGCGATCGTCGGTGAGGCGCTCACCCCGCCCCGGACGCGGCGCCGCACGCGCCCGACCCGCGCCTCCAAGGAGCGGCGCCTCGAGGCCAAGAGGCGCCGCAGCGAGCTCAAGCGCCTGCGGGAGCCGCCGACCCCCGGCTGAGGTCACAGCAGCTCGGGCCGTTCGAAGGGCACCCCGTCGAGGTGCTCGGCGAGGAACGCGAGCACGGTCCGGTACCACAGCCGTGCGTGCTGCGGCTTCAGCACCCAGTGGTGCTCGTCCGGCAGGTACAGCAGCCGTGCCTCGACGCCGTGGCGGACGAGGTCGGTCCACAGCGCCATGCCCTCGCTGATCGGCACCCGCAGGTCCTGCTCGCCGTGGATCACGAGCATCGGGGTGGTGATCCGCGCGACGTGCTGGTCGGGGCTGGCGGCGAGGTAGCGGGTGGGGTCGAGGTAGGGGTCGCCGAACTCCCGCTCCCAGTGCACACCGAGGTCGGTCGTGCCGTGGAAGGCGCGCAGGGACCACAGCGAGGCGTGCGTGACGATCGCCCCGAACCGGTCGGTGGTACCGGCCAGCCAGTTGGCGAGGTAGCCGCCGAAGGACCCGCCGGCAGCGGCGACCCGGCTCGCGTCCACCTCCGCTCGGGCGGCGGCGTCCTCGACCGCGGCGAGCACGTCGCTCGCCGGGGTCGTACCCCACCGTCCCCAGCCGCGCGCGAGGTGGGCCTGGCCGTAGCCGGTGGACAGGGCCGGGTCGGGGAGCAGCACCGCGAACCCGGCGGCGGCGAGCACGTGCGGGTTCCACCGCCAGTGCCAGGCGTTCCAGGAGCTGAAGGGGCCGCCGTGGATCAGCAGGAGCAGGGGCGCCGGGGTGTCGGCGTCGGCGTTGCGCGGGCGCACGAGCCACGAGCCGACCTCGGTGCCGTCCTCGACGATCGTGTGGAGGCGCTCCACGCAGGTGCCGCTCGGGTCCTCTCCGACCGGTGAGGGCAGCTCGCGCCACGCGGGGGCGCGGCCTGCCGCCGACGGGTCCGCGGTCGCAGACGGGTCCGCCGCCGACGGGTCCAAGGCCGCAGGGTCGGATGCGGCAGGGTCGGATGCCACAGCCTCCGAGACGGCGGTCCGGTCCACCTCCAACCGGACCGGGCGGGGGGCGGCCCCGATCTCGGAGCGCAGCGCGAACAGCCCTCCGGCCGGTGGCAGGCGGACGTCGCTGTACGCGCCGGCGTCGGTGAGCCAGCGCTGCTCGCCGTCGGCGACCTCGACGCGCAGCAGGCGCCGGTGGCCGTGGTCGTCGACGGCCACGACCAGCGCCCTACCGTCCGGGGTCCAGACCGGGTCCTCGGGCCAGCGGTCCAGGCCCGGGGTGAGGTCCCGACCGGCGGGGGCGTCACCGGCTGCGGTCGGGGCCCCGGCGGTCAGCGGGAGGAGGAGCAGGGTGGCGTCGGCGGGCCGCTCGGGCGTGCCGAGGTCCTGGGCGACGCAGGCGAGCTGCGTGCCGTCGGGGCTGATCGCCGGGGCGTCGAAGGCGCGGCCGTCGGAGGCGAGCACGCGCCGCTCGCCGCTCGCCACCTCGATGGCCACGAGGTCGGTGACCAGGTCGGCCGGGCCGGCGCGCCGGTCGGTGCGCTGCCAGGTCGTCACCACCGTGC
>JBKHEJ010000056.1:0-13539 GCA_046540855.1 Nitriliruptoraceae bacterium
GTCTTCTTGGCGCTGGTCTTCTTGGCGCTGGTCTTCTTGGCGCTGGTCTTCTTCCTCGCGGTGGACGTCGAGCCACCCTTGCGCTTCGTCCCCTTCTTCCTCGCCGGCGGGTCCTGCACGCCGGTGAGCGTCATCGGGATCGGCGGCGGCAGCTCCTCGGTCTCCAGGGGCTCACCGCCGAGCTCGGGGTCGTAGGCCTCCACGCCCTGCAGGACCGTCCACGTGGCCGCGCTCGGGACGTCGAAGTCCTCGAGCGCGAAGACGTGGTTGCGCTCGGGGTGGGTGCAGACCGCGACCGGCTCCTTGCGGTTGCGTGGCGGTGGACGCAGGGGCGCGCCGCACTCCGAACAGGGGGTCGCGATCGGCAGCGACCAGACCGCGAAGGCGTCCTCCGGGTAGCCGGTGGACCCGACGAAGGGCTTGCCGTACCTCGAGGTTCGCCGCTCGAGGAAGCTGCCCTCCGGGTCGGTCGGGGAGCGGAACGGCCGGGCGTGCCCGTCCTCGTCGAGGTACATCAGCCGCTGCTGGACGTTGCGGATCCCCTTGCACCGCGGGTAGTCGACGCAGCCGTAGAAGGTCCCGAACCGGCCGCTGCGTGCGACCATGGGCTGGCCGCACTCCGGGCAGCGCACGCGCTCGTCGGGCTCGGGCTCCGGCTCGGGTTCCCCGACCGAGCCGTCCTCCTCGAGCGGCAGGGTCCCGTCGCACTCCGGCCACCGGCTGCAGGAGGCGAACCACTGCTTCGACTTGCCCGAGAACACGCGCTCCATCGGCGCCCCGCACACCGGGCAGTCCGCCGGCTCGTACAGCGGCAGGCGCGGACGCTCGGGCTTGCGCTCCCGCACCCACTCGTCCACCTCGTCGAGGAAGCGGTGGACCATCGCCGACCAGTCCTCGTCGCCGGCGGCGATCTCGTCCAGGGTCTCCTCCATGCGCGAGGTGAACCCGATGTCGACGATCTCGTGGAAGTGGGCGGTGAGGAACGAGACCACGACCTCGCCGAGCGGGGTGGCGAAGAAGCGGCGGGACTCCTTGCGGACGTACTCGCGGCTCTCGAGGGTGGAGATGATCGAGGCGTAGGTGGAGGGCCGGCCGATGCCCTCCTCCTCGAGGCGTTCGACCAGGGTCCGCTCCGAGTACCGCGGTGGCGGTGAGGTCTCGTGCTGCTGGGGGTCGAGCTCGGCGAGGTGCAGCGCCTGTCCCTCGTCGAGCTCCGGCAGCGCGTCGGTGACCTCCTCGTCCCCCTCGTCCTCGTCGCGCAGGGCGCGGTAGGCGCGCAGGAAGCCGTCGAAGCGCTCCACCTGCCCGGTGACGCGGAAGGTCAGCGCGTCCGCTCCCTCGCCGCCGACCACGTCGGCGGACACCCGGTCGAAGATCGCCGCGGCCATCTGCGTCGCGACCGTGCGCTTGAAGATCAGCTCGTACAGGCGTGCCTGCTCGGCGGAGAGGTAGCGCCGGACCTTCTCCGGGGTGCGCGCGATCGAGGTGGGCCGGATCGCCTCGTGGGCCTCCTGAGCACCCTTGGCCTTGGAGGCGAACCGTCGCGGCTTCGCGATCGTGTAGCGCTCCCCGAAGGCGGTGCGCACGTGGTCCTCGATCTCCCCGAGCACCTGGTCGGAGAGGTTGAGCGAGTCGGTCCGCATGTAGGTGATGAGCCCGACCTGCTCGCCACCGAGGTTGATGCCCTCGTACAGCTGCTGCGCCACGGCCATCGTCTGCCGGGCGCTGAAGCCGTACTTCGACGCCTCGCCCTGCAGGGTCGAGGTCTTGAAGGGGGGCTTCGGTTGGCGCTTGGACTCGCTGCGACGGACCTCGGCCACGTGGTAGTCGAGGGTGGCCGCACGCTCCGCGATCGAGCTCGCCTCGGCCTCGGAGCGCACCACCAGCAGCCCGGCACGCTGGGCGTCGGTGCGGTCCTCGAGGTCCTTCGGGGTGGCGAGGCGACGTGGCCCCACCGCGTGGAGCTTCGCGTCCACCTCGCCGGGACCGCCGGCCTCGCGGGCGAAGAGGGCGGGGAAGCTCCAGTACTCCTCGGGGACGAAGGCCCGGATCTCCTCCTCCCGATCGACGATCATGCGCAGCGCGACCGACTGGACCCGTCCGGCGGAGATCCCCGAGGAGACCGCGCGCCACAGGACCGGCGAGATGCGGTAGCCGACGATGCGGTCCACGGCGCGCCGGGCCTGCTGCGCGTCGACGAGCGCGGTGTTCAGGCGCCGCGGGGAGGCGAACGCCTCCCGGATCGCAGCCTCGGTGATCTCGTCGAAGGTGACCCGCTTCGTCTCATCGACGTCGAGGTCGAGCACCTCGGCGATGTGCCAGGCGATCGCCTCGCCCTCCCGGTCGAGGTCCGGGGCCAGCCAGACGGTGCCGGCGTCCTTGGCGGCCTTGCGCAGCGCCGCGACGTGCTTCTTCGAGCTCTCCGGCACCTCGTAGACGAGGTGGGCCTCGCCGTCGTCGCTGAACTCGATCGCGAAGTCGGACCGGGGCAGGTCCCGGATGTGGCCGTAGGAGGCGAGCACCGTGTAGCCAGCACCGAGGTAGCGCTCGATGGTCTTGGCCTTCGCGGGTGACTCGACGATGACGAGGTTGTCTGCCACGGGGATGCTGGTCCTTGGTATCGAGCGGCACGCGTGGGCGGGACGAGGGCCGGGCGGGACGCTGCGGTCGACGCGACCTTCCGGGAGGTCGGGTTCGGGGGTATCGGCGCGGAAGGTGAGCCTCGTCGGGGCAGATGTCAACCGAGCGGCCGGCGCTGCGACCGGCTGACCGACCGGTTCCGGCCGCAGCACCGGTGCGGCGCGAGCAGCGCCGAGCAGCCCCAGCGGCGGCGCGCAGGGGTGCTCACCGGGTCGTCGTGCCCTGGCTGAACGGACGCCCGGATGGGGCCGCCACGGCCCTGCTCGCTAGGCTGCGGAGCGAGGCGAGCCGTGGCGGCCCACGGACTCGCCCCCTCGCGTGCTCGGGGTCGACAGCGTCGTGGCGGGTCAGCCCGACGCCGCGGTGGTCCACGCCGGGCCGCCGCGAGCCACCTCATCGTGGGGGTGGCCATCACCGAGCGCGACACCACGCCCCGATGAGCACCGTGCGAGCTTCCTCGACCGAGCCCCTCCTGGAACGGGACCGACCGAAAGGCACGACCCCGTGGAACTGATCCCCTACCTCGCCGTCATCGCGGCCGTCTCCGGACTGGCGCTGGCGGCCTACTTCGCCAAGGTGGTGAACGCTGCGGACCCCGGCGACGAGGTCATGCGCGAGATCGCCGCTGCCATCCGTGACGGCGCCATGGCCTTCCTGCGCCGGGAGTACCGCGCCAT
The DNA here is from genome assembly GCA_046540855.1 of Nitriliruptoraceae bacterium. Classification (GTDB taxonomy): domain Bacteria; phylum Actinomycetota; class Nitriliruptoria; order Nitriliruptorales; family Nitriliruptoraceae; genus T1Sed10-7. The sequence goes on from JBKHEJ010000056.1 coordinate 3,318, forward strand.
CGCGATCTTCGTGGTCGCGCTGTCCGCCGTGATCTTCGTGGTGCTGCCGACGCTCAGGCCCTGGGGCTCGATCAGCCTCATCCTCGGGGCGGCGTTCTCCGCCGCCGCTGGGTTCGTGGGCATGCGCATCGCCACCGCCGCGAACGTCCGCACCGCCCAGGCTGCCCGCGAGGGGGCCGGCAAGGCCCTCCCGCTGGCCTACCGCGGCGGTGCGGTCATGGGCTTCACGGTCGCGGGGCTCGGCCTGCTCGGGATCGCGCTCGCCTACGTGCTGTTCGTGGAGCTGCTCCGGGTGGACGACGCCTTCCAGGTGGTCGCCGCCTTCGGGCTCGGAGGCTCCTCGATCGCCCTGTTCGCCCGTATCGGTGGCGGGATCTACACCAAGGCCGCCGATGTCGGCGCGGACCTGGTCGGCAAGGTCGAGGCGGGCATCCCCGAGGACGACCCGCGCAACCCGGCCACCATCGCCGACAACGTCGGCGACAACGTCGGGGACGTCGCCGGCATGGGCGCCGACCTGTTCGAGTCCTACGCCGGGTCGATCGTGGCCCCGATGGTGCTCGCCGCGCTGCTGTTCGGCGGCGTCGACTTCGACACCAAGGTCGTCGCGGACTCCTTCACCGCGCTGCAGGAGAGCACCTTCCTCTTCCCGCTGTTCGTCGGCGCGATCGGGATGTTCGCCTCGATCCTCGGCGCGTTCCTGGTGCGGGGCCGCAAGGGCCGCTCCCTGTCCAGCCAGCTGCACTTCGGCACCAACGTGGCGATGGTCATCACCGCGGCGGTCGCCGTCGGCGGGGCGCTGTGGATCTTCGGTGACGTCGAGGAGGTCGCGAGCCCGATCTGGCTCGGGCTGCCGATCGTGCTCGGCCTCGCTGCCGGCTACCTGATCGGCTTCGCGTCCGAGTACTACACCTCGGACCACTACGAGCCGGTGAAGAAGCTCGCGAAGCAGGCCGAGACCGGCCCCGCCACCGTCATCATCGCGGGCGTGGCCGAGGGGATGATCTCCACCTTCGCCTCGGTCCTGCTCATCTCCGGGGCGATCGGCGGGTCCTACTGGTTCGGGACGCTCGCCTTCGCCGGCAGCGAGCTCGAGCTGGCCGGCGGGCTGTACGCCGCCGCCCTCGCGGCTATCGGGATGCTGGCCACCACCGGCGCCGTGGTCGCCGTCGACGCCTACGGGCCGATCTCCGACAACGCCGGTGGCATCGCCGAGATGTCGCACATGCCGCCGGAGGTGCGCGAGATCACCGACTCGCTGGACGCGCTCGGCAACACCACCGCCGCGGTCGCCAAGGGCTTCGCCATCGGCTCCGCCGCGCTCACCGCGCTCGCGCTCTTCCGGGCCTACACCGCCGCGGTGGACATCTCGGTCATCGACCTCACCGACGTCGAGGTGATCATCGGGCTGTTCATCGGCGGGATGCTGACCTTCGCCTTCGCCGCGCTGACGATGAAGTCGGTCGGCCGGGCCGCCCAGGACATGATCCTCGAGGTGCGGCGCCAGTTCGCCGAGATCCCGGGCCTGCGCGAGGGCAAGGAGGGTGTCAAGGCCGAGTACGCCAAGTGCGTGGACATCTCCACGAAGGCGTCCCTGCGCGAGATGATCCTGCCGGGCTCGCTCGCCGTGGCCGTGCCGCTCGCCGTCGGGCTGTTCTCCGCCGAGGCCCTCGGCGGCCTGCTCGCCGGGTCGCTGGTCGCCGGCTTCCTGCTCGCCATCTTCATGGCGAACGCCGGGGGTGCCTGGGACAACGCGAAGAAGTACATCGAGGCGGGCAACCACGGCGGCAAGGGCTCCGAGGCCCACAAGGCCGCGGTCGTCGGTGACACCGTCGGTGACCCCTTCAAGGACACCTCGGGTCCGGCCATGAACATCCTCATCAAGGTCATGACGATCGTGGCGCTGGTCTTCGCGCCGGTGTTCCTGGCCTGAGCCACGCACGCAGCACCTGGCGGCCCACCCCTGGCGGGTGGGCCGCCACGCGTCAGGGCGTCGGATGGCCCGGCCTTCCGGCCGGCCCCGACGAGGACGCCCCCCGCGGCGGGCTGTAGCGTTGAACCCCGACCGGAGGGGGCGTGGTGGACCTCGGGGTGTTCGAGCAGATCGCCCTCGTGCTGGCCGTCTGCGTCGCCGCCGCGGGACTCGCCACGCTGCTGCGGCAGCCGGTCGTCGTCGGCGTGCTCGTGGCCGGCATCGCCGTCGGCCCGGCGGCACTGGACCTGGTCAGCGCCGGCTCGGAGCTCGACCTGCTCGCCACGGTCGGCACCTCGCTCCTGCTGTTCGTCGTCGGGCTGAAGCTCGACGTCCGGATCCTGCGGCGGCTCGGCACCGTGGCCGCCGCCGCCGGGCTCGGCCAGGTCGTCTTCACGGCCCTGCTCGGCTACCTCCTCGCGATCGCGCTGGGCTTCGACACCGTCGACGCCGCCTACCTCTCCCTCGCGCTGACCTTCTCCTCCACCGTGATCGTCGTGAAGCTGCTGACCGACAAGCGGGAGCTGCACACCCTGCACGGGCGCATCGCCCTCGCCATCCTGGTCGTGCAGGACCTGGTCGTGATCGTCGCGATGGTCGCGATCACCGCGGTCGGAGACCTCGGTGACCTGCCCGCAGGGCCGCTCGCCGCGCGCGTCGGCGAGGTCGTGCTGCGCGGCCTGCTGCTGCTGGCCGTCGCCGGCGTGATGGGGCGCGTCGTCGCGCCGCGCCTGACCGGAGTGTTCGAGCGGCAGGGCGAGCTGCTCGTGCTCGCCGTGGTGACCTGGTCGGTCCTGCTGGCCGCGCTCTCCCTCGAGCTCGGCTTCAGCGCCGAGGTCGGGGCGTTCCTGGCGGGGATCGCGCTGGCCTCGACCCGGTACCGGGACGCGGTCGCCAGCCGGCTCGGCACGCTGCGGGACTTCGTGCTCGTGTTCTTCTTCGTCCAGCTCGGGACCCGGGTCGACGCGGGCACGCTCACCGAGCAGTGGCCGGCGGTGGTGGTGCTGTCGCTGTTCGTCCTGCTCGGCAACCCCCTCATCGTGCTGACGATCATGGGCGCGCTCGGCTACCACCGACGGGTCGCCTTCCGGACCGGCCTGCACATCGCGCAGATCAGCGAGTTCTCCCTCATCCTCGTGGCGCTCGGGGTCTCCCAGGGCCACGTCGGATCGGATCTGCTCGGGGTCGTGACCGTGATCGGCGCGGTCACCATCGCGATCTCCACCGAGCTGATCCACAACGCGGAGGCGCTCGCGCGCTGGCTCGACCCGGTGCTGCGCCTGTTCGACCGGGGCCGACCGCTCCGGCACGGCGAGCCGCGCGCTGCCGAGGACCGACCGGAGTACGTCATCGTCGGGGTCGGCCGGCTCGGGTCCGCGGTGCTGAACGATCTGCGCGAGCGGGGCGAGCGCGTGCTCGGGGTCGACTTCGACCCCCGCGGCATCCGACAGCTGCACTGGGACCTGCCGGTGATCTACGGCGACGCGGACGACCCCGACCTGCCCGACCGGCTCCCCCTGCAGGAGACACGCTGGATCATCATCACCGTCCGGGAGCTCGAGCTCGGGCTGCACCTGGTCGGGGCGCTGCGCGCCCACGGCTACCGGCACGGGATCGCGGTCGCCGCCGATGACCCGGCCGAGTGTGACCGGCTCCGCACGGCGGGAGCCGACGTCACCTTCCGCCCCCTGCACCTGGCCGCCGGGCCGGTGCTGGGAGCCATCCTCGACGCCGAGGACCCGCGATGAACGGTGTCCTCGGACAGATCGGGCTCGTGCTGCTCGTCTGCGTGGGCCTGGGGGTCACGGCGATCGCGCTGCGCCTGCCGCTGCTCGTCGGCCTGCTCGTGGCGGGTGTCGTCGTCGGCCCGAACGTGCTCGGGCTGATCGAGGCGACGCCGGAGGTGGCGCTGCTCGCCGAGATCGGCATCTCGCTGCTGCTGTTCGTCGTCGGGCTGAAGCTCGACCCGCGACTGGTGCGCACGCTCGGCGCGATCGTGCTGGCCACCGGCACCGCGCAGGTGGTCCTGACCGCGGCGCTGGCCTTCGCGATCGCGCTCGCGGCTGGTGTCGAGACCGTGCCGGCGCTCTACCTCGCCGCCGGGATGGCCTTCTCCAGCACCGTGGTGGTCATCAAGATGCTCAGCGACCGCGGCCAGGTGGAGCAGCTCCACGGGCGCCTCTCGCTCGGGATCCTCATCGTCCAGGACATCGTCGTCGTGCTGCTGATGGTGGTGCTCACCGCCATCGACCCGTCCAGCACCGCGAGCCTCGGCGCGCAGCTCGGGCTGATCGTGCTGCGTGGGGTCCTGCTGTTCACCGCGGTCGCGCTCCTCGCCCGGTACGTGCTCCCGCCGGTGGTCCACGTGCTCGCGCGCCAGGCCGAGCTGCTCACGCTGGCAGCGGTGACCTGGGCCGTCGCGCTCGCCGCGTTGGCGCACCTGCTCGGGTTCAGCGCGGAGGTCGGTGCGTTCGTGGCCGGTGTCGCGCTCGCCTCGTCCGACTACCGCGAGGCCATCAGCGGCCGGCTCGCGACCCTGCGGGACTTCCTGCTCGTGTTCTTCTTCATCGACCTCGGCACCGAGCTGCGGTTCGATGGGTTGGAGGACCTCGGCCTGGTGGCGGCCCTGACCCTGTTCGTCCTCCTCGCCAAGCCGGTGCTGATCGCGGTCGTCGCCACGCTGCTGGGGTTCGAGGCCCGGGTCGCCGCCACCTCGGGGCTGACCATGGGACAGATCAGCGAGTTCTCCCTCATCCTCGCGGCGCTCGGCGTGAGCCTCGAGCACATCGACAGCCGCATCGCCGGGGTGATGGCCGTGGTCGCGCTGGTGACCATCACGGTGTCGACCCTGCTCAGCGCCCGCGCCGAGGACCTCGTGCCGACGCTGAGCGCACCCCTGCGCCGCCTGCAACGCTCCCGGACCCGACGTGAGGTGGAGCAGCAGGTCCTCCACCGCCCCGAGGTGGTGGTGATCGGCCTCGGGCGCATCGGCCGCACGGTGTTCGACGAGCTGCTCGAGCGCGGGGTCGCTGTGCTGGGCGTGGACCACGACCCACGCATCTCGCGGCTGCACGGCCCAAAGGCACCGGTGGTGTTCGGTGACCTGAGCGACCCGGCCCTGGCGACCCAGCTCCCGCTCGAGGAGGTCCGCTGGATCGTGGCGACCCCCCGCGACGTCGAGCTCCACCGCGACCTGCTGGTCGCCCTGCAGCGAGCGGGCTACCGCGGCCGCCTCGCGGTCGCCGTCGACCACCCGGAGGACGAGCGGCTGCTGCGTCGGCTCGGTGTCGACCTCGTGATCCGGCCTCTGGAGCAGGCCGCCGCCCCGCTCGTCGAGGTGCTCCGTGCCCACGAGCGCGGCGAGCAGCCGAGCGCGGTCACGCTCGAGTAGCCGCCGCACGGGCCGGCGTGGTCCTCAGCCGGGCTCGCCGCCCGCTCACCTGCGCCGCAGCACCCCGAGCGCGACGACCCAGGGCCGGGCGCGGTCGAGGATCGGGTCGGGTCGGACCTCGACGCTGAGATCGGTCAGCCCGTGGGAGCGGCACAGCGCGGTGACCTCGGTCTCCGTCACCGCCGAGACGTGGATCGGGCCGAGGACGGGGTCGTCGACCGCGGCGAGGTCGGCGCTGCCGCGGTAGGCGGCGAGGTACACCGGCCCCTCGGCGAGGTGCTCGAGCAGGGCCGCGAAGGTGGGTCGCCACGCTGAGCGCGGCAGGTGCGTGAAGCTGCCCGACAGCCACAGCCCGCCGAAGGAGCGCGGGACGAAGGGCAGGTCGTCGAGCGGCGCCCGCACGAGCGGGTGCCGGGGGAGCAGCATGCGGGCCTCACGCAACGCGCCGAGGGAGAGGTCGACCCCGACCGGGTGGACCCCGGCGTCCCGCAGCAGGCGCAGGTCGTTCGCCGGGCCGCAGCCCGCATCGAGCACGAGGTCGCCCCGCCGCGCCAGCGCCGCGAACCGCCGCACGTCGGCGACCGGCCGGCGCAGCCGGAGCGACTCCTGGTAGGCGCGGGCATGCTCGTCGTAGGCCGCGATGCTCGATGCGGTCCGCTCGTCGAGGTCCACGCCAGCTCCTGTCGCTCCCACGCCCGGCGACCGCGGTCCGCACCGACGCCCGCCACGCGCGGTGCCGCGAGGTCGGCGCGCGAGCCGCCGTCGGCGATGCTAGTGACCGTGCCACGGGGGGCTCGGTGGTCGGAGCCGGGGACCGGCGTCAGCTCTGCGGTGGTCGTACCGGCCAGTAGCGTGCTCCCGCCGCTCGACACGAGGTCCGACGATCGACCCGCGCGACGTCCTCGAGATCCTGGCCCGCACCGCGGCGGGCACGGCACCCCGTGCGCTCGAAGACCACGCGGGCCTCGCGCTCGCGCCCGAGGATGCTTCGGACGGCGGCCTCGTCCACCTCGAGCGGCTGCCGGCGCGTCGCGGGCGCGGTGTGGCCCTGCCGGACGACCTGCCCGCGCTGCTGCGCGAGCGGCTCGAGGCCGACGGTATCGCGCAGCTGTGGTCCCACCAGGCCGAGGCGCTCGAGCTCGCCCGCGCCGGGCGCCACCTCGTGCTCGCGACCGGCACCGCCTCGGGCAAGAGCCTCGCCTACCAGCTGCCCGCCCTGGAGCGCCTCCACGCCGACGAGAGGTCGGTGGTGCTCCACCTGTCCCCCACCAAGGCGCTCGCGCACGACCAGCTCCGGGCGCTGCGGCGCCTGCGCCTGCCGTGGCTGCGGGCCGCGGTGCTCGACGGGGACACCCCCCGCGAGGAGCGCCAGGCGGTCCGCCGGACCGCCAACTGGATCCTCACCAACCCCGACCTGCTGCACGCCTCGCTGCTCGGGGACCACCAACGCTGGGCGGACGTCCTGCACCGCTGTCAGGTGCTGATCGTCGACGAGTCCCACGTCTCCCGCGGGGTGTTCGGCAGCCACGTCGCGCTCGTCCTGCGCCGCCTGCGCCGGCTGCTGGAGCGGTACGGCGCCGAGCCGCTGGTGCTGCTCGCCTCCGCGACGATCGGCAACCCGGGTGAGCACGCCGCCGCGCTCACGGGCCTGGACGTCACCGAGGTGGTCCGGGACGGGGCCCCGCACGGTGCGAGGGACCTCGCGCTGTGGCTCCCGCCGCTGGAGGAGGACGGGCAGCGCCGGCGTTCCACGCTGCGCGAGACCGCCGAGCTGCTCGCCTCCTTCGTCGCCGCCGACGTCCAGACCCTCGCGTTCACCCGCTCCCGCAAGGGTGCTGAGGTGATCGCGTCGATCGCCCGCGAGCGGCTCCGCAACCCAGGGAGGAGCCGCGCCGACGACGGGCTGGAGGACCTCAGCGAGGGCGTCGCGGCCTACCGCGCCGGCTACCTCGCCCAGGACCGACGGGCGCTCGAGGAGGCGCTGAGGGACGGACGGCTCCGTGGGGTCGCCGCCACCGAGGCGCTGGAGCTCGGCGTCGACGTCGCGGGGCTCGACGCGGTCCTGCTGGCCGGGTGGCCCGGGACGACCGCGGCGTTCTGGCAGCGGATCGGGCGGGCGGGTCGACGGGGCGGGGCCGCCGCCGCGGTGCTGATCGCGCAGGAGGACCCGCTGGACCACTACCTCGTCACCCACCCGCGGGAGCTGCTCACGCGCGACCCCGAGGACGCCGTGGTCGACCCCTCCAACCCCTACCTGCTCGCTCCCCACCTCAGGTGCGCGTGCCAGGAGGCGCCGTTGACGGAGGAGGAGGCGGTGCGCTGGTTCGGTGCCGGTGCGCCGGCGCTGCTCGCGGCGGACGTCGCCGCGGGTCGCCTGCGGCGCCGCGACGGGCGCTGCTTCTGGACCGGCCGCGGACGCGCCGCGGCCGAGGTCGGGCTGCGGACCACCGGCGGCGAACCGGTCCGCATCGTCGAGCAGGCCACCGGACAGGTGCTCGGTGACGTCGACGAGGTCCGGGCCCACCGGCAGGTCCACACCGGCGCCATCCACCTCCACCAGGGTCGCGTGCTCGAGGTCGCCGAGCTCGACCTCGACCGCCGCATCGCGCTGGTCGCCGACGCCCCCACGACCGAGCTCACGACCCGGCCCCGGACCGACACCGACGTGCGGCTGCTGGCGACCTCGCAACGGGTGTGGTGGCAGGACGTCGAGGTCGCCGTCGGCGAGGTCGAGGTGACGACGCGGGTCACCGGCTACGAGGTGCTGCGGGTCGGCACCGGGGAGGTGCTCGAGCGGGCCGAGCTCGATCTGCCACCGACGCAGTTGCGGACCGTGGCGACCTGGTGGGCGCTGACCGACGCGGCGGTGGAGGCGGCCGGCCTCGCACCGGAGCGGATCCCCGGCTCGCTGCACGCCGCGGAGCACGCCGCGATCGGGATGCTGCCGCTGCTGGCCCTGTGCGACCGGTGGGACCTCGGCGGGCTGTCGACGGCGCTGCACCCCGACACCGGCCGGCCGACGATCGTGATCTACGACGGGGTCCCCGGCGGGGCGGGGCTGGCCGAGCGATCGTTCCAGCGGCTGGCGGAGCACCTGCGCTCGACCCGTGCGACGGTCGCGTCCTGCCGGTGCAGCGCCGGCTGTCCCTCCTGCGTGCAGAGCCCGAAGTGCGGCAACGGCAACGACCCGCTCGACAAGGCCGGTGCGGTCGCGGTGCTCGATCTGCTGCTCGCCCGCGAGCCGTGAGCCGCGAGCCGCCCGAGCGGCGGCGGTGGGTCACCAGGTCGGGGGGACGAGCACGGCGGTCGCTTCCGCGCTCACGCGGGCCGCGCCGAGGGTCGGCAGCACGAGCCCGGGCACGGGCACGCTGACCTCCACGTGGGCCCGGCCGCTGCCGGGCGCGCACGCACACGCGACGAGCTCACCACGACCGGCGCGTGCGACCCGCGCCGCCTCCTGGCTCGGCACGGCGTGGGGGGCGCTGTCGTGGTCGGCGGACACCGCGGCCAGCGCGACCGCGTCGCCCAGGGCGTGCGCCCGCGCCGCGGCGGTCAGGTAGGCGCCGAGGTCGATCACCGCGATCGCCGCGAGCGTGGCGATCCACAGCAGCATGGGGAGCGCGACGGTCGCCACGCCCTCCTGCCCCCGGCTCGCCGGACGGCCACGACGGCCGCGACGGCCGCTCACGGCGGGAGCGTGCCGCGCATGACGACACCTCACGGCGCGAGCGGGCCGTGCACGACGGCACCTCACGGCGCGAGCGGGCCGTGGACGATGCCGACCTCGGGGCGTGCTGGCCTGACGACCGGTTCCACGCGGGCGACCGCCCGAGCGGAGAGGTCGTGACGGATCGGGCCGATCATGCGGGTCGTGCTGGTCCACACGGTCACCAGGTCGCCGTTGCGCCGGTCGACCGGTGAGACGTGAACGGTCAGGTCCAGCTCCGGCGCTGCCTGCCGGGCCGCGGTGATGACCTGCAGGGCACCGGTCGTCGTGGCGGCGGTCCGCGCCCCGGCACGGGCAGCCTCGTGCAGCAGCAGCACGTCCCGGACCAACCCGAGCGTCAGCACGAGACCGACGACGAGGAGGGCGAGCGCCGGTAGGACCCAGACGGCCTCCAGGCTCAGCACGCCCGACTCGTCAGCCGCTCGTCCGACGACCCACCGCTGGCGGTGGCTGGTGGCGGTGGGGCGCACCGGGGTGCGCCCCACCTGAGGGTGCCTTCTCACGCGCCGACGAGGCTGCGGGCGTGTCGCAGCAGCGCGTTGAACAGGGTGACCAACGCGCCCCCGCTCGCCCACTGGATGACGACCCCGGCGACCGTGGCGGCCACCACGGCGAGCAGGCCGTACTCGGTCACGAGCGAGCCGTCCTCACCGTCGGCGCGGGCGGGCTCGGCGATCAGGTCACGACCGGCCGGGTGGGCGAGGCGAGCGGCCCGACGACCCGGCTCCTCGTGCCACGCCCCGGGCGTGAGCGGCCGGACGAGCCCGCGATCGGGGCGCTGGCGCGGGCGGACGGGGGCCGGGCCGGATGCGACCAGGGCGGTGGGGCGTGAGGCGGCAGGCGGGCTGGACAGGGGCGTGGTGCTCGGTGTCATGGGTGTTCCTCTCTCTCGGGGGTCAACGGCCCACCACCTGCAGTCCCGTGTGCACGATCGGCGCACCGACCAGCAGCACGGTCGCAGGGAGCAGGCACAGGGCGGTGGGGAAGGTCAGTTGCGCGGGCAGCCGCTCGGCGGCGGCCAGGACCCGCGCCAGGTCGTCTGCCCGGAGCTCACGGGCGAGATGACGCAGGCTGGGTGCCACCGGCGCCCCGGTCCGGTCGGCGGCGGCGATGATCGCCGCCAGACGGGCGA
>JBKHEJ010000057.1:0-13477 GCA_046540855.1 Nitriliruptoraceae bacterium
TCGGGCGAGACGAGGTCGTCGTCACCGAGGTCGACCCCGGCCGCGTCGAGCGCGTCAGCGACGCTGCCCTCACCTGCGGGGACGTCGTGGACGGTGCCGTCGGCGAGGATCTCGATGGTCGGGCCGGCGGTCAGCGCGAGCGCGCCGACCGACAGGACAGCCACCACGCCGAGGCCGACGAGGGCACGTCGCAGCGCGGTGGAGGGGAAGGTAGGCGTGGTCATGTCGGACACGGTGACCGTGGCGGCGGCGGGTCAGTACCGATCGGGGGTGGCCGAAGGAGCGTGCTCCACCTGTCCGAGGCCACCACGGCCACCGGCGCCCGGCCGACGGGCCGAACGCTCGTCTCCGGCACGCCGACAGGGGTGCGGCTGGGCACGCAACAGCCTCCGGCGGCCCGTCAGGGCCCGTTCAACGACCCTCGGAGGCGGATCCGGGAGGCAGCGCGAAGGCCCGATCGGCGTTGGCGAGGATCTGCTCGAGGAGCTCGGCTTCCTCGACCCCCTGGACCTGCGCCAGCGTGCGCGCAGTGAACGGAACGAAGGAGGGGTCGTTCGGCTCGCCCCGGTGCGGGTGCGGGGTCAGGTAGGGCGAGTCCGTCTCGGTCAGCAGCAGCGAGCGTGGCGCCAGGGCGGCCGCCTCACGCAGCGCCGCCGCGTTGCGGAAGGTCACGTTGCCGGCGAAGGAGAGGAAGTACCCGGCGGCGGCACAGCGCTCCACCACCGTGGCGTCGCCGGAGAAGCAGTGCATCACGACACGCTCGGGGGCACCGACCTCCTCCAGGGTCGCGAGCACCTCGGGCCAGGCGTCGCGGCAGTGGATGACGAGGGTGCGATCGGTCCGCTTCGCGATCTCGATCTGGGCGCGGAACGCCGCGTCCTGCTGCGCCGGGGTGGTGTGGTCGCGGTAGTGGTCACGACCGGTCTCACCGATCGCGACGCAGGCCTCGTCGCGTGCGAGCTCCTCGAGCAGCTCGAGGACCCGGGGCGTGGCTTCCATCGCGTCGTTGGGGTGGATGCCGACGGCGGCCCAGACCCCGTCGTAGCGGGAGGCGGTCGCGACGGCCTGCAGGGAGGAGGCGAGGTCGGTGCCCACGGTCACCATCGTCGCCACGCCCGCCTCGCGGGCTCGATGGACCTGCTCACCAGCCGAGAGCTCGGCGTGGTGATCGAGGTGGCAGTGGGTGTCGATGTACGGCACGTCGGACGCCTCCACGGCTCGGCACGGGCGTCGGAGCGGGACGCCTCGCTCCGGCGAGCAGCTGCGCCCACCCCCCGGAACGAGCGACGCCCGCCGGAGGGGGCGGGCGCTGACGGCAGCCTAGCAGGTCGCTCGCCTCGCGCGCCGGACGGCCCTGGTGTGCTCTCTACCGGCGGGCGAGGGTCCGAGCGACCCGACCGGCCCACTCCGCGGCCTCAGGACCTGCCGGCCCGCTCCTCCAGCACCGCCTGGTACAGCGCGCGGCGGGACAGCCCTCGGGCGGCCGCGACCTCGCTGACGGCGTCGCGGGTGCTCAGGCCTGCCGCCACGGCCTCGGCGACCTCGCTGAGCGCCGCGCCCGGGTCCGGTCCACCCTCCGGCTCCGGCGCCCCGGCGATGACCAGGGTCACCTCCCCGCGCAGACCGTCGGCCGCCGTCGCCGCGAGCGCACCGAGCGAGCCCCGCTGCAACTCCTCGTGGAGCTTCGTGAGCTCCCGCCCGAGCACCGCCGCCCGATCCGCCCCGAGCGCCGCGGCGAGATCGGTGAGGTCCTGACCACCACGGTGTGGCGAGACGAACAGGACGAGGGTGCGAGGCTCCTCGGCGAGCGCCGCCAGCCGTTCCCGTCGGGCGCGACCACGCCGCGGGAGGAACCCCTCGAAGGCGACCCGATCGGTCGGCAGGCCAGCGACCATCAGCGCCGCGAGCAGCGCCGATGGGCCCGGGACGGGCACGAGATCGACGCCGGCAGCGGCCGCCGCGGCGATCACCCGCAGCCCAGGGTCCGACACCGTCGGCGTGCCGGCATCGGAGACGAGCGCGAGGTCCTCGCCCGCCGTGAGCCGCGCGAGCACCTCGACGGTCCGGTCGCGCTCGTTGTGTTCGTGCAGCGACAACTGCGGCACCCCGCTGTCCAGATGGGCGAGCAGACGGCCCGTGCGGCGCGTGTCCTCCGACAGCACGAGGTCGACGGTCCGCAGCACCTCGGCGGCGCGCAGGGTGAGGTCGTCGAGGTTGCCGATCGGGGTCGCCACCACGTAGAGGGTCCCGGGCACCGCACCTACCTCCCGCTCGCGACCACGCAGGGTCGTCTCCGGCCGACCCGACCGCGTGGCCGTGGCTGGGGTCGCGCCCTAGGCTGCGCGGCCAGGGTCACGCCGCAGGGGGACGGTACCGCCCCGACCCCTGCCCACCTCGCTGTCGGAGGACCGCCGTGCGCCGCGCCCTGCTCTGGGTCGTGCTGCCCGTTTCGGTGCTGCTGGTGGTCGGGCTCGGTGTCGGCGGCTGGTACTACAGCGACCAACTCCTGCCCGCGCCGCCCCCCTGGGAGCCCGTCGCCGACCTCACGGTGACCGAGGTCGATCCGGACGCCGGCACCGTGACGGTCGAGGCCACCGAGGGTGACGTCCTTCTCCCCCGCATCGGCCTCGTGACCGACGACGGGCTGCTCGTCGCCAACGGCGAGGCGGTCCTGGACGAGGCAGGCGTGACCCGCACCGTCACCCTCCTCGAGGGCGAGTGGCCCGAGGTCGGCGAGCCGGTGGCGGCGACGGTCGACACCTACCGCGGCGACCCCGCCACGACCCTCGGGCTCGCCTTCGACCAGATCGCCGTGGCCGGGGAGCTCGGCCCGTTGCCGGCCTGGCGGGTCGTCCCCCGCGGGGCCACCACCGACGACACCTGGGTCGTCATCGTGCACGGCCGAGGTGGCGCGCTCAGCGAGGGCAACCGACTGCTCCCGCTGCTCGACGAGTTCGGGCTGCCGTCGCTGACCGTCTCGGTCCGCAACGACCCCGACGCCCCGGCCGACCCGGACGGCTTCGGCTACTTCGGGGATCGGGAGTGGCAGGACGTGGAAGCCGCGGTCGACCATCTCCTCGAGGTCGAGGGCGCCGAACGGATCGTGCTCGCCGGCTACAGCCAGGGGGCCTCGGCCGCCCTGTCGCTGCTGCGCCGCTCCGAGGTGGCTGACCGGATCGGTGGCGCCGTGCTCATCTCCCCGCTGGTATCGCTCGGAGCGACGCTCGAGCTGCAGGCCGCGGCGCGGGGCATCCCGGCCCCGCTCATCCCGGCGCTGCTGACCAGCACCCGGTGGATCACGACGCTGCGGTCGGGGCTGGACTTCGCCCAGGTCGAGCACGCCGCCCGCGCCGACGAGCTCCCGGCGGGAGTGCCGCTGCTGCTGACGCACGGCACCGCCGACACCACCGTCCCGTACGAGCCGACGCGGGAGCTGGCCGAGCTGCTCGGCACGCAGGCGACCTACGCCGAGTACGCCGACGTCGACCACGTGCGGGAGTGGAACTCCGACGCCGTCCGCTTCGAGGCGGACCTCCGCGCGCTCCTCGAGGACGTGATCGGGTGAGCGAGCCGCCCGCGGCGTGCGAGCGCGACCGCGAGGTCCATCTCGCAGCGATCACGGCCCTCGTGCCGCTGTGGGAGTGCAGCCGCTGGTGACGCCCCGGCAGGACCGTCGTCCCTTGCACCATGCAGCGACCCGTGGCAGCCTCCGCTCCTCTCCCTGATCGGCGCCGCCGGCCGGCGCCCCGTGGCAGGACGACGCACCGCCCTCGCTGCCCTACGGTCGCCCAGCTTCCATCGGCACGTCCTGCCCAGCACGTCGACCCGCGCCACCGCGGAGGATCTGCATGCTCGAGATCGACCGACTCTCCCGCCGTTTCGGCGACCTGCTCGCGCTCGATGAGCTGTCCTTCACCGTCGAACCGGGCCAGATGTACGGCTTCGTCGGCTCCAACGGGGCCGGCAAGACCACCACCATGCGCATCATCATGGGGGTGGACGACGCCACCTCCGGCGAGGTCCGCTGGCAGGGGTCGGTGCTCGGGAGCAGCCGTCGGGAGCGGTTCGGCTACATGCCGGAGGAGCGCGGCCTGTACCCCAAGACGCCGTCGGTGCGGCAGCTGACCTACCTCGCGCGACTGCACGGCGTCGACCGCCGCACCGCCGCCACCACCGCGACGGCGCTGCTCGAGCGTTTCGGGCTCGGCGCCCGGGCACGGGAGCCCCTCGAGCAGCTCTCGCTCGGTAACCAGCAGCGTGTCCAGCTCGCTGCCGCCCTGATCCACGATCCGGTCCTGCTCGTGCTCGACGAGCCCTTCAGCGGTCTGGACCCGGTGGGCGTCGACGCGCTCAGCGAGGTCCTGCTCGAGCGCGCCGCCGCCGGGGTGCCGGTGGTCTTCTCCAGCCACCAGCTCGAGCTCGTGGAGCGGCTGTGCGATGCGGTCGCGATCATCGACGGTGGACGGTTGGTCGCGGCCGGGACCGTGGAGGACCTGCGCCGCGGCCGGCAGCAGCCCACGCTCCAGGTCGAGGTCGAGGGCGCCACCTCGGCCGGGTGGGTGACGCACCTGCCAGGGGTGCAGGTGCTGCGGCAGGACGGCGACACCTCGATGCTGGCCCTGACCGACGGGACCGACGACCAGCGGGTGCTCGCTGCGGCGCAGGCGGCCGGCCGGGTCCGACGCTTCGGGTGGGTGCTGCCGACGCTTGCGGAGCTGTACCGGGAGGCGGTCGCGCAACCCCGCCCCGGCACCGAGGAGATGCCCCGATGAACCGGACCTGGTTGGTGCTGACGCGCGAGTACACCGAGCGGATCCGCAGCAAGGCGTTCCTGCTCTCCAACGCCGCGATCCTGGCCGTCCTGCTGCTCGGGCTGTCGCTCCCGCTCCTCCTCGGCGGGAACGGGGAGGAACCGACCGCTCTCGGCGTCGTCAGCGACGAGGCGGCCGAGGTCGGCGAGCTCGCCCTCGCCCAGCAGGAGGCCTTCGGCGTGGAGCTGGAGCTGAGCCCCCTCGGCTCGCGGGAGGCGGCCGAGCGGGCGCTGGAGGCCGGAGAGGTCGACGTCGCCCTGCTCGACGCCGCGACGCTGCTGGCCGACGGCACCGTCGGTCGGGGCCTGGAGGCGCTGCTCGCCAACGCCGCCAACACCGTCCAGGTCGACAGCTCGCTCGCGGCGGCCGGGCTGGATGCCGACCAGCGCGCCGAGCTGTTCGCGATCGCGCCGCTGGAGGTCGAGCAGCTCGAGGACGACGCCGGAGCGGTGGACGTCTTCGACCCCTCGATCATCATCGTGTACGGGGCGGTGTTCCTGCTGTACGGGCTGCTGGCCATCTACGGGCAGTGGGTGGCCCAGGGGATCGTGGAGGAGAAGCAGTCCCGGGTCATCGAGGTGCTGCTGTCGGCGCTGAAGCCGACCGAGCTGCTCACCGGCAAGGTGCTCGGGCTCGGCGCCCTCGGGTTGAGCCAGGTCGCGGTGCTGGCCGGCATCGCGGTCACCGGCCTGCTGCTCACCGACGTGGTGGACATCCCCGCGGCCGGCTGGCGGGCGCTGGCCTTCGTGGTCCCGTGGTACGTGCTCGGCTTCCTGCTGTACGCGGCGCTGTTCGCTGCCGCGGGCTCGCTCGTCGCCCGGGTCGAGGACCTGCAGAGCGCCACCCTGCCGGTGATCATGGTCCTGATCCTCGCGCTGCTGGCCGTCCAGGTCGCGCTGGCGGACCCCACCGGCACGGTGGCGACCGTCGCCGGGCTGGTCCCGCTCACCGCACCGATCGTCCAGCCGATCCTGCTGGCGCTCGGCGTGGCGAGCTTCACCGAGGTCGTGCTCGCGATCAGCCTGGCGCTGGCATCGATCGCGGTGCTGCTGCCGCTGGCAGCGCGCATCTACCGCAACAGCGTGCTCCAGACCCGCGGCCGGGTCACGGTCCGGGAGGCCTGGCGCGGCAGCGACGCCCCGCGCACGTCGGCTCAGCCGTAGAGGTCCTCGCACCAGCCGGCCGGCTCGTTGCGCTCCCCGCAGGAGTCCCCGAAGCGCTCGTAGGACGATCCGACCGGGCTCTCGACGAACAGCTCGTCGCAGGCGGGCATGTCGCCGCCCTCGCACGCGTCCCAGAGCCGATCCAGCACCGGGTCGTCCCCGTACCCGGTGACGTCGGCTGGGCCTGGGGCAGCCGAGCCGTAGAGGTCCTCGCACCAGCCGGCCGGCTCGTTGCGCTCCCCGCAGGAGTCCCCGAAGGCCTCGTACCCCGACGCCACCGGGCTGTAGCGGTAGAGGTCGTCGCAGGCCTGCATATCGCCGGCCTCGCACGCGTCCCACAACGCGTCCAGGCCCGGGTCGGTCCCGTACCCGTCCACCCCCGGGTCCCAGTAGGACCCGTCATCCAGCCAGCCGTCTGGCAGGTCCGGCGCACCGGGGCCCGAGCAGCTCGGGGTCACGGTGGACGGCGCGGCGACGATCGCCTCGAGGTCCTCCCGCAGGAAGGCGTAGGTGTAGCTCAGCCCCACGACCTGGCGTCCGTCGCCGGCGGCGAACTCGGTGACGACCCCCGCGACGCGACCGCGGTCATCGAGCAGCGGCCCGCCGCTCGACCCGTAGTCGGTGATCTCGTCGGAGGCCAGGGCGATGCGCTCGCCGCCCTCGGTCTGGAACGACATCAACGTTCCGGGGGCGACCGAGAAGGTCAGCAGCGGGGTGGGGTAGCTGAGCGCGGTGACCGACTGGCCCTCGGCCAGCTCCTCGGTCGGTGCCCACTCGAGCCACACGTCCAGCGGACCGGCGACCTCGATGACGGCCAGGTCCGGCCAGTCTCGCAGGCCGATGACCGTGCCCTCGAGCGAGCTGCCGTCCCGCGCGACCAGGCGCGGCGTGGGGTCGACGTCCACGACGTGCGCGTTGGTCACGAGCAGGTCGTCCGCGATCGCGAACGCGGTTCCGGTGCCGCTGACGCCGCACCCCTCCACCTCGACGCGGAAGACGGCGTCCCCGAACCGCTCGCCGAGCTGCTGCGCGGACAGGGCTCCGTCGCCGTCGGTGTCACCCTGTCCACCCTCCGGCTCAGCCGGCCTGCCGCTCGACGCTCCCTCGGGGGCGTCCTCGGCCGCGGGCTCGAGGCTCGCCGGTCCGGCGGCCGGTGCTGCCGGGTCGTCATCGCCGCTGAGCAGCAGCACCCCGAGACCGCCGAGCAGCGCGAGCACGAGCACCCCGAGGATCGCCGCGAGCCAGCCGAGGCCACCACCACCACGGCCGGGACCCGGGCCCGCTGCTGCGGAACCGAAGGGTGGTGGGCTGCCCGGGGGCGGGCCACCCGGGGGTGGGCCACCCGGGGGTGGGCCACCCGGGGGCGGGCCGGGGGGCGGGGGCAGCGGGCCACCACCCCGGCTGGGGCCTGCACCCGCACCTGGGGTTCCCGCCATGACGCGCTCCGGACCATCGACCACCCTGCGTAGCCTGCCGGACCGTGCGCGAGGACGGTTAGAGCCTTCCGGCCCGCTGCGGCCGGGCCGCGGCGGGGGTCGTGGGCGTCAGCCAGCGCCAAGCACGAGCAGCGACAGCACCGCCACCGGCAGCACGTAGTACGCGAACCCCTCGACGCCGGCACGGCTGACGAGCCGCACGAGGAACGCGATGGCGAGGTAGCCGGAGACCGCCGAAGCGACCACACCGACCACGAGGTCGGCGACGCTGAGCGTGCCGAGGTCGTCCACCGCCGGCAGCTGCACCAGCGCGGCGCCCCCGATCGCGGGCAGCCCGAGCAGGAACGCGAAGCGGGTGGCGCTCGGACGGCTCAGGCCCGCAGCGATCCCCGAGGAGATGGTCAGCCCGGACCGGGACAGGCCCGGCAGCAACGCGAAGCACTGGGCCACGCCGACGGTGAGCGCCTGTCCGACCGTGAGCCGCTGCAGACCACCGAGCGGCTCAGGCCCCCCCGCCACCGACGGTGCGTCGAGGTCGTCGGCGGTGACCGTGCCCGCCGCCTCGCGCCGGCGGTGCACCCACTCGCCAGCCAGGAGCACCCCGGCGGTCGCGAACAGCAGCCACGCGGTCGTGATCGGATCGTCGAACACCGACTCGACCAGGCCGTCCAGCGTCAGCCCGGCGACCGCGACCGGCACGCTCGCGAGCGCGAGCAGCCCGATCAGCCGGCGGTACCCGTCCCGCTCCGGGGAGGGCGCGGCGACGGTGACCGCACGCAGCATCGCCCACAGGTCCCGCCGGTAGTAGAGCAGCAGCGCCGCCAGCGTCCCGACGTGGAGCGCGACGTCGAAGGCGAGGCCGTGCCGCGGCCACCCCGCCAGCGCCGGGACGAGCACGAGGTGCCCGGAGGAGGACACCGGGATGAACTCGGTCAGCCCCTGCACGATGCCGAGCACGAGCGCCTGGACCCACTCCGGTGCCTCGGCGATCACGACGCCCTCCGCTGGTCCGACCCCTCGCCGGCGGCGTCGCGGCGGGGCGGGGCGACGCTACCGGGCGCGAGCGCTGCGGAGGTGACCGGGCCTTGGGGCCGGCTCGGGAGCGTGGTACCCGGGCCGACGCCCCCCGGACGCCCGCGATCCCCGGGGACCTCCCCCGGGGATCGCAGGAGCGTGCGGCTCAGTTGGCCAACGGGCACCGCTTGCAGGCCGGCAGCGACGGCACGGGCTCGCAGCCGGTGGATCCGCACCCCTCCGGCAGCGCCGCGACCTCGACCCCGGTGATCCACCCACGGTCGATCGCGTGGACCAGTGCCGCGTGGACCGCGTCCCGGTCCGCGTGCAGCCGGCGGGCCAGGCCGTCGAGGTCGACGCTGCGACCCTCGGCCTCGTCGATGGCCTCACGGATGGCGAGCAACATGGTCTCAGCCTCCCGCGAAGAACCGGACGAACAACCGCCCTGCCTGGAACACCACCGTCGCCGCCAGGTACGCGACCGTCATGCTCAGGCCCACCGACAGCAGGGCCCAGCGGGAGCCGAGCTCGGCCTTGAGCGCGCCGATCGTGGCGAAGCACGGGACGTACAGGAGGACGAAGACCATCAGCGCGAGCGCCGCGACGGTCGCGTAGCCACCGCTGGAGGCCTCGAGGCTCTCGGTGAGCGGTGCCGCGAGCCCGCTGACATCCTCCTCCTCTTCCTCGCCGCCGCCACCGAACTCCAGGCCGACCATCGCCGGCAGCGCCAGCGCAGCGTCCCGGGTCGCGACCAGCAGTCCGGTCCCGATCTCGAGCACCTCCTCACCGACGGTGGGCGGCTCCTCCGGCGTCTCAGCCGGCTCGAGGTCGTACACCTGCCAGAACGAGGCGACCATGACCTCCTTGGCGACCAGCCCCGTCATGAGCGAGCCGGTGACCTCCCAGCTGTCCAACCCGGTGGGCGCGAGCGTCGGCGCCACCACCCGGGAGGTCGCCGCGAAGGCGCTCTCGTCCAGTTCGGTGTCCGCGAAGGAGCCGTTGCCGCCGACCGGGATGGACAGCAGCAGCCACACGCCGATCGCCCCGGCGAGGATGACCGGGCCGGCCTCCTTGACGAAGGCGCCGACGCGCTGTCCGACGTGGCGGGACAGCACGCGGGCACTCGGGCGGCGGTAGGGCGGCAGCTCCAGGATGAAGGAGTTGGACCGCTCAGCCCGCAGGAGGGTGCCGTTGAGCAGCGCACCGAGCGCCAGCACAGCGACGATCGAGAGCAGGTACATCCCGAACACGACCGTCCCGGAGGCGTCCGTGAAGAAGATCGTCGCGAGCAGCACGTAGACCGGGAGCCGGGCGGCGCAGGAGACGAAGGGCACGAGCAGGGCGGTCATGATCCGATCGCGACGGCGCTCCAGCACCCGCGTGGCGTACACGCCCGGCACGCTGCAGCCGAAGCCCAGCAGCAGCGGCAGGAAGCTCTTGCCGGACAGCCCGATCGGGGCCATCACGCGGTCCAGGAGGAACGCGGCGCGGGCCATGTAGCCGGAGTCCTCGAGCACCCCGAGCGCGAGGTAGAGGATGGCGAGCACGGGCACGAACACGAGCACGCCGCCGATGCCGGCGAGCAGGCCGTCGACCAGCGCGCTCTCGACCCAGCTGCCCTCGAGCCCGACCACTCCGACACCCGCGACCACCAGTCGGGTCAGCGGTCCTCCGACCACCGACTCGACCCAGCCGAGGAACGGGTCGGCGACGTCGACGACCAGGGTGAAGGTCAGCCACATCAGGCCGAGGAAGATGGGTATCCCCAGCCAGCGGTTGGTCAGGACCTCATCGAGGCGGTCGGTCATCGAGCGCGGTGTGGTCTCGCGCTCGACGCTGGCGGCGGTCAGGTCGTGCGCCCAGCCGTAGCGCCGGTCGGCGATCACCAGCGCCGGGGGCACGCCGAGGGCACCGCGGATCCGCTCGATCGCGGCCGTGGCTTCGGCAGCCACCGCTGCGCCGCCGGGGGTGGCGACGACCAGGGCGGTGACGACCGGCTCCTCCTCCAGCAGCCGCAGCGCCAGCCAGCGTGCGTCGGCCTCGCCCTCGAGGTCGAGCGCTGCCAGCGCCGGGGTGAGGCGCTCGAGCTCGGCCTCGATCGCGGGGTCGTAGGTGATGGGCAGGGTGGGGACAGCGCTGGTCATCGCTCCTCCTCCACGGTCGAGGTCGGGGCGGACGGCTGCCGGGCTGCTGCCTCGGTCGCCAGTTCCGCGAGCGCCGACCGGAGCTCGTCCATCCCCGTGCCCGAGCGGGCCACGGTGCGGATCACGGGTGCCGCGAGCGCGGCGCTGAGGACCTCGTCGTCCAGGACGAAGCCGTCACGGGCGGCGGAATCGGTCATGTTCAGCGCCACCACCATCGGCCGGCCCAGCTCGGCGATCTGGGCGGCGAGGTAGAGGTTGCGCTCGAGGTTCGTGCTGTCGAGGACGACCACGACCGCATCGAGGTTGGGATCGAGGAGGGCCTGCTCGGCGATCTGCTCCTCCGGGGAGCTACCGGCCAGGCTGTAGGTCCCGGGCAGGTCGACGAGCTCCACCTCGAGGGCACCGATGCGGACGGTGCCGGCGTGACGCTCGACGGTCTTGCCCGGCCAGTTCGCCACGTGCTGGCGCGATCCGGTCAGGTGGTTGAACAGGCTGGACTTGCCGACGTTGGGGTTGCCGGCCAGCGCTACCTGCAGGTGCGGTCCAGCCGCGCGCGAGCGGTGCGAACGCTCAAGCATCGGTGCCCTCCTCGATGACGTCGATGCCGGAGGCCTGTGAGCGCCGGAGCGCCAGCAGCCCGTCGGCGACCCGCAGAGCGAGCGGCCCGCCGAAGGGGCCACGTCGCAGCACCTCGACGCGAGCGCCGTGGCGGAGACCGAGCTCGGTCATCCGACGCTGCTCAGCGGGGGGGGCGGTGACCGCGGTCACGGTCACCGGGGTGTTCGTGGGTACCTGGTCGAGGGTCACGGGGAGCCTCACCTCCAGAGTTGACGGTGGTGCCTCAAGGACGATGGCGGTGCCCCGGGTACGGGCACGTCAGCACTGAGGCGAGGTTGGCCTTCGTAAGGCAGCCCTAACAGGGACCTTCTACCCCTCCCCGGCGACGAGTGACCCGGGTCCTGACGGGGGCTCGGTCGCACCCTTGCGGCGGGGGTCCTAGCCAGCCTGCGAGGTGCGGGGCGGGTCGGCGGCGAGGAGCCGCTGCCCGATCCGATCGACCGAGCGGGTGTCGTTGGCGAGCACCGCCACGCCGCGTCCCGCCGCCGGATCGAACCCGACGAAGCTCCGGAAGCCGCCCGTCCCGCCGTTGTGCCACCACCACGATGCGCCCCCGCGCCGGTGCAGGAGGTGCCAGCCGAGCCCGATCTCGAGCGACCGGTTGACCCGCGCGCGCGGGTGCATGACGTCGCGGATCGCCGGCTCGAGCGGGGAGGAAGCCGGTGCGAGGTGCGCCTCGAGCAGGACGAGCAGATCGGCCACGCTCGAACGCAACGCCCCCGCCCCGGCCAGTGCGGCCAGGTGCCAGTCACCCACCGGTCGGCCGCGCCGGGTGTGGCCGGTCGCGACCGACGCTTCGCTGCCGTCGGGTTCCACCCGCGTGTCCACGAGCCCGAGCGGCGCGGCGATGCGCTCCTGGACGAGCGCCGCGTAGGACCGGCCGGTCACGCGTGCGAGCGCCTCCCCGAGGACCCCGGCACCGAGGTTGGAGTAGTGCGGGCGGCCACCGGGCGGGCGCCGGGGCGGGTCGGTGAGCGCCGCCTCGAGGTGCGCGACGGTGAACCCGACGTAGGGGTCGTCGCGACTCCGGCGCGCCATCGCCATCATCCCCCGCGGCAGCCGTGGCAGCCCCGCGGTGTGCGCTGCGAGGTCGGCCAACCGGATCGGCCGGCCCGAGGGGTGCGCTGCGGCGGCCGGGAACACCGTCGTCAGCGGCTGGTCGTAGGTGACCTCCCCGCGGTGGACCGCGTCGGCGAGCAGCAGGGCGGTGAAGACCTTGGTGACCGAACCGATCTGGAAGCTGGTCCGCTCGTCGGGCCTCACGCCGCCTGAGGTGACCACGCCGGAGGCGCGGCTGGAGCGATCGCCGCCCTCGCTCAGCCCAACGACGAGCCCGACATGCCGCCCGGCCCGCTCCGTGACGGCAGCGAGGACGCGCCTGGCATCGGACCGTCCCCCGTCGCCTCGCGGGCCCCTGGGCACCATCACGACCCCGGCGAGCAAGTGGTTGCCAAGATGGAGATCATAAGTGACCTTCGCACGGCTGCAGGCGCGGCTCGAGCTGAACGCACCCGACCTGTCCAAGCAGCTCAAGGCCCTCCAGGAAGCCGGCTACGTGCGGACGACGAAGACCGGTCGGGGTCCCGGCAGCGAGACCTGGGTCACGATGACCCGGCGCGGCCGGCGTGCCTACGAGGCCCACGCCGCTGGGCTGCGGGCCCTGCTGGACGGCGAGATGAGCCCACCCTGAGCCGCGTGGATGCTGCTGTGGTGGCGAGCGGCCAACTGAGGCGACCACCCTGACCCTCGTGCCGACCGAGGTGTGCGTGGATGCCGCGGAGGCCGGCCGTCCGACCATGGTCACCGGGGGCGAGCCGGGAGGTAGAGTGCCCGGCATGAGCCTCCAGCGCCCCAGCCCCCGCATGGTCGCCGACACGATCGTCGGCTACGCGCTGGTCGCCGCCGGGCTCGTGATGCTGGTCACACCGGGGCCGGGCGTGCTCGCGATCGTCGCCGGGCTGGCCGTGCTCGCCCGCCACTACCGCTGGGCCGAGCGTCTGCGGCGCGCCACCGTCGCCCGTATCCGTGACACCTCGCTGCGCGTGCGAGCGCACCACACCTCCACGCGCCTGGCCACCGAGGCGCGCTCGGCAGGGAGCGGGTGCGCGGACCCGGCGGACCGCCCGCCGGCCCACACCGAGGCCGCCTGACCCACGCGAGGCGTGGCTCGAAGGTCGGGTGGGCAACCACCGCTACGGCTGCGGCGTCGCCGACGGGGCCGGGCGGTGTAGGCGGATCAGGCGACGTCGCGCTCCACCTCGGCCTTCCAGCGCGGCTTGATCTCGCGCCAC
>JBKHEJ010000058.1:0-13319 GCA_046540855.1 Nitriliruptoraceae bacterium
GCGCGGTCGGGATGCCGGCCGCCGCTAGGCGCGCCGCGACCCTGCCGCGGAGCTCCTCCTGCTCTGCCAGCTCACCCACCGGCTCAGCCCGCCTCGTCGCGCGGGTCGTCGTCCAGGCTGGCCAGACGGGCGGTGCGCTCGGCGCTGCGCAGCGCCTCGACGAGCACCTGCAGGTCACCGCTGAGGACCGCGTCGACGTCGTGCACGCTCAGCCCGATGCGGTGATCGGTGATCCTGGACTGCGGGACGTTGTAGGTGCGGATCTTCTCGGAGCGGTCCCCGGTCCCGATCTGGCCCTTGCGGGCATCCGCGCGCTGCTGGGCGGCACGCTCCTGCTCGGCCTTCAGCAGCCGCGAACGCAGGATGGTGAGCGCCTTGTCGCGGTTCTGGTGCTGGGACTTCTCGTCCTGGCAGGAGACCACCAGCCCCGTCGGCAGGTGGGTGATGCGCACCGCGGAGTCGGTGGTGTTCACGCTCTGGCCACCGGGACCCGAGGAGCGGTAGACGTCGATGCGCAGCTCGCTCGGGTCGAGGTGGACGTCCACCTCCTCGGCGACCGGGAGCACCGCCACCGAGGCGGTGGAGGTGTGGATGCGGCCCTGCGACTCGGTGGCCGGCACGCGCTGGACGCGGTGCACGCCGGACTCGTGCTTGAGGTGGGCGTACGCACCGCGCCCGACGATCTCCACGATCGCCTCCTTGATCCCGCCGATGCCCTGGGGGCTGCGGTCCAGGGTGCGGGTCCGCCAGCCCTGCCGGGCCGCGTAGCGCAGGTACATCTCCTCGAGCTCGCCCGCGAACAGCCCGGCCTCATCACCCCCGGCCGCGGCGCGGATCTCCAGGATCACGTCGCGATCGTCGTTGGGGTCGGTGGGCACGAGCGCGAGCTTGAGCTCCTCGTCGAGCCGGTCGAGCTCGGCGGCCAGGGCCGCCACCTCGCCGCTCATGGTCTCGGCTTCGGGACCTCCCGCGGCCTCCTCGGCCATCTCGCGCGCGACCTCGAGGTCGTCGCGGACCTGCCGCCAGCGGCGGTACAGCCCGACCACCTCGGCGAGCTCGGCGTGCTGCTTGGCGAGCGTGGTGTAGCGCTCGCCATCCCCGGCCGTGTCCGGGTCGGCGAGCTGGGCCTCGAGGTCGCGGTAGCGGTCCTCGAGCTGGGCGAGCGTGTCGTGCACCTCAGCGGTCCTCGTCGGACGCCGTGGCCTCCTCGGGTGCGACCGCGACCTCGCTGCCGAGCTCCTCGGCGGCGCCGGCCGCCGGGCGGTGGCCCTCGGGGGTCGCGGTGGTGACGTCGGCGGCGGCGAGGGTCACGGGCAGGCTGTCGTGGGCGAGCAGGATCGGGCTCGCGAGGCTCGAGGGCACGCGCCCTTCGCGGTGCTCGGCCGGGACCACCGCTTCGAAGGAGCGGATCGCCACCTCGATCTGGTCGCGGGTGGGCGGCTTCGTGGTGATCAGCTGCAGCCACAGACCCGGCTTCATGATCGCGCGGACCAGCGGGTTGTCACCCTTGGCGGCCCCGAGCCGGAGGCCCTCGTACGCCGCGCCCGCCACCACCGGCAGCAGGACGATCCGCAGGACGACGTGGTAGAGCACCGCACCCCACCAGGCGATGCCCTCCGGCGGCGGCACGAGCAGGCCACCCGCGGTGTAGATCACCACGGCGAGCAGCATGACGAGGATGAGGAAGTTCGTCCCGCAGCGCACGTGCAGGGTCGAGTAGCGGTCGACGCGCTCGGGCTCGAGCACCTCCCCGTGCTCCCAGGCCGCGATCGTCTTGTGCTCGGCGCCGTGGTACTGGAACACGCGCCGGATGTCGCCGAGCAGCGAGATCGACCACAGGTAGGCGAGGAAGATGAGGATGCGGACGGCGGACTCGACGAGGTGGAACCAGAGCCCGTCGCCCATCACGTTGCCGATGAGGGCATCGACGCCCTTGGTGGCGACCGAGGGGAGGAAGATGAACACGCCGATGAACAGCACGAGCGCGAGCAGCATGGACAGGCCCATCGCCGCGCTCGACAGCTCCTCCTCGTCCTCCTCCTCGAACGCCTGGTCGGCGGAGATCCCGAGCGCCTTCATCCCGATGCTGAGGGAGTCCACGAGCGCGTAGCACCCGCGCACCATCGGCCACTTCAGCCACGGCTTGCGACGCGGCAGCGTCGAGGTGGGGTGGGACTCCAGCCAGATGTCACCGTCCGGTCGGCGCACCGCCACCGCCCAGCGGTCGGCGCCCCGCATCATCACGCCCTCGAGGACGGCCTGCCCGCCGTAGTAGTGCGGGGCCATCTCCGCGACGTCGCCGGAGAAGTCCGGGGTGTGGGACAGGGGTTCGGGCGGATTCGGCACTTCGCACTCTCTGGCTCGGGGACCAACCCCACATGGATTCCCACATGATCGTCGTGGGTCTGCGCAGGAGCCCCCTCCCGCACGGCGGCGGCGGGGGCTCCCTCGACCGTGGGAGGGTACTGCCTGGGCCTGCGGCGGATCGGTCGAGTGCGTCCCAGTCCAGGGCATCGACCGTGCGTCCGAGCACGACGACGTCTAACGGCCACGGGTGCCCGTCGACGCCGGACCTCCTGGCGAGACCAGCCTCCTACCCGGCTGCCACGTCACGACGCAGGTGCACTGCTACCTCGAGCCCTGCGCCTCGCCGTTCCCGCCCCGCCCAGGCCGAAGCACCGTCAGCCCGCTCTCGCCGCCTGACCCGGGAGACCTGCTGGCGGCTCTGCACGACGCCAGCGAGCTTCGTCGCGCTGTCCATGCTCGGGCCGCGAGACGCGGCCGGTGTCCTCGCGAGGTCTCACACGCTCGCGGTCAGCACAGATCGCCGGACGCAGCACCTGTGGTCGACCAGGAGAGGCTCCGTCCTCGTGCGCGCTGCGGAGCGGAGGCGTGTCCGTCGGGTCACGTCAGCAGCCGCGGCAGGTGGAACTCGCCTTCACGCCGGTAACGCTCCGCGACCGCGTAACGGCCGTGGTGCCCGACCCCGGCGGCGACGTGGGTGGCGTGGTCGATGGCGCGGTGCAGGGCACGGCCCCGTTCCTCGCCGGGCGCGAGGTCGTGGTAGCCGGGGACCAGCACCTCGAGGTGGTCGGGCGGCAGGAGCCGTTCGAAGTGGGCGGCGGAGAACGCGAGCTGGCTGGACAGCGCGTCCATCGCGGCCTGCTTGGCCGCCCAGTGCGGGGTGACGTCCACGACGCAGTTCGCGTGGACGGGTGTGAGGTAGTAGATCGTGGGGATCGGCAGGGGCGCCAAGCCGTCCTCGGCGGCGAAGTCTCTCGACGCCAGCGCCAAGGACTCCAGCAGCAGGGTCATCGCCGGCCGCCGGTCGGGGTCGAGGTCCGAGGTGACGTGGTCGGGATCCTGGGTGATCACGATCGTCGGCCGGATGCGTCGAAGCAGGCTCACGATCCGGCGCTTGGCAGGCGGGGTCGGGTGGACCTCGCCGGCCCGCAGGTCGAGGAACTCGAGGCTCGACAACCCCAGGTGGTCGGCGGCCACCGGCAGGTCGGCCTGCATCGCCGGCCGTGCCAGCAGCACCGCGGCGTGCGACGTGCCCCCGGCAGCGACGTTGGCGGCCAGCGCACCGCCGGCTTCGACGACCTCCATGCCGTACACGGCGAGGATCAACATGGTCTCGGACATGCTCACTCCTGTCGGTCGGGATGATGGGTGTGATGGGGATGGTCGGTGCTGTCGGGATCCTCGGTCGGGTGCGCCTGGAAGGACGTCGAGGTTGCCGCGAGCAACCGGCGGGTCGCGGCGGCGCCCGGCGCGCCGACGACACGGGCGGTGGGGCCCTGCTCGACCAGCACACCGTCGTCGAGCACCGCGAGCCGGTCGCAGACGTGGGCGGCTTCGGCGATGTCGTGGGTGACCAGCAGCAGGGCCACCCCGTCTTCGTGCAGCGAGCGCAGCGTCGCGGCGATACCGGCGCGCACCGACACGTCGAGCATCGAGGTCGGCTCGTCGGCGAGCACGACCGCGGGCTGGGTGATCAGCGCGCGGGCGATCGCGACGCGCTGCCGCTGCCCGCCGGACAGCTCGGCAGGGATCCGGGCACGGAAGGCCGCCGTGGACGGCAGTCCGGCGCGTTCCAACGCGTCGCCGAGGCGCTGCGCGTCGGGCCGCTCGCCGACCAGCCGTAGCGGTTCGGCGACCAGCCGTTGCACGCTCCACGCCGGGTGCAGCGTGTCGAAGGGGTCCTGCCCGACGAACCCGATGCGTCGTCGCAGCGCACGCAGGTCCCGCGGCGACAGCGTCGCCGGGTCCTGACCATCGATGGACACACGCCCTGCGGTGGGACGCTGCAGGCCGAGCACGCAACGCAGCAAGGTGGTCTTGCCCGACCCGCTGCGTCCCAGTAGACCGACCGCCTCGCCCGCGTTGACACGCAGCGTCACCCCCGAAAGGGCGTGGACGTCCGGGCGTCGCCGTCGCGTGGGGAAGGTCACCGACACCTCATCGACGCACAGCACCGCGGCGCCGTGACGGTGACGGTCGTCCGGGTGGTCGACGAGTGCGGGGAACGCCCTCTCGTTGGGCGCTGAAGGGGTGTCGTGGTCCGGGTCCCACAGGTGACAGGCCACGAGCCGCGCGTGGACCTGCCGCGGTTCGGGGACGTCGAGGTGGCAGCGCTCGAGCACGTACGGGCACCGTGGGTGGAACGCGCAACCCGACGGAGGCGCGGCCGGATCCGGTGCGGGACCCGGCACCTGCACCCACGCGTGGCCGACACGTGGCGCCGCGGCCAACAGCCCGGCGCTGTAAGGATGGTGCGGCGCCGCGGTGATCAGACCGGTGGGGCCGTGCTCGACCACCTGGCCGGCGTACATGATGGCGAGTTCGTCGCTGCGGGGTGCGATCGCGTGCACGTCGTGGCTGACCAGCACCAGCGCCGCACCGCTGTCGGCAGCCAGGCCGGTCAGCAGATCGAGGATCTGGGCCTGCACGACCGTGTCCAACCCCGTGGTCGGTTCGTCGGCGACGATCAGGTCGGGCCCGGCGGCGAGCATCATCGCGATCACCACGCGCTGACGCATCCCGCCGGAGAACTCGTGGGGGAAGTCGCGGGCACGTGCGGCCGGTATGCCGACCCGTGTCAGCCACTCACCGGCCTCCCGCGCTGCGGCGGCACGTGATCGTCCCCGGTGCAGCACCAGGGTCTCGGCGAGCTGTGCGCCGACGCGGTGGACGGGGTTGAGCCCGCTCATCGCGCCCTGAGGGACGTAGCCGATGCGCCGACCCCGGACCGCCTGCCACCGGCGTTCGGGCGCGCCGAGCAGCGGCTCACCGTCGAGGGACAGGTGCCCGCGGGCGCGCGCGTTGGCCGGCAGCAGGCCGAGGATCGTTCGTACCAGCGTCGACTTGCCACAGCCGGACTCGCCGACGATGCCGAGCGTCCGACCGGCGGCGAGGTCGAGGTCGACGCCGCGCACCGCCGGCACGACGGTGCCGGTCAGGCGGTAGTCGACCGCGATGTCACGCAGTTCAAGCAGCACGGTGGCGTCCTGCGGCCAGCGCCGGGTTGAGTCGTTCCTCCCAGGCGAGCCCGATCAGCCCGAGCCCGACGACGATGGTCGCGATCGCGACGCCGGGCGGCACCACCCACCACAGCCACGCGTCGGTGAGCACGGCCGCACGCACGTTGGCCCAGTACAGCATCGTGCCCCAACTCGCCCGCTGCGGGTCGCCGAGCCCGAGGAACGACAGCGATGCCTCCAACAGGATCGCGCCCATCGCCGCACGGACCAGCAACGGGACGAGCAGCGGTGCCACCGAGAACGACAGGTGCCGGGTCAACAGCCACCAGGTGCTCGCGCCCATCGCGGTCGCGGCCTGGACGTGGCCGTGCGCGGCCGCCGCCAGCACCGCAGCGCGGATCAGCCGCGCCGGTCGTGCCCAGCTCAACGCCGCGATGAGCAGGATCTGGGTGGTGAGCCCCCGGCCGAGGAACGCGGCCGCGACCACGAGCAGCGGCAGGAACGGCAGGGACAGCACGACGTCGACGGTACGCATCGCGACGGTGTCGGTCACGCCGCGCAGCAGTCCGGCGAGCCCGCCGACCAGCGCGCCGATCGTGATCGACAGCACCGCGACCCCGGCACCGATCGCCAGCGACGTGCGGGCGCCGAGCAGCAGCTGGCTGAACAGGTCACGGCCGACGTCGTCGGTGCCCAACCGGTGCACGTCGTCGGGGGGCTGGTAGGGCACGCCGACCCGGTCGGTCGCATCGAAAGGCGCGAGCCAGTCTCCGGCGGCGACGACGAGGGCGAAACCCGTCATGATCACCAGCCCGACGGTCGCGGCCGGGCCCAACCGTGTGAGCGCGGCCAGCGGGCGGCGTGTCCCGCCGCCGCGAGCCGAGTCGGCGCCCGGGTTCACGAGCTCACCGGGGCAGCTCGCCGCACGCGTGGGTCCAGCAGCGGGTAGGTCAGGTCGGCCAGTAGGTTCGCGGCGATGACCGTGACGGTCAGGATCAGGAACGCGCCCTGCATCACGGGGAAGTCACGGGCGAGCACGGCTTCGAACAGCAGCCGCCCGACGCCGGGGTAGCTGAACACGGTCTCGACCACCACCGCGCCGCCGATCAGCCAGCCCATCTCCAGCAGCACCAGGGTGTGCACGGGCAGGGCGGCGGTGCGCAGCGCGTGGCGGACGATCAGCCGCCGGCGCGGCACCCCCTTGGCGCGGGCCACGAACAGCGGTTCGCTGCCGAGCACCGACAGCATCGAGGAACGGGTGATCAGCGCGGTCTGCGCGAACCCGGCCAGCGTCAAGGTCGCGACCGGCAGCACCAGGTGGGCGAGGACGTCGGCGACACCGCCGTCCCCCCCCGGGGTGCGGGCCCCGAACGTCGGTAGCCACCCGAGCTGCACGCCGAACAGCGCGATGAACAGCATCCCGACCCAGAACGGCGGGGCCGCGTCGACGGCGAGCACCGCCACGATGGTGCCGGTGTCGCGACGCCGTTCGCGGCGGGCGGCGGCCCACGCGCCGACGCCGACCCCGATCACCGTGGTGAGCACCAGGCTCGTCCCGACCAACAGCAGCGTCCACGGCAGCCGTTCGAGGAGTCGTTCCGACACCGGACGACGGTCAACGAACGACGTACCGAGGTCGCCGGTGACCACACCGCCGAGGTAGCGACCGAACTGCTCGTGCAGCGGCAGGTCGAGGTCGTAGGCGGCGAGCAACTGCTCACGCGCTTCGGCGGTCATCAGCCCGACGTCCTCGCCACCGAGGGTGCCCAGCGGGCCACCGGGCATCGCTCGCGGCAGGGCGAAGTTGATGGCGATGGCCACGAGCAGCACAACCAGGTACTGCCCGACGCGCACGCTGAGGCGCCGCGTGGTCATCCCACGTCGACGAACGACAGCTTGGACAGGATGCCCTGGCCGTCCTGGAACACCCAGCCGTCGTACGCGGCCGGCCGGTAGCCGTACAGCTCGTCGGCGTAGTACAGGGTCACGAACGGCCGGGCGTCGGCGATCGCCGCCTGCAACTGCTGCGCTGCCGCGTCGCGTGCGTCGGCGTCGGCCGCTGCGCGCACCGCGTCAGCGGCGGCATCCACCTCGGCGTCGTCGAGCCCGCCGATGTTGAGCGAGCCGATCGCCGGGTCGCTGTGGCCGAGCGCCGCGATGCGCCCGGCGTCGAGCATCACCGGTGCGGACCAGCCCCACATCGACAGTTCGAAGTCACGGCCCTGCGCCACGTCGAACCCGGGCCACACGGCGTCGTCGACGGTGGTGGCCTCCTGCGGGCTGATCGTCACCTCGACGCCGATGTTTGCGAGCATCTCGCCGATCAGTTCAGCGGCACGGATCCGCGCGGGGTTGTCGGCGTACACGAGCAGCTCGAACGACAGTGGTTCGCCGTCGAGCGTGCGGATGCCGTCGTCACCGGCGGTGGCGCCGAGCTCGTCGAGCATCTCGTTGGCGGCGTCCGGGTCGTGCTCGTGCGTCAGATCGGGGTCGGCGAGCGGGCTGTCGGGGTGCACGAAACCGGGGTTGGGTTCGGTGCCGGTACCCAACAGCACGACCTCGATCAGCTCGGCCGGGTCGATCGCGAGCCCGATCGCCTGGCGTAGCCGGGGGCGGTCCAGCGGCGCACGTTCGGTGTTGAACTGCAGCAGCGTGGATGCGAACCCGGAGCCCTGCGCGACCGCGAGGTCGGGGTCTGCGTCGAACCGTTCGACCAGCTGCGGTTCGAGCCGGATGGCCGACATGTCGAGCTCGCCGCTGCGCAGCGCGGCGAACGCGGTCGACGGGTCGGCGAACACGGCGATGTCGAGCACCCCGACGCGCGGCGCGCCGGCGAAGTAGTCGTCGTTCGCTTCGAGCCGGTACCGCTGGTCCTGCTCGTACTCGGTGAGCCGGTAGGGGCCGGTGCCCACCGCATCGTCGATGGTGGCCGCGTCGGGGTCGTCGATCTGCGACCACAGGTGTTCGGGCAGCATCGGCATGTCTGCTAGCGGCCGGATCGCGAACTCCGGGTCGGGCGCGTCGAGCTCGACCGTGAACTCCTGGTCGCCGGTCACGGTGACCTCGACGACCCCGTCGACCGCGCTGGTCCAGCGCGACGAGGTGAACTCGGTCACGTAGTCGAAGGTGAACGCGACGTCATCGGCGGTGAACGGCTCACCGTCGTGCCACACGACGTCGTCGCGCAACGTGAAGGTCCACGTCGTGCCGGCGTCATCGATCGACCAGTCCGACGCGAGCAGCGGCTGGGGGGTGTTGGACTCGTCGAGCACCAGCAGCGTGTCCCACACCAGCCCGAGCAGGTTCCACCCCGGGTAGCCGGTCCGGTAGGTGTACGGAGTGAGCGACCCCTCGTCACCGCCGATGGCGATCGTCAGCGCTTCGGTGACCGTGTCGTCAGCGCTGTCGCCCTCGTCGTCCGCGTCGGCGCCCTCACCTTCGTCGCCCGGGTCGTCGGCGTCGCCCGCCTCGTCCGCTGGGTCGTCATCGGTCCCGACGACCGGGTCGTCGCCGTCGGTCCCGCAGGCCGCCAGCACCGTTGCCAGCACGAGTAGCACGGTCAGCGAACGCGTCACGATGCGGCGCACGGCGGGGCCTTCCACGAGGAGGCCGTCAGCGTATCGCGAACGGTTCGCAGCGGTGGACCGCGGTGCCCCCGGACCGTGTCGGCCACGGGAGGGTCGGACCCCACGGCGGGGCGAGGCAGCGTGCGAGGTGGCGGGGAGCCGGGGCGAGGAGCCCGCTGGTGTGGCGGGTGCGGCTCAGCCGCTGACACCGGGCCGGCCGAACCCGACCACCCCGCGGCGGGTCAGCCCGTCCTCACGGATCCCCACCGTGCCGCCGTAGGACGGGGCGTCGATGACCCGACCGTCCCCGACGTACATCGCCACGTGGCTGACGGGCGAGTAGTAGAAGACGAGGTCCCCCGGACGGAGCTCGGAGCGTGAGATCGGGGTCACCGCCTGGTGCATCTGGCGTGAGCTGCGCGGCAGGGTGACCCCGTTCGCCGTGCGCCAGGAGTAGTAGACCAGGCCCGAGCAGTCGAAGCTGTGGGGGCCGGCACCGGCCCACCGGTAGGGCTTGCCGATCTGCGCCATGGCGACCTCGAGCGCGGCGCGCCCGGGGGCCTCGAGCCGTTCGCGTTCCTCGAGCTCGCGGCGCCGTTCGGCCTCGCGGCGCTCCTGCTCACGACGCTCCTGCTCGCGCCGCTCGAGCCGCTCGTGTTCGGCGAGGCGCTCCTCGAAGGACGTGAAGGTGACCGCATCGCTCAGGCCCAGCGCGCGAGCGAGGAACACCGCGGCGTGGGAGCGCTGCACCGTCTCGTAGGTGCAGAAGGTGACCGGTCCGCAGCCGTTGCTGATGCCGTTGGCGGCGAGCGCGTCGATGCTCGCACCGTGCGTCCCACCGCCGTCGATGAAGTAGCTCTCACCGCCGGTGGCAGGCGGCAGGTCGAAGGCCGCGACCAGCATCGTCGCGAGTTGGCCACGGGTCACGCTCTGCTCGGGGCAGAAGCGCCCCTGCTCGCACCCGTCGACGAGCCCTTCCTGGGCCAGCAGCTCGATCGCCTCGGCGTGGACCGACCCCTCGACGTCCGTGAAGGAGACGGGCGTGCCGGTGTGCGTCGAGGCCAGGCGGGGGGCGCCGCCATCCTCGCCGCCGCCGAGCTCGTCGCTACCCAGGGCGCGGGCGAGGATCGAGGCGAGCTGACCGCGGGTGAGATCATCGGTGGAGCAGAAGCGGTCCTCGTCGCACCCCTGGATCAGGCCCTCGGCGACCAGCCGCTGGACGGCGACCTCGTGCGAGGTGCCCGCGGTGTCCTCGAAGGGTGGTACCTCGGTCGCGCTCGCGGGGGCCGCACCGGCGGCCACGGTGACGAGGAGGGCGAGCAGGAGGGTGGGGACGGCGAGATGGCGCAGGCGGACGGGCACGGGAGCTCCGGGAGGTGGGAGGACGGATGCGGCGCCGACGGCCCTGACCGTCGGCCCGGCCGCTGGGGTGAGCCCCCCATCTCGTGGCCGGACCTTGGCGGCGCGCAAGGGTGACGGCTGCATCGCCCACCGCGGACCGCCCGCCTCCCTTTCGGACACTGTCCGCTCACGGCCGTACCCGCTCCGTGATACCGCCGGAAGCCGCGCACCCCGCGCTGAGGTGGTCGCGGTCGGATCCTCGCTCAGCCGAGGTCGTCGTCGGGACCGTCCGCGCGCCGCGCGGCCTTGCGCTCCGCCTCCTGGACGTGCCGACGACCCTGCATGAGGGCCTCACGCACACGCCGCTCGCCCGCCACGGCCACCTCGTAGTAGGTGCGGTCGAAGGCCTCGACCACCTCGAAGGTCCACATCCCCGGCAGCACGTTCCGGCCCAGCCAGGTCCCGGAGAGCTCGTCCGCGAGCTCGGTGTGGCCGGCGGCACGGAGCTGCTCCAAACCGTCGCCGAGGATGTCGTCGACCCAGCCGATGCGCTGGTGGAACTCGTACAGCGCCCCGCGCGCCCGCTCCAGCAGCTCGAAGGCCTCCCCGATGCGACCGACCGCATCGACGGTCGCGTCGTCCACGCCCTCGGGACGCTGGTGCGCGGGGTCCGGTTGCTCGGCCATGCTCGCTCCTTCGATCGGTGCGTGGGGGGGTGGCTCAGCCCGGCTCGCTCTCGACGGGGACGCCCTCGGTCGCGACCACGAACCAGCGGTCCTCGATGCCCTGCCCCTTGGCGTCGCCGACCTCGTCGTCGCCGACGTAGTAGTAGAGCGGGTGGCCGTTGTAGGTGACCTGGAGGGCGCCGTCGTCGGCGTCGATGGTCCCGACCAGCTCCTCACGGACCTCGCCGTCGACGCTCGGCAGCTCCTCGCCGGTGGAGAGCACCGGCCAGGTCTCCAGGCACTCGTCCGTGCAGGTGCGCTCGTCCTCGGGATCCGCGGTGAACAGGTAGAGGGTGCGGCCCCGCCCGTCCACCAGGTGCGTCCCGAGGGAGGCGGAGGTCCGGCTCGTCAGCTCGGCCTCGCTCAGCGGCTCGCCCTCGAAGTCCTGTCCGCGCTGCCGGTCACCGGTGGCCTCCTCCGCACCGGAGCCGCCGGCCTCGGTGTCGGTCTCGGGCTCGACCTGCGGATCGCCCTCCGCCTCCCCGTCGCCGGGCGTGCCCGACAGGTCCTCCTCGCGCGGGGTGTCGGCCTCGGGTGTGGCGCACGCCGCGAGCAGCAGGCCGGCGAGCAGCAGCGGGAGCAGGCGGAGCGGTCGGTGCAGCATGTCGGTCCTCGCGGATCGCGGTCGCCGCGGGCCGTGGCACCGGGGCGGGGCCACCGCGCGCGACGGGATGCCACCCTGCCCCCTTCACCGGCCGCCCGCAGGCCACGACCACGGCCGATGGACCGAGGTTGCCTGCCATCGAACCCTTCGAACGCCGCGCGCCGCCGGCGGTGGCCGGCGGCGCGGGCAGCTCGATCGTGCGGCGGGACTACTTCTTCGCCTTCTCCATGCGGCGCTTGAAGCGGTCGACGCGGCCACCGGCGTCCAGCAGCTTCTGCTTGCCGGTGTAGAAGGGGTGGCACTGGTTGCACAGCTCGACGGAGATGCGCTCGGTGGTCGCGCGGGTCTGGAAGGTGTTCCCGCACGAGCAGGTCACCGTGGCGACCTTGTAGTCGGGGTGGATGTCGGGCTTCATGGCGTCCTCCGGACGGCGCGAGGCGCGCGGGTCGTCGAGGTGGTGGGCGGGACGGACGGGCCGGGTCGCTGCGCCGGCACGAGAGTCAGGGCTTCCCACGCGAACGCGCGCCGACCGGCGGCGCGCGTCGGACCCGAAGGTACCAGAGGGCTCGGCGCGACGTCAGCAGCGAGGTGCTGCCCGGCGTGGATCCTGCGCCGCGCGCCCGCGCCACAGGTACCTTCCCGCGCAGCCCTTCGCTCCGCTCCACCCCCATCACTGCGTCCCGAGAGGTTCGACCCATGGCGTCGTTCTCCCCCGCGGTTCCCATCGCGCAGGCCCCGCCCGAGGCGCGGACCCAGTACATGACCCGCGTCTACGTCCGGCTGCTCGTCGGCCTGGCTGGCTTCGTGCTGGGCTCGATGGCGCTGTTCGTCACCGGCCTGGCCTACTCGATCGCCTCCTTCGTGCTCGGCGTGAACTGGCTGTTGATCCTGGGCGGGTTCATGCTCGTGTCGTGGATGTCGGCGACGCTGCTGGCGCGCGCCGAGACCACCGCCGCCCAGTACGCCGCCTACGCCGCGATCGTGACGGCGAACGTGGTGCTGTTCGCGACCCCGCTCGTCATCGCCCAGGAGTTCGCCCCCGAGGGCACGATCACCCTGGCGGCCCAGTTGTCGGTGGTCGCGTTCATCGCCCTGTCGGTCATCGCGATCCGCACCGCGAAGGACTTCAGCTTCCTGCGCGGCATCCTGCTGTTCGGCGGCGTGCTCGCCCTGCTCGCCATCGTGGCCTCGACGCTGTTCGGCGTGGGGCTCGGCATCTGGTTCGCCGTGGCGATGATCGGCTACGCGGGTGCGGCGATCCTCTACGACACCCAGAAGGTGTACCGGACCTACCCGCTGGGGACCGAGACGGCCGCGGCGGTGCGGCTGTTCTCCTCGCTGACCCTGCTGTTCTGGTACGTCCTGCAGGCGTTGTCGATGGAGCGGTGACCGGCCGCTGAGCCACCGACGTCGCGGGCCCGCACCACCTCGGTGCGGGCCCCGTCGCGTGACGCACCGGCAGGGGCGTCAGCCCTCGGCGTCCTCCCCGCCGGGCGGGTCGGTCGCCGGACCGGGCGGCTCACCACCCGATCCGGGTCGCACCTCGCGCCGGATCTCCACCACCTCGACGTCGAGCACGACCTCCTCTCCGTCCGCGCCG